>NZ_JBHUFV010000050.1:0-338863 GCF_042681425.1 Nonomuraea mangrovi | reverse complement strand
CCATCGGCCCACCGGTGTGCGAACTCGACGGACCGATACCGATCTTGAAGAGATCGAAGACGCTGATCGCCATTGATGCAGCCCAACTCTCGCGAATGCCGGGGTCCTGGCAGGACCCCGGCGGGGTGTGTCAGTTGTCGCCTGACGTGAGCGCGGTGTACTCCTCCGCGCTCAGCAGGTCCTCGGGGTCGCCGGACATGCGGACCCTGAACATCCAGCCCTCGCCGTACGGCTCGCTGTTGACCAGGTCGGGCTTGTCCACCACGGCCTGGTTGACCTCGACGACCTCACCGGCCACCGGGGCGTAGATCTCGCTCACGGACTTGGTCGACTCGACCTCACCGACGGAGTCACCGGCCTCGAACGTCGCCCCGACCTCGGGGAGCTGCACGTAGACCACGTCGCCCAGCGCCTCGGCCGCGTAGGCGGTGATGCCCACCGTCACGGTCAGGCCGTCGTCGAGGCCGCCGACCCACTCGTGCTCCTTGGTGTAGCTCAGGTCGTCAGGGATGGTGCTCACTTGTTCCTCCTGTAGAAAGGCAGCTCAACCAGGTCCACAGCCTCGTGACTGCCCCGGATGTCAACGGTCAGACCTTCTTCTATCCCAGTGTCCACGTACGCCATCGCGATGGGCCTGCCGAGGGACTGCGACGGGGCGCCGCTGGTCACCTCTCCCACGACGGCACCGTCCTTGGTGACAGGGAATCCGTGGCGCGGGACCCTGCGGCCCGTCGCGACCAGGCCGACGAGGCGGCGGCGCGGCGGAACGTCCTTGGCGGGCTCGAGCGCGGCCCTGCCGACGAAGTCGCCGGGCTTGTCGAACTTCACCACGCGGCCGAGCCCCGCGTCGAACGGCGTGAGCGAGACGTCGAGCTCGTTGCCGTACAGCGGCATGCCGGCTTCGAGGCGGAGCGTGTCGCGGCTGGACAGACCCGCGGGCATGATCCCGTACGGCTCGCCCGCCTTGGTCAGCGCGTGCCACAGGGCGACGGCGTCGGCGTTGCGGACGAACAGCTCGAAGCCGTCCTCGCCGGTGTAGCCGGTGCGGGCGATGAGCGCCTCGGCGCCGGCGACGGTGCCGGGCAGGCCCGCGTAGTACTTCAGGCCTTCGAGGTCGGCGTCGGTGAGGGCGGAGAGGATCTCCTGGGCGCGCGGGCCCTGGACGGCGATGAGCGCGTACTGGTCGGAGCGGTCGTCGACGACGGCGTCGAACCGCTCGGCGCGCTCGGTGAGCCGGTCGGCGACCATGAGGTAGTTGGAGGCGTTGGCGACGACCATGAACTCCTGGTCGGCCAGCCGGTAGACGATGAGGTCGTCGAGCACGCCGCCGCTCTCGTTGACGATCATCGTGTAGCGGGCGCGGCCGGGCACGAGCGCGGACAGGTGTCCGACGAGGGCGTAGTCGAGCGCCTCGGCCGCCTGCGACCCGGTAACGAAGATCTCCCCCATGTGGGACAGGTCGAACAGCCCGGCCCGCTCGCGGACGGCGTTGTGCTCGGCTGACTCGCTTCCGTAGCGCAGCGGCATGAGCCAGCCGGCGAAGTCGGTCAGCGTCGCACCGAGACTCTCGTGTACGTCGCGCAGCGGTGTCGGTCGGGACATTGTTCGCACCTCAGAATGGGTCGGATGCCAGGATCCTCCCCCTCTGTCATCGGTGCCTGAGAGCTTCGCCCGGGTTTGCCGGACTTTCACCTTCGGCGAGGCCCCGCAGGCCTGCTTTCCAGAGGTCACCTGGCCCGCGCGGTCCTTTGCCTTGAGAGGTTCGCGGGGAGGGCTTGCTCCTTCAGGGTTCCTGGCCGGATGCCAGGACGCTCTCCCGCGTGGGTTCATCGGTGTCTGTAGGCAAGAGTAGTACGGATTGGCCCGCCAAGGGAAAGGTGCGGGCGGGGGGACTCGAACCCCCACAGTGTCTCCACCAACAGGACCTAAACCTGCCGCGTATGCCTATTTCGCCACGCCCGCGCATCCGCCATCAGCTTAGCGCCCGGGCAGGGGCGGAGACACTCGTTTGCGATCAAGCCCGCGAGCTTGATCGAAGACGTCAGGCCAGCCCCAGCTTCTTCTTCAGGCCCGCCACGTGCCCCGTGGCCTTCACGTTGTAGAGGGCCTGCTCGATCTTCCCGTCGGCGTCGATGACGAACGTCGAGCGGATCACGCCGACGACCTCCTTGCCGTACAGCTTCTTGGCGCCGTACGCGCCGTAGGCCTTGTGGACCTCCAGGTCGACATCCGACAGCAGCGGGAAGGTCAGCACGTCACGCTCGGCGAACTTCACCAGCTTGTCCGTCTTGTCCTTCGACACGCCGAGCACGACGAAGCCCTCGTCGGTCAACTGGCCGAGGTTGTCGCGGAAGTCGCACGCCTGCTTGGTGCATCCGGGCGTCATCGCGGCGGGGTAGAAGTACAGGATGACGCGCTTGCCGCGGTAGGCGTCGAGGGAGACGGCGTCGCCGCCGGCCACGGGTAGCGTGAAGTCCGGAGCGGCGTCTCCCGGCTGGAGCTTGGTTTCGGTCACGGGCTCAACCTAACCAATCGGCGGGACACATTTCGCCCTCGGCCTTCGCCCGCTGTGCCGTACGGCGACGCGACCTGACAGACTGATCACCCTGAGAGAGGAGAGCCATGGCCGACACCGACCCTGATGAGCTGGAGCGCAAGATCGCCCAGACGCGCGCCGAGCTCGCGCAGACCGTCGACGCCATCGCCGACAGGGTCAGCCCCAAGCGGGTGGCCCAGCGGGGCGTGGAGGAGGTCAAGTCAAGGGCCGAGCATTTCGTGGCGTCGGTCGGCGACCTCGTGGGGGTCACACCCAAGCCGGTGCGTTTCGGCGACGAGCCCGAGGACGTGTGGGAGGACGAGCGGCCGATCGGCACCGCGCTGATCGCCGTGGGCGCGGTGCTGGTGGTGGGCGCGGCGATCATCCTGTGGCGCGGCAGGCGCCGCAGGAGGTGAGTCAGAGGAAGGTCTTGCCCTCGCCCCTGTAGGTCGGGACCTCCTCGACGACCTTGTCGCCCTCGATCAGCAGCAGCGTGGCGAAGCGCTCGCACAGCTCACCCGCCTTGGCGTGGCGGAACCACACCCTGTCGCCGACCCGCAGGTCCTCGGCGGGCTGGCCGAGCAGCGGGGTCTGCACCTCGCCCGCGCCCTCGTCGCTGGAGTAGCGCAACCCGGCCGGCAGGTACGGCTGGGGCAGCCGCGAGGGGCCGGGCGCCCCCGAGGCGAGGTAACCGCCGCCGAGCACCGTCACCACACCGAGCGCCGGACGCCGGACGACGGGCAGCGCGAACAGCGCCGCGGGGCGACCGCTGAAGCCGCGGTAGAAGTCGAAGAGCCGGGGGTGGAAGAAGCCCGAGCCTGCCGCGCACTCGGTGACGGCCTTCTCCCTGACCGTGCGATCGACGCTGCCGGTGCCGCCGCCGTTGACGAACTCCAGCTCGGCCAGCTGCCTGACGGCGTTGACGACGCGGCCGCGCCGTACGATCAGCTCGCGGGCCGAGCGGGCCTGCATCAGCCTGATGACGCGGGCGAAGGCCGCGTTGCCCGGCGGGTCGTCGCCCACGCCCGCGATCTGCGCCTCGTAGGCCATGAGGCCGACCAGGCGGAAGGCGGGCCGCTTGGCGATCTCGGCGGCCAGGTCGGCGGCGTGGACGGGCTCACGGACCGGCGAGCGCAGCGCGCCGGCGCGGAACCGCCCGCCGAAGGCGACGTACCCGGCGTCGAGGTCGAGGCAGAGCCGCAGGACGGAACCGGCGTCATGGATCGCCGACTCGATGAAGTCGAGGTGCTCGACGGAGTCGACCATGAGAGTGATCTCCCGCGCCGCCTCCTCGGAGGCCGCCAGCGCGGCCAGCGCCGCCCTGTCGGCGGTGGGGTAGGCGACCAGCACGTCGGTGAAGCCGTGCGAGACCAGCCACAAGGCCTCGGGCAGGGTGAAGGCCATGACGCCGCGGAAGCCGTCCATGGCGAGGATGCGCTCCAGGATCGGGCGCGAGCGGACGGACTTGCTCGCCACCCTGATCGGCTTGCCGCCGGCCCGGCGGACGAGGCTCTCCGCATTGGCGCGCAACGCCTCCAGATCGAGGATCGCGAAGGGCGGCTCGAACTCGGCGGTGGCCCTGTCGTAGCGCTGGCGGTCGTCCATAGAAGCAGGGTAATACCGATTTTCGTCGGCAAAGATCCCGTAAACCGGCGGCGGGGAAGGCTTTATGGCCTGGCGGGTCCCTGTACCTCTGGTCGGTGTGATGACAACACTCCAGGAGCGCCTGCCTGGCGGAGCCGCTCTGGGCGAGCGTGAGACGCCCCGCCGCAGGGCGGCCAGAGTGCTCAGACCTGCGCGTACCCCCGCGGGCGTGGCGGTGGCCTTCACGCTGTCGGCCGGGCTGGCGCTGGTGTCGGCCGAGATCCTGGCCACGCTGATGGGCGGCAGGCTCGGACTCGTGCCGGTCGACGAGGTGGTCGCCATGGCGGCCGCGACCCCATGGTCCGACCCCGCTCTGATGCTGGGAGCGCTGGGGGTGGCCGCCACGGGCCTGGCCCTGCTGGGGCTCGCCCTGGTGCCGGGCAGGTGCAGGCTGGTGGCGCTGGAGACCGCCGACCCGAAGATCGTCATGGCCATCACCAGGACGGGGTTGCGCAGGACGCTCAAGTCCGTGGCCGAGGACGTCGACGGGGTGCGCAGCGTGCGCGTGCGGCTGCGCCGCCGCCTGATCGAGGTCGCCGTCGTCTCCGACGCCGAGCGGTCAGGCGAGATGCTGCGCAGGACCGGCGCCGCCGTCGGCGAGCGGCTGAACGGGCTCGGCGCGATGTGCGCGGGCGAGGTCGTGGTGCGGCTGCGCAGGAGGGGGCTCTGATGCGGCAGTACTCCGGCAACAGGATCGGTCTCGGCGTGGTCGGCGCGGTGCTGCTGGGCGCGGGCGTCTACGCCTACCTGCGCGGCGGCGGCGAGCTCGGCAAGGGCAGGAACACCAAGGTCATGGAGGCCGACCTCGACGGCTTCGTCGCCGCGCACCCCTTGATCTCGTGGGGGCTGGCGCTCGCGCTGGTGCTGGCCGCCATGCTGGCCACCCGGTGGCTGTTCATGGCGCTCGGCTGGGGCAGGCTCGGCAACCGGTCGGGCACGGGTACGGCCCTGCTCTGCGTGGGGTTGAAGGACGTGGACGGGATCAGCCGTACCAGCGTGCGGGTGGTGGGTGAGGACCGGCTGCGGCTGGCGGTGACCTGCCCCATCACCGCCGACGTGGGCGCGGTGGTGACCAAGCTCGACCGCGAGATCGTCGGCAGGGTCCGCCGCGACATCGGCGAGGACGACATGGGCGCGATCGTCCGCGTGCACGTCCGTCGCTGACGTGCCCCCGTGGCCGCCACCTGATTGGGCCTTACTGGAAAGCTTCTTTACTTTTAAGCTCGCGGTGTGGACCTTGAGGTTCGTCACCTGCGGGTGCTGTGCGCCATAGCGGACACGGGAAGCATCTCCAAGGCGGCCGCGACCCTGGGCATGTCGCAACCCGGCATCGCCGCGCAGCTGCGCAGGATCGAGCGGATGGTGGGCGGCCCGCTGTTCGACCGCTCGCACGACGGTGTGAGCCCCACCCCGCGAGGCGAGTGGCTGCTGACGCGCTCGCGCTCGCTGCTGCCCGCCTTCGACGAGCTGCGGCGCGACGCCGCCCGCTACGCCACGCCGCCCGGCGGGCCGCTGCGGATCAGGGTCGGGTGCGCGCCGACCCGGCTGGCCATCTACCTGGCCCGCAGCCTGGATCGGCTGCTTCCAGGCGCGGAGGTCAGCCTGCGCACCGAGGCGACGTTGGACCCGCTGCCCGGGCTGCTGGAGAGCGAGCGGATCGAGTTGGCCACCCTCGACGACTATCCGGGGCACGAACTGGTCGCTCCGCGGGGCACGCGGTACGCGGTGATCGCCACCGAACCGCTGTTCGTCGGGCTCTCCTCCCGCCACCGCCTGGCGGGGGCCGAGGAGGTCGAGCTGCGCGACCTGGCGGGAGAGGACTGGGCGCAGCCCGCGCTGCTGGAGTCGGGGCCGCGCGAGCACATGCTGACGACCTGCGCCGAGCACGGCTTCACGCAGCGGGTCGCCTACGGGGTGAACCTGGAGGTGGCGCTCGACCTGATCGGCGAGGGCAGGTGCGTCGGGCTGTTCCAGGCGACCGCGCCCGCGAGGGACGGCATCACGATCAGGCCGCTGCGCGGCGCCCCGCTGCGCTTCCGGCACCTGCTGGGATGGCACGAGAAGGGTCCGCTGGCGCCGCTGGCCGACGACCTGGTGCAGACGGTGACCAAGACCTACTGGAGCGAGGCGCGGCGCGCGCCGGCGTATCAGGCCTGGCTGAAGCGACACGGGCGGATATAACGCAAAATTATAGGAAAATGTTGGGTTACTAAGGCTTTTACTCTCGCGGTCAACTTGGGGCAACTCCCGCCCTAGACCCCCCGAGGAGCACGAGAGTGAAACCCACCCTCCGGCTGGGTGCCGCCGCCACGCTCGCGTTGGCACTGGTCATGACCACGACCGCGGCGGCGGATCCGCCCACCCCCGCGGAACGCCGCAACGCCGTCTCCGCCGCCCAGAGCGCCCTCCTGGCCAACAGCGAGGCCCTCTTCGCGACCCCCGACGACGACTTCACGCTCGTCTCCTCGGTCGGCGGCGTGCGCGGCCTGCAGTACCTCACCTACGCCCGCACTCACGCGGGCCTGCCCGTCTACGGCGGCGACGTCGTCGTCGCCACCGACGAGTCCGGCCAGGTCGTCCAGCAGGTCACCACCGGCCAGCGGGCCAGGCTCGCCGTCCCCGACGCCGCCACCGTCAGCGCGGGGCAGGCCGCGCTGACCGCCCGCAAGCGCGTGCCCACGGTGTCCGCCGTCGGCACGCCGACCCTGTCGATCCACGCGGCGGGCGAGCGCCCCCGCCTCGCATGGGAGGTGGTCGTCGAAGGGCTGACCGCCAAGGCGCCGAGCAAGCTGCACGTCTACGTCGACGCCGTCACCGGAACGATCGTCGACGAGTGGGACGAGGTGCGCGCGGGCACCGGTAACAGCTACTACAACGGCAACCCCGTGCAGATCGCCACCTCGCCCTCGTACTCCATGGTCGACCCCGGCAGGCGCGGCATCCAGTGCGGGGGGCAGAACGGCCAGGCCTACACCGGCACCGACGACAGCTGGGGCAACGGCACAGGGACCAACCTGGAGACCGCCTGCGTCGACGCGCTGTTCGCGGTCCAGAAGGAATGGGACATGCTGCGCGACTGGCTGGGCCGCCAGGGGATCGACGGCCGCGGCGGCGGCTTCCCCGCGCGTGTCGGGCTGGCCGAGGTGAACGCCTACTGGACGGGCTCCTACACCACCTTCGGCCGCAACTCCGCGGGCACCCAGCAGCTCACCGCGATGGACGTGGTCGGCCACGAGTTCGGCCACGGCATCTTCCACACCACGCCGGGCGGCCCGGGCAGCGGCAACGAGACCGGCGGGCTCAACGAGTCGACCGGCGACATCTTCGGCGCGCTGACCGAGCACTACGTCAACGAGCCCGCCAACCTCGACCCGCCGGACTACCTGGTGGGCGAGGAGGTCAACCTGAGCGGCTCGGGCCCGATCCGCAACATGTACAATCCTTCGGCGCTCGGTCACCCCAACTGCTTCCGCCTGCCCGCCCCCGAGGTGCACGCGGGCGCAGGACCGCAGAACCACTGGTTCTACCTGGTGGCGGACGGCACCAACCCGCAGGGCAAGCCGGCCAGCTCCAGATGCGACAACGGCCAGGCGATCACCGGCATCGGCATCCGCAAGGCCGGCGAGATCTTCATGAGCGCCCTGAACACCAAGACCCAGCCGTGGACCCACGCCAAGGCGCGCGTCGCCACGCTCAACGCGGCCAAGACCCTCTACCCGGGCAGCTGCGTCGAGTTCAACGTCGTCAAGGAGGCCTGGTCAGGCGTCAGCGTGCCGCAGCAGACCGGGGAGCCGACCTGCCAGCAGGGCAGCGACTTCACGGTGGCGCTCGATCCGGCCTCGCGCACGGTCCAGCCAGGCCGGCAGGCGTCCACGACCGTGCGGACGACCGCGATCGGAACCGCACAGTCGATCACCCTCGGCACCGGCACCCTGCCGTCGGGCGTGACGGCGAGCTTCTCCCCCGCCACCATCACCGCAGGCCAGAGCGCCACGCTGACCCTGTCCACCTCCTCGGGCACCCCGGTCGGCACCCACTCCGTCAGCGTCCTGGCCGACGGCACGGAGGTCGACAGGCAGGCGGCGTTCTCGCTGACCGTCGGCACGCCGCCCGACCCCGGCACGCCCGACATCCCGGTCGCCAACATCACCGCGCACCTGAGCCAGCTGCAGAGCATCGGCCCGCGCCCCTCGCCGAGCACGGGATACATCTCCGCGCTCACCTACATCAAGGGCAAGCTCGACGCCGCCGGCTACACCACCCAGGTCCAGAACTTCACCTACGGCGGCGCCACCCACCAGAACCTGATCGCCGACTGGCCCGGCGGCCCCGGCAACCAGGTCGTCATGCTGGGCAGCCACCTCGACAGCGTCAGCGCGGGACCCGGACTCAACGACAACGGCTCGGGTTCCTCCTCGATGCTCGAGCTCGCGCTCACGCTCGCGGGCCGCAACCCCACCCTGACCAAGCACGTGCGCTTCGCCTGGTGGGGCGCCGAGGAGCTGGGCCTGCGCGGCTCGCAGCACTACGTGCAGACCAGCGGCGTGTCCGGGATCGAGGCCTACCTGAACTTCGACATGACCGGCTCGCCCAACCCTGGCTACTTCGTCTACGACGACGACCCGCAGTTGCAGCGGCTGTTCAACGACTACTACGCCTCCATCAACGTGCAGACCGAGATCGAGACGGCGGGCGACGGCCGCAGTGACCACGCCCCGTTCAAGAACGCGGGCGTCAGGGTCGGGGGCGTCTTCACCGGCGCCGAGGCGATCAAGTCGGCCGCCCAGGCGGCCAAGTGGGGCGGCACCTCAGGCCAGGCGTTCGACCGCTGCTACCACTCCGCGTGCGACACCTACCCGGCGAACGTCAACACCACGGCGCTCGACCGCAACGCGGACGCCGCGGCGTACGTGTTGTGGAAGCTCGCCGTCGGCGGCACCGCGGCCGACGACTACTCGGTGACGCTGAACCCGTCGTCGGCGACCGTCCAGCCGGGACAGACCGCCACGGCGACGCTCAGCACGCAGGTCACCTCGGGCGGCCAGCAGAGCGTCACGCTCTCGGCGGCCGGCGCGCCCGGCGGGGTGAGCGTCACCATCAGCCCGCAGACGATCACCTCGGGCCAGACCGCGACGGTGACGCTCGCCACGGCCTCGGGTACGGCGCCGGGGGCGTACCCGATCACCATCGAAGCCGACGGCGCCAGCGCCGACCACTCGGCCCGCTTCACGCTGACGGTCGGCGGCGACGGGGAGACCACGTGGGCCGCGTGGACGCCGTACACGGTGGGTGACGTGGTCGTCTACCAGGGCGTCAGGTACCGCTGCAGGATCAGCCACACCTCGCTGCCGGGATGGGAGCCGCCGAACGTGCCGGCGCTCTGGCTGCCCATCTAGGCCCTTTCTCAGCGGGTACGGCAAGCGGGCGGACGGCCACCGGGGTCACCGGTGGCCGTCCGTCGTTCACGCCTCCTCCAGCGGGACTCCGGCGGGCCGCCGTCACGTCATCCAGAAATCGCCATTACCGGATAAATCGGGCACCATATCCCCCATGCCCCGCAGGCCCCTCCTTTCCCTGGCGTACCTCGTCCCGGCCCTCACACTCGCCGCCACGGTCGTCGTCACCAGGACCGCCGACACCGAACTGGTCCTGCTCAACGACACCCTCGACCACCCCGTCCTGTTCGGTCTCGCCGCTCTCCTCCTCGGCGGCCTGGGCGTGCGCGAGCTGGTCAGGCCGACGCCATGGGCGCGGGCCGCCGTCGTGATCGCGACGATCGCGGGCATGCTCGGCTGGATGGGCTACGGGATCCGCTGGTCGGTCTTCACCTCCTACGAGGTGGCATCCGTGAAGGGGCCGGGCACGCTCACCCTGATCGTGCGGGAGCAGAGCGGCCTGTTCGAGAGCAGCATGGCGCTCAGCGTCCGCGACGGCGCGGGCCTGCTCAGCCGCGAGTGGTCGCTCGGCTGTCCCGACCTCGACCTCACGCGGGACGAACTTCACCTCGTCCGGTGGGCGGGGAGGAACAGGGTCGAGGCGCGCGTCCCCGGCGAGAGGCCCGTCGGCGTCGACCTGGACACCTCCGGCCGCCCCACCGGGGTGTGCGGCTAGCCCCGTTTTCCGCACGTGCCGCTTCGTCCCTGGTACCGCGTCCACGCCCCGTCCTTCTCTTCCACCCAAGCCTCTCTTCCAGAAGGACCCAGGCAGAAAGTGCGGCGGGGGGCGAGGGATGCGGAGACGCGGGATAGCCGTGACGACGTGCGGAAATCGGCGCTAGACCACGTCGAACTCGTTCTGCTCGGGATCCGTCATCGCCACCGCATAGTGATCAACCCCGGGCTGCGACAGCACCCGCACAACGGACGCCCCCGCCTGGACAAGCCGCTCCACCTCGGCGTCCACCCGCGCTTTCCGGGTCTCCAGCGGTACGTCCTCCCGCTTGCCGCCCACCTTCACATCCAGGTGGAACCGGTTCTTGACCACCTTGCCCTCAGGCACCTGCTGGAACCAGATCCTCGGCCCGTACCCCTCGGGATCGACGATGCTGTCGCTGCCGTCCCCCTCGCCCAGCTCGTCCTCCGGCACTCCGAGACTGCGCCAGTAATCCCGCCATGTGTCGAATCCACCCGGCGGCGGCTCCACCGTGTACCGCAGCGCGCCCGCCCAGAACCGGGCCATCCGCTCGGGTGCCGCACAGTCGATGACCAGCTGATAAGAAACCATGGCAGCCATCCTGCCGGACCCATCCGACAATTTGCTCGGCCTGCGCATGCCCCGCGACTGCGGCGCACGCTGTCTCGCCGGCCACGTCATACCGCGACGACGATCACCACAGCCACCCGATGATCTTCAAACGACCTCACGTGCGGAAAACGGGGTAGCCGGTCAGCCCGTCGGCGACGGCACCGGAGTGGGGAGGCCGGTCCTCGGCGGCAGGGACATCGTGGGGACGGGCGGCATGGGCTGCACGGGCGCCTGCCGGGGATACCTGTACCGGTACGGGGGCGCGCAGGCCGTGCCGCCGTCAGGGGTGTACCAGCAGTCGGCGGGCGGCTGCATGCCGTACCGGCCGGGTCCCTCCCAGTGGGACACGCGGTGCCGGTCGCCGTGGTCGGCGACCCTGAACAGGATCGCGACCGCACCGCCGCCGAGAAGGCCGCCGATCAGCAGTCCGATGAGCCCCGCGCCGATGATCTGGGCGTGCCGCTGCCGGACGAACGTCGCGAAGGTTTCGCGCGGAGGTGGCGGCGGTCCGAAGACGGGGCCATTCTGCGGAGGGCCGGACGGCGGTTCCGAGGGCGGGCCCGAAGGTGGTGATGGGGCGCTCTCAGGGTCCGGGCCGCGCGATGCTTCCTCTTCACCGCGCGGCCCTGCGGCGTGATCATGATCCGCCATCACGATCTCCCTTTACTCGCCCAGAGGGCGCTCCCAGAGATGACAATGCCCGACGCCCTATAAATAGCGCGTAAATGTGGCATGCGACCAGGGTCGTACATTGACCTCCGACTCCAGGGGGAAGGACGGCCACGAGGCGATACGTACAGTGAGGGAGTGTTCGGCAAGATTCGAGCGTGGTCGCAACGCCGCCGCATGCTCGTGGACGTCCTGTGGGTCACCCCGCTGATCGCGCTGTGCGCGGCCCTGGCCACGACCTACACCCAGTCGCCGGCCAACGCGCCCGTCGACCTGGTCGGCTACCTGCTCCTCTCGACGGCGCTGCTCGTACCCCTCTTCTGGCGCAACAGCCATCCGCGCTCCGTGTTCGCGCTCGTCTCGCTGACCAGCTTCGGGCAGTGGCTGGCAGGCGTCGACGCCTTCCCCGCCAACTCGGCGGTGCTCGTCGCGATGTACGCCATGGCCAGCCGATGCAGGTTCAGATGGGCGCTGGCGGCCGGCCTGGTCTCGGAGCTCGGCATCTTCCTCGCCCTCTCCCACTGGGACACCGTCAGCCTCGGCATGTTCCTGAGCTGCTCGTTCTTCGTGATCATGATCTGGCTGACCGGCATCTACGCCAACACGCGCCAGCGCTACCTGGAGGGCCTCGAGGAGCGGGCCGAACGCGCCGAACGCGAACGCGACCAGCAGGCCAGGATGGCGGCGGCGGCAGAGCGGGCCAGGATCGCCAGGGAGCTGCACGACGTGGTGGCCCACAACGTCAGCGTGATCATCGTTCAGGCCGACGGGGCGAGCTTCGCCATCGACAGCGACCCCGACCAGGCGCGGCAGGCCGTACACGCGATCTCCAAGACCGGCCGCGAAGCGCTGGCGGAGATGCGCCGCCTGGTGGGGGTGCTGCGCGACGACCCGGCAGGCACCGCCCCCGACGCCGCCGACTACACCCCGCAGCCGGGCCTCGCGCAGCTGGAGGACCTGGTGCGCGGCTCCGGCCTGCCGGTCGACCTGCGCGTCACCGGCACCCCGCACGAGCTGTCGGAGGGCGAGCAACTGGCCGTCTACCGGCTGGTGCAGGAGGCACTGACCAATACCCTCAAGCACGGGGGGCCTGGCGCGAGGGCCACGGTGGAGATGGAGTACGGCATGCGCGAACTCGTGGTGCGCGTCACCGACGACGGCAGGGGCGCGGCCGCGCCCCTGAGCGAGGGTGGGCACGGCCTGCTCGGCATGCGCGAAAGGGTCTCCATGTACGGCGGAGCCGTCCAGGCCGCCCCCAGACCGGGCGGCGGCTTCGAGGTGCTGGCCAGGCTGCCGGTCGCCGCATGATCAGGGTCATGCTGGTCGACGACCAGCAGTTGCTGCGCGCGGGCTTCAAGATGGTGCTGGGCGCCCAGCCCGACATCGAGGTGGTCGCCGAGGCGAGCGACGGCGTCACGGCGCTGGAGCTGCTGAAGCAGGTCGAGGTCGACGTCGTCCTGATGGACGTGCGCATGCCCCGCATGGACGGCGTCGAGGCGACCAGGCTGATCGAGGGCCCGAAGGTGCTCATCCTGACCACGTTCGACCTCGACGAGTACGCCTACGCGGCGATCAAGGCGGGCGCCTCCGGCTTCCTGCTGAAGGACGTGCCGCCTTCCGACCTGGTGAGCGCGATCCGCTCGGTCCACAACGGTGACGCGGTGATGGCGCCGAGCGCCACGCGCAGGCTGCTGGCGAAGTTCGCCGCGCAGCTGACCACCGAACGGCTGCCCGACGGCAGCCTGCTGACCGCCAGGGAACAGGAGGTCATGATGCTGGTGGCGCGCGGGCTGTCCAACACCGAGATCGCCGGGCGGCTCGACCTGGCGGAGGCGACGGTGAAGACGCACCTGGGCAGGGTGCTGGCCAAGCTGGGGCTGCGCGACAGGGCGCAGGTGGTGGTCTACGCCTACGAGGCCGGGCTGGTCGTCCCGTCCGACCGGCTACCACCCCGACCTCAGGACCGGCCGCGGTAGCGGCCGATCCGGGACGGGCCCCTTGTGCGGGGCTTTCGTCGCGGGACCGGATCGGTGGTGCGGCGGCTCCAGGATGTCCCCCGGATCGGCCGAAAGGCTGATCCGGGTCATCTGAGGTGTGACAGTAAGTCCCTCCTCGAGTCCCAGGGAAAGCCGTCTTGTCCCTCATAGCGTCTTCTGCGTGACAGCGACACAGATATCCCTCAGGCCCGCCGTGGTGGCCACCGGACTGACGAAGACCTACGGACAGGGCGACACGCGGGTGCACGCGTTGCGCGGGGTGGACGTCTCGTTCGCCACCGGCGCCTTCACCGCGATCATGGGCCCGTCGGGTTCGGGCAAGTCGACGTTGATGCACTGCCTGGCCGGGCTCGACACGGTCACGAGCGGCCACGTCCACATCGGCGACGTCGAGCTGACCGGGCTCGGCGACAAGCAGCTCACGCTGCTGCGCAGGGACAGGATCGGCTTCATCTTCCAGGCCTTCAACCTGCTGCCGACGCTGACCGCCGAGGAGAACATCAGGCTGCCGCTGGAGATCGCCGGACGCCAGGCCGACACCGTGCTGTTCGACCGGGTCATTCAGACCGTGGGCCTGAAGGACAGGCTCGGCCACCGGCCGACCGAGCTGTCCGGCGGCCAGCAGCAGCGCGTCGCCGTCGCCCGCGCCCTGATCAGCAAGCCACAGGTGATCTTCGCCGACGAGCCCACGGGCAACCTCGACTCGCGCAGCGGTGCCGAGGTGCTGTCGTTCCTGCGCACCAGCGTCCGCGAACTGGGCCAGACCATCGTGATGGTCACCCACGACCCCGTCGCCGCCGCCTACGCCGACCGTGTCGTCTTCCTCCGCGACGGCGAACTGGTCAGCGAAGTGGCCCAGCCCTCGCCGCAGTCGGTGCTCGACACGCTGATGAGGCTGGAAGCCAAGTGATCAAGACGACCCTCGCAAGCCTGCGGGCGCACCGGCTGCGCCTGCTGCTCACCTCCCTGGCGATCGCGCTCGGAGTGGGCTTCATCGCGGGCACGTTCGTGCTCACCGACACCATCGAGGCCGGGTTCGCGCAGAAGGTCACCGCGGACGCCGAGAAGGTGGCCGTCGCCGTCCTGCCGAAGCCGGGCGCGCAGGCGCTCCCCGAGAAGCTCGTCGAGCGCCTGCGCGGTCTCGACGGCGTCACCGACGTCCAGGGACAGGTGCGCGGCAACGCCCCGCTGCTGGGCAGGAACGGCAAGACGATCGGCGACCTGCCGACCACCGCGATCTCCGCGACCACCCGCACGACGATCACGGACGGCGCCGCCCCCGCCGGGGACGACCAGGCGATCGTCGATGAGAACACCGCGCGCAAGCAGGGGTTCGCGGTCGGCGACACCGTCACGGTGCTCGACCGCAAGGGCGGCAGGCACGCGTTCAAACTGGTCGGCGTCTTCGACATCGGCCTGGACCAGGAGCTCGGCTACACCGGTGCGGTCGGCTTCACCACCGCGACCGCGCAGCGGCTGACGGGCGAGAAGGGCTTTCGCGAGATCGACCTGGCGGGCGACGACCCCGCCGCGCTCAAGCAGGCCGTCACCACCGCCCTCGGCCAGGCCTACGACGTCAAGACCGGCCACGAACTGGCGGCGGCCATGGCGAAGAGCAACGGCGTGCAGATCGACTTCATCAAGCTGGGCCTGCTGATCTTCGGCCTGATCGCCATGATGGTGGCCGCGCTGGTCATCTACAACACCTTCAACATCCTCGTCGCCCAGCGGACCAGGGAGATGGCGCTGCTGCGCTGCATCGGCGCCACGCGCGGCCAGGTGTTCGGCTCGGTGCTGCTGGAGTCGGTGGTCGTCGGCCTGCTCTCCTCCGTGCTCGGCCTCGCGGCCGGGTACGGGCTCGGCGCGGGCGCGATGGCCGTGCTGCGCGCGCTGGACGCGCCGCTGCCCACCGGGCTCGGCCCGTCGCTCACGCCTCTGACGATCACCGTCGGGCTCGTGGTCGGCCTCGTCGTGACCGTCGGCGCCGCCCTTCTGCCCGCGCGCTCGGCCACCGCCGTCGCACCGATCGCGGCGCTGCGCAGCCAGGTCGAGGAGCAGACCTACCGCGCGGGCCTGATCCGCGTGGTCATCTCAGGGCTCCTGCTGCTCGCGGGGGCGGGGGCGACCGGCGCGGCGGTGTTCATGGCCCCCGGCGAGCAGGTCTCGCTCTTCGTCGCCATGGGCGGGTGCACGCTGATCTTCCTGGCGGTCCTCATCCTGGGCCCGGTGCTGGTCAAGCCGCTCAGCAGGCTGGTCGGCCAGGTGCCGCGCGTGCTGTTCGGAGTGCCAGGACGGCTGGCCGTCGACAACTCGGGCCGCAACCCCAAGCGGGCGGCCACCACGACGATCGCGCTGACCATCGGCGTGACGCTGATGACGGTCATCTCGGTGATGACCGCCTCGACGAGGGTGACGATGGCGGCCAAGCTCGACTCGCAGTTCCCCGCCGACTACATGGTCGCCACCCAGGACCGCGAGGCGGCGATCCCCCGCTCGGTCGGCGACACCCTGCGGGCCAAGCCCGAGTTCGACTCCGTCCTGCAGATCCGCGACACGAGCGCGAAGGTCGGCAAGGTCGACAGTCAGGTCGGCACGTTCACCGGGCCCGCCAAGCTCGAACCGCTCGGCCCGGGCGAGGTCGCGCTCACCGAGAGCCAGGCCAAGGAGCGGGGGCTGAAGGCGGGCTCCACACTGCGGCTCACCACCAAGCGGGAGGGAACGGTCACCCTCAAGGTCGGCCAGCTGCTCGACGACGAGACGCTGCTGCCGTCCGTCACCCTCTCGCCCGGCTCCTACGACCAGTACTTCGGCAGGACGCCCGATTCGAGGATCTACCTCAAGATCAAGGACGGTGTCGATCCTGACAAGACCCGCGACCTGGTCGAGGCCGCCACCGCGGCCTTCCCCACCGTGCAGGTGATCAGCTCGACCGACGTGCGGGGCGAGTACGACGACGCCCTCGACATGACACTGATGATCGTCACGGGGCTGCTCGGCCTGGCGATCCTCATCTCGCTGCTCGGCATCGCCAACACGCTGTCGCTGTCGGTCCACGAGCGCACCCGCGAGTCGGCCCTGCTGCGGGCGCTCGGCCTGACCAGGCCGCAACTGCGCCGGATGCTGTCGGTGGAGGCACTCGTGCTCGGCCTGATCGGCGCGCTGGTCGGGGTGACGCTCGGCATCGCCTTCGGCTGGGCGGCCGTCAGGACCATGATGGACGACTCGACGCTGTCGGTGCCCTTCGGACAGATCGCACTGTTCGTGGCGCTGTCGGGGCTGGCGGGCGTGCTGGCGGCCGTACTCCCGGCACGCAAGGCGGCTCGCGCGTCGATCGTCACCTCACTGGCGAGCGGCTGAGTCCCCCTGCCGCGGTCCCGCCGCTTCACAGCCGCCCAGCCGGGTTCACGGCGGCCGAGCCGGGTTCACGGCAACCCGGCCGGTTCACGGCAGCCCAGCCGTCAGCGGAGGGTGGCGGCCCGGCGTCAGCGGGGGTGGCGGCCTGGCTGTCAGCGGGGGTGGCGGCCAGGCCACTGCTCGGCCACCGTGGCCGGGTCGAGCAGCGGCCGGATCACCAACTCGCCCGTCTGCCTGTCGATCACGATGCACCCGCCGCCGACCGTCTCAGGCAGCGTGGAGGGATCGTCGGGCTCGGATGGTTTCGCCCACACCACGTAGCCCTCGCCGAACGCGTAGAGACCCAGCTCCACGGGGTCGTGCCGGCCGCCGTTGAAGTACTCCTCCGCCACCGCGCGCGCCTGGTCCAGGTTCACCCCTGCTCACCCCGCCTGTCGACGATCGCGCAGAACACGCCGGTCACGCTCTCATAGGGCGGTTCGACGGCCATGTGCCCTCGCTGGGCGTCGATCCAGATCACCTCGCCGTCGGCGTTGACGGCGTTCCAGGCGTGGGAGCCCCCGGCGGGCCAGCGCACCACGATGACCGCGGACGCGCCGTGCCCCGCCTCCGCCAGCCGCCTGGCGATCACCGCGTAGGCCTGCCTGCCCTGCCCCACGCACTCCATCCGCTGACCCAGCCAGCGCTCGATCCGCGCGGTGCCGCCCGTCTCTCCCCTGAGCAGCGGGCGGCCCACCGGGTCGTACTCGGGCTGCCGCGGCGCCGCCACCACTGGCTCGCCGTGCCATGTGGACACCACCGCGAGCGCGCAGTCGGCCGCGTTGCTCGCTCTGAACGGATCCTCCGCGGCGCCCATGCCGTTGACCAGCCTGACCCAGGTACCGCGCGGGTCGGCGAACCTGATGCCGGGCGGCAGGGCCTGCAGCAGGTCGAACTCGGCCTGCGGGTCGGTGCGGGCCAGCCCACCCGGCACACCGTACGGCCTGCAGTCGGCCAGGCGCGGCGGACGGTTCGGCAGGTCGAACCAGTCAGGATCGTGCACGCCGGTCGCCGACGCGGCGGGATCCCGCACGCCAGGCTCGAATCCAGCGATCTCTGTAGCGGCGGGATCCCGGACAGCGGGATCCCGCCCGGCGAACTCGACCCCAGCGAACTCGACCCCGGCGAGAGCCTCCACAGCGGCCTCCGGCGTCGCGGGGCCCGGTGCGACGGAATCATGCACTGCGGACTGGAGCGCGGAATCCGGCGCGGCACCACCCTGCACACCGGACCGGGACGCCGCAAGACCCGACGCGGCGGAATCCTGCACGGCGACCTCGGACCCGGCGAGTTCCACCACGGCGGGCTCGGACCCGGCGGGCTCGGGCGTCGCATGACCCGGCACGGCGGAACCCTGCACACCGGACTCAGGCATCACCTGACCCGGCACGGTAGAACCCTGCACACCGGACTCAGGCATCACCTGACCCGGCACGGTAGAACCCTGCACACCGGACTCAGGCATCACCTGACCCGGCACGGTAGAACCCTGCACACCGGACTCAGGCGTCAGGGGATCCGGCGTGGCAGGCTCGAGCGCGGTGGGATCCTGCACGACGGGCTCGGGCGCCGACTCGGCGGCCTGCTCGTAGTCGCGCCACCGCACGCCTTCGGCGATCAGCGGGTTGTAGCGGCCCTCGGGAAGGCTCTCGCGAAACATCTCGCCGCCTCCTTCGTCATCGACGACCGATCGTAGGCGGCCTATCGCCCACAGTCACGAGGTTCGAAGATTTACCTGGGCCCCCCGATGCCGCTCCCGGCCCGCCGCCGACCGAGCGGGTGAACCTCTCAAGGCCGCGGCCTCTTCCCCACACCCGCAAGACCAGGCAGAACGTGGCGGAAGGCGGCGTCGATGCAGCCGCCGAGCCCCACCCTCCAGGACGAGCCGCCGCCCACCCACCGTCAGCCGACGCCCCACGCGGAGCCGTCACCCATCCACCGTCAGTAGACGCGCCATGACGAGCCGCCACCCGCCCACCGTCAGCCGACACCCCAAGACGAGCCGCCACCCGCCCACCGTCAGCCGACACCCCAAGACGAGCCGCCACCCGCCCACCGTCAGCCGACACCCCAAGACGAGCCGCCACGCCCATCCACAATCCCAAGACGAGCCGCCGCCGTCCCGTTCAGTCGACGCGCACCGAGATGGTGTGCCAGCCGGTCGCCCCGTCGGGCGCGACGGACGTCTGCCGCTCGGTCTGGGTACGGCCGGCCGCGTCGGTCGCCCGTACCTCGATCGTGTGCCTGCCCGGCGTCGCGTCCCAGTCGAACGCCCACTGTCGCCAGGTGTCCGGGCCCGGCACCACCGCCAGTCTGGCCTGCTGCCACGCGCCCCCGTCGATCCGCACCTCCACCGCCTCCACCCCGGTGTGCTGCGCCCACGCCACTCCCGCGATCGTCGTACGGCCCCGCTTCAGTCGCGCCCCCGCCTTGGGCACGTCGATCCGCGACTGGGTCTTGATCGGCCCCTTGGCCGCCCACCCGCGCGGCGTCCAGTAGGCCTCGTCCGTGTCGAACCGCGTCACCTTGATGTCCACGACCCACTTGGTGGCCGACACGTAGCCATAAAGCCCGGGAACCACCTGCCGGGCCGGGAAACCGTGGTCGACGGGCAGCGCCTCGCCGTTCATCGCGATGGCGAACAGCGCGTCCCTGCCGTCCATCACGACGTCCACGGGCGTGCCGCAGGTGAACCCGTCGGCCGACGTGGACAACAGCATGTCCGCGTTCCTCTGGATACCGGCCTCGCGGAGGACGTCGGCCATCCGCGCCCCCAACCACCGCGCGTTCCCGACGTACGGCCCGCCGACCTCGTTCGACACGCAGGTGAGCGTGATGTCCGCCTCGGTGAGGGGCCGCTTGAGCAGGTCGTCGAAGGTGAGCTCGATCGGCCGGTCGACCATGCCGTGGATACGCAACGTCCAGTCGTTCGGGTTCACCTGCGGGACGATGATGGCGGTGTCGACCCGGTAGAAGTCCTTGTTCGGGGTGACGAACGGCGACAGCCCGCCGATGCGGAGATCGGCCCCGGCAGGCAGTGGTTTGGCCGGAGTGGCGGGTTTCGGCAGCGCCACCCCGACCCTGGCGGTGTCCCCCACCCTGCGTCCCGACAGCACCTGCCCGGCAACGGCGGCCGCCCCGGCGACGGCGATCCCGCCCGCCAAACCGATCATGAGCCGCCGCCTGTCGAAGGCGTAGAGCTCGGCCCCCGCCCGCATCACGGCAGGCCGCTCACTCTCCAGGGGCCCTCCAGCCCCCAGCTCCGCGACCCGCTCCCGAACCTCCGGACGCTCTCCATCACCCCGAGAGTCCCGCGCATCGCCCAAGGCCTCCCCGGGAGAACCCACCACGCCGACCCCGGAATCCCCGGCATCGCCCAAGGCCCCCCTGGAAGAACCCATCGGGCCACCCCGAGGATCCCCGGCATCGCCCAAGGCCTCCCCGGAAGAACCCATCGGGCCACCCCGAGGATCCCCGGCACCGCTTCTCGAAGGACCGACCCCGGCGGCACTGTCCCCGATACCTGATCGCGCACCGGGGCCGCCTTCCCCGTCACTCAGGCGGAAGCGGGACGTGGCAGGGAGGGACTCCACCGCGCGTCTGAACAGGAGGGTGAGCGTCCACGACCCCGCCAGCGCTCCGACCACCGTCGACAACCCGTCGGCCACTCCCGAGTCCGGCCTGGTGAGCGCCGCCAGCAACCCCACCACCCCGAACACCGCGAACCCGGCCTGCCCGAAACCGACGCTCCGTCTCGACAGCACCCCCAGCAGGGCCGCGACCAGCGTGAGCACGACCACCACACCGGTCACGAGGACCGCCTTGTCGTTCTCCCCGAACGTCGCGATCGCCCATTCCTTGGCGGACGCGGGGGCCAGGTCCACCGCCGCGTCGCCCACCGCGACGACCGGGAACGAGGTCGGCCCCACCACCGCCGCGACCACATACGCGACGCCGAGCGCCACCGCTCCCGCGACCAGTCCGATGACGGCCCCCGCCCAAGCGGGTACGACCCTGTAGCTCTCCACGGGAAAACGCTACGCCTGCCGCGCGACGCGAGATCTTACGCACCGGTTACGAACCGGGGCCGACGTCACGGCGGGTGCGCGGCGCGGCTGGAGTGGCGTGGTGGACGGACGGCCGGCGGTGACGACGGTGGCCTTGACCCGGCTTGCCGTACAGGCTGGGACCGGCGCGGCGCACAGACCGGCGCGGCGCACAGACCGGCGCGGCGCACAGACCGGCGCGGCGCACAGACCGGCGCGGCGCACAGACCGGCACAGCGCACAGACCGGCGCGGCGCACAGACCGGCACAGCGCGCGGGCCGGGGCGGGGAGGTCGCGCGGTTCAGGCGAGGGTGGCGGTGACGATCGGGGCCAGGGCGCGGAAGGCGCGTCCGCGGTGGCTGATCGAGTCCTTCTCCTCGGCGGTCATCTCCGCCGTGGTCCTCGTGTCCCCGTCCGGCACGAAGATCGGGTCGTAGCCGAACCCGTTCGTTCCCCGGCGTTCCCGCAGCAGCCGTCCCTGTAGTTCCCCTTCGACCACCCGCTCCTCGCCTGACGGCAGCGCCAGCGCGGCCGCGCACACGAACCTGCTCGTGCGCCGGTCGTCGGGTACGTCGGACACCTGCGCGAGCAGCAGGTCGAGGTTGGCGTCGTCGTCGCCGTGCTTGCCGGACCAGCGCGCGGAGAACACGCCCGGCATCCCGTTGAGCGCGTCGACGCACAGCCCGGAGTCGTCGGCCACCGCGGGCAGGCCGGACCCCTGGGCGACCGCGTGCGCCTTGAGCAGGGCGTTCTCGGCGAACGTGAGCCCTGTCTCGGCCACCTCGCCGATCTCGGGGAACTCCTCGAGGCCCACGACCTCGAATCCGCCGAGGATCCGGCGCAGCTCGACGATCTTGCCCGCGTTGCGGGTCGCCAGCACGATTCTCATCGGCCCAGTGCCTCCTGCTGGTGAAGCGTCAGCTCCTCGCAGCCCGCGACCGCGAGGTCGAGCAGCTCGTCGAGGGCGCGGCGGTCGAAGGGCGCGCCCTCCGCGGTGCCCTGCACCTCGACGAACGCTCCTGATCCTGTCATCACGACGTTCATGTCGGTCTCGGCGGCGACGTCTTCGACGTAGCAGAGGTCGAGCATGGGCGTGGACTTCACGACGCCCACCGACACCGCCGCCACGGAGTCGACCAGCGGGTCGCCAGGGCACATCTTCCGCGCGCGCATCCACGCGACCGCGTCGGCCAGCGCGACGTACGCGCCGGTGATCGCGGCGGTGCGGGTGCCGCCGTCGGCCTGCAGGACGTCGCAGTCGAGCACGATGGAGTTCTCGCCGAGCGCCTTGTAGTCCACGCAGGCGCGCAGCGAGCGGCCGATCAGCCTGGAGATCTCGTGCGTCCGACCGCCGATCTTGCCCTTCACCGACTCGCGGTCGTTGCGGGTGTTGGTCGCCCTCGGAAGCATCGCGTACTCGGCCGTCACCCAGCCCTGCCCGCTGCCCCTGCGCCAGCGTGGCACGCTGTCCTGGACGGAGGCGGCGCAGAGCACGCGCGTGCCGCCGAACTCCACCAGCACCGATCCCTCTGCATGGCTGATCCACCCTCTGGTGATCTTCACCGGGCGAAGCTGGTCGGGAGCGCGTCCATCCTGTCGAGACATGCAGATCACCCTATCCCCGCTCAAGAACGGCCCTGACCGTTCAGGTCAGGTCGTACACGGCGCCGCTTCGGGCCAGCTCGATCGGCCCGCCGAAGGCGCCGCGCGAGGCCTCGTCGAGGACTCGCGCATTGTCGTTCCACGGGACCAGGTGGGTCAGCACCAGCCTGCCTGCCTTCGCCTTGGCGGCGTGCTCGGCCGCCTGGCGTCCCGTCATGTGGAGGTCGGGGGTGAGGTCGGGGCCCTCCATGAACGACGCCTCGCACAGCAGGAGGTCGGCGCCGTCGGCGAGCTTCACCAGTTCGGCGCTCTCGCCGGTGTCGCCCGAGTAGGCCAGCGTCCTGCCCGCGTGCGAGACGCGGAAGCCGTACGCCTCGACGGGGTGGTTGACCAGGCCCGCCGTCACCTCGAACGGGCCGACGGCGAACCGCCCTGGCGACAGCGGCACGAACGAGAAGGCGGTCTCGAGCCCCGGCTCCTCCGGCATGCCGTAGGCGGCGGCCAGCCTGCGGGGCGCGTCACGCGGCGCGTAGACCGGGATCCTCGGGTACGGCGCGGCGGGCCCGTAGGTGCGGACCACGTGGTAGCCGCAGATGTCCAGGCAGTGGTCGGCGTGCAGGTGCGACAGGCAGATGGCGTCGACGTCGTAGAGACCGATGTGGCGCTGGAGCGGGCCGAGGGAGCCGTTGCCGAAGTCGAGTAGCATGCGGAAGCCTTCGGCCTCGACCAAGTAGCAGGACGCGGGGCTGTCGGGTCCGGGAAAGCTCCCCGAGCATCCGACGATCGTCACCTTCATGCGGACCTCCCGTTCGAGGTGGTGGTACCCCCAACTGCGGCCGGCTCGACAGCTTCGATCTCGGGCCCGAGGAAACGCCTGCCCAGTTCGGCGAAGAGAGTGGAGTCGCCGGTCACGCTGAAGCGGTGCTGGGGGGAGGTGGCACCGTTGGCGAGACCGCGGTCGTGCAGGATCCGGTAGACGTCCTTGGCCGTCTCCTCCGCGCTGGAGACCAGTGTCACCCCGTCGCCCGCGACGTAGGAGATGGCACCGGTCAGCAGCGGGTAGTGGGTGCAGCCGAGGATGAGGGTGTCGCACCCGGCTTCCTGGATGGGGGCCAGATAGTCGCGGACGACCTCGATGAGCTCGTCGCTCATCGTCTCGCCGCGTTCCACGTACTCCACCAGGCGCGGGGCGGCCACGCCGGTGAGAGTGACGTCGGGGGCGGCGGCGAAGGCGTCCTGGTAGGCCATCGACCCGATCGTGGCGCGCGTCGCGATCACGCCGACCTTGCCGTTGCGGGTGGCTCTGACGGCGCGCCTGGTCGCCGGCTGGATGACCTCGATCACCGGGACGTCGTACCGCTCGCGCGCGTCCCGCAGCACGGCGGCGCTGGCGCTGTTGCAGGCGATGACGAGCATCTTGACGTCGTTCTCGACGAGGTGGTCCATCACCTCCAGCGCGTATTCGCGGACCTCGGCGATCTTTTTCGGCCCGTACGGCTGGCGGGCCGTGTCGGCCACGTAGGTGATGGACTCATGGGGAAGCTGGTCGATGATCGCCCTGGCGACGGTCAGGCCGCCCACCCCGCTGTCGAAGATTCCAATGCTCGCGTCCGGCACGCTTCAGAGGGTAGGCGACCTGCGGGATCACCACAGCGTAAGAATCCTCACACGAGAGCCATGCCTCTCCTGTTTCCTCCGCGCCCCCCGCCCCTCGACGACCCCGGGCCCGCATCCGCCCCGGCGTTCCCCGAGAGGACCGAGGGAGACCGCGAGCCGGGGCTCGGCCGCCGTTTCCCGAAGGGGGCAGAGGGAGACCGCGAGCCGGGGCTCAGCCGCGTCCGACTCTGGCGAGCTGGCGGGACTGGGCCACCAGCCGCCCCGCGGAGTCCCACACCTCCACCTCTTCGTCGAACCACCCGTCCGCGACGAGCCGCCCGCTGCCGAGCAGCGTGAGCCATCCCGGTGACGGCAGCGCCCGCAGGTGCCAGGTGAGGTCGACGGTCGGCGCCCAGCCCCGCTGGCCCGCCGAGAACACCACCGGCGGCAGCGCGTCCACGGCCAGCGCGATCACGTAAGGGTCGGGGTCCTGCGGCTCGGCCATCCTGAAGTACGCGCGAGCCTCGGGGCGTCCCGTCGGCCTGCCGTGCAGCCATCCGATCGTGGGCGGGTCGAAGCGCATCTCCATCTGCGCGTTCAACGTCATGCCCGACTCCGGCTTGGGGTCGGGCAGCTTGACGCAATCCTCCATCGCAGGCATCCCAGTAGCTGATTTATCCGTATATATGGGCTGGACGTCGTTCAGGGTGGCCGTCGTGATCAGCGACTCCAGTTGCGGAGCGTCGTCCTGGACCAGCCTCGCCCTCGCGAAGGCCGCCGTCCTGCCCGCCTTCATCTGCTCCACCACCACCCTGGCGGGCCCGGGGCGCGGAGCGCGGAGGAACTGCGTGGTGGTGCTCACCGGATGGTCGTGCGGCGAGGCGTCCACGGCCGCCCGCAGGAGGACCGCCATCAGGTAGCCGCCGTTGAGGGGGCCGCCGATCGAATAGCCCGGATCGAGGCACACGTCGTAGACGCCCTCTTCCACCCTGATCGCCTGCGTCGCCTCGTCGAACTTCGTCATGCCCACTCCCGAACTAAGTTCTAGTGGCTCCATACTCTACGACATCCCCGCTCCAGCGCGCCTACCTGCGGAAACGTCCACCCGATGGGACTGTTGGATCATGGGGTTGACAGCACTGATGGGCCAGTCCGTCTGGGATGCCCAGGGCATATGGGTCGGCCACGTGGTCGACATCCGCGTGGTCAAGAACAAGAGCGAGTCCATGCAGAGCCACACCGTCATGGGTCTCCTGGTCTCGGCCAGGCGGGCACCCGTCATGCTCGGACTGACCCGCGACAGGGAGGGCAGGCTCGGCTGGCTGTCGGAGATCCTGGCCCGCGTCGTCTACGCGGGATGCACGTTCGTGCCCTGGGACGTGGTCGCCTCCAGCGACACGGGCGAGGTGCACCTCAGCGCGCACCGCAAGCAGCTCAGTCGGGTGTAGATCGCCGCAAATTGGTCGGTTTCAGTGCTTTGCAACCAGCTCTCTAGTCACATGCACTAACTTCACTGTGGTCAATAAGTCCACATTGTGAGTTGAGTGATGTCTGCGAATACGCCCCCCGGCGGCCAGGACCCTGAGCGGACCACGGCCTACCGATGGAACGAGGGTCAGCCGACGCCGCAGGGCGGCCAGCCGTACCCGCAGCAGCCCTACCCTCCCCAGCAGCAGCCGCAGTACCAGCAGCCCTATCAGCAGCAGCCGCAGTACGGCCAGCAGGGCCAGGCCCAGCAGGGCTACGGGCAGTCGAACCCCGGCCAGCAGGACTACGCCCAGCAAGGTTACGGCCAGCAGGACTACGCCCAGCAGGGCTATGGCCAGCAGCAGCAGCCCGGCTACGGACAGCAGCAGCCGTACCAGCAGCAGAACCAGCAGTATTCCTACGGTGACCAGACCGTGCAGCAGCCTGCGGGATGGCAGCAGCAGGGCCCTGACGGGTGGGGTCCCCCCCAGCAGCAGCCTGCCAAGAAGAGCGGCAGGGGCTGGCTGATCGCGGGCATCGCGGCGCTGCTGGTCGTCCTCGTCGGAGGCGGCGGCGTCTGGGCCGCCGGTTCCTTCCTTGGCGGAGGCGGCACGCAGCCGCACGAGGTGCTCCCCGGCGGCGCCATGGCGTACGTGCGCCTCGACCTCGACCCCGCCGCCAACCAGAAGATCGCGCTGTTCAACCTGGCCAGGAAGTTCACGGTCACCAAGGACAGGATCACCGGCGACGACCCGCGGAAGGCTCTGTTCGACGCGATCAAGGCCGACAGCGAGGACCTGAAGAAGATCGACTTCGCCAAGGACGTCGACCCGTGGCTCGGCAGCAGGATCGGCGTCGCCGCCCTTCCCGCGCCCAAGGGCCAGGAGCCTGGCTTCGCCGTGGCCGTCCAGGTCAAGGACGAGGCGGCGGCCAAGGCCGGCATCGCCAAGCTGATGGGTGACGACAAGTACGGCATCGCCTTCCGCGAGGACTACGCGATCCTGTCCTCCGACCAGGCCGCGGCCGACAAGTACGCCGCCGGGCCCACGCTCGCGGAGAACGCCGACTTCAGCTCCGACTTCGACGCGCTCGGCGAGCCCGGCGTGCTGTCGACGTGGATGAGCGTCGGCAAGATGGCCGAGATGGCCGGGGAGATGAACGAGCAGGAGAAGCAGCTGCTGGAGAAGGCGAAGAACGCCCGGTTCGCCGCAGCCCTGCGCTTCGACTCCGCCTACGCCGAGTTCGCGGGCGTCGTCCGCGGCGCCGAGGCCATGGCGGTGGGCGACCCGCAGGCCGCCGACCTCTCCACGCTGCCCGTCTCCACGGTGGGCGCGCTGTCGATCTCCGGCCTGGACGAGGCGATCACCAAGCAGTGGGCCGAGCTGCAGAAGACCATGGCCTCCTCCCAGGAGGGCGCCGGCTTCCAGCAGTTCGTGGACATGGCCCAGCAGAAGTACGGCCTGGCCCTGCCCGCCGACCTGTCGACGCTGCTCGGCAAGAACCTGACCCTCGCGGTCGACGGCGAGGGCCTGGCCAACCTCGGTCAGAGCGGCCAGATGCCCAAGGCCGGCGTGAAGATCGTCACCGACCCCGCCAAGGCGCAGGAGGTCATCGGAAAGATCGAGAAGGCCTTCACCGACCAGGGCCAGCCCGCCCCGCAGCTCGCCAAGGTGCCCGGCGACGGCACGATGACCATCGCGACCACGCCCGAGTACGCCAAGCTGCTGTCGGAGGACGGCTCGCTGGGCGACAGCGAGAGCTTCAAGACCGCGATCCCCGACGCGGGCAGCGCGACCTTCGCCCTGTTCGTGGACGTGGACAAGATCGAGCCGCTGTACCTGAACAACCTCACCGGCGACGACCAGGCCAACGCCAAGGTCCTCAGCGCGGTGGGCCTCAGCGGCAAGCAGAGCGGCGGCGAGGCCAGCTTCTCGCTCCGCGTCCTGTTCAACTGAGCGACTGACCGAAGGGCCGCGCTCCCGGTGTTCCCGGGGCGCGGCCCTGCTCGTTTTCACCCCTGAACAGCCGGCCCACCCCGACCCTGCTCGTTTCACCCCTGAACGGCAGGCCCACCCCCGAACGGCAGGCACCGGCGCGCGAGACGGCGCGTGAGACTGGTTCATGGGGCGTGCGGCTCACCAGGGGAGCGGCCGGCCGTCCCTGAAGAAGCCGCCCGTGGGACCGCCGTCGGGCAGGGTGGCCGCCCAGACGATGCCGGCCGCGCCCTCCTCGACGGGCCGCCCGCCCGGGCCGCCCATGTCGGTGGCGACCCACCCCGGGCAGATCGCGTTCACCAGAATCCCTTCGGAGCGCAGCTCACCGGCCAGCATCCTGGTGAGCGCGTTGAGCGCGACCTTCGTGGTGTTGTAGGCCGGGGTGCCGCCTCCCATGCTCGCCAGCGACGCCGCCTCGCTGGAGACGTTGACGACCCTGGGGTGCCTGCTCTTACGCAACAGCGGCAGCAGCGCCTGGGTGAGCCGCCACGGCCCGTACAGGTTGGTCTCGGCCGCTTCCCTGACGATGTCCAGGTCCGCGTCGATGGCGCGCTGCCAGGTGTCGTAGGTGATGGCGGCATTGTTGATCAGGACGTCCAGCTGCCCGAACCGCTCGGCGATCTCGGCGGCCGCCCGCTCGGCGTCGGCCTGCGAGGTGACGTCGAGCTGTAGCGCGTGGACGCCGGGCCCCAGCCGGTCCGCGGCGGCCGTGGCCGCCTCCATGGAGCGGGCGGTGAGCAGGACCGTGTGTCCGAGCCCGGCGAGCTGCCTGCCGATCTCGAGCCCGATCCCGCGGTTCCCGCCGGTGACCAGTGCGATCACGACGTCACCTCCCCCGTAGCTGACGTTTATGTTATAAACCGAGTATATGACATAAACATCACGGAACGGAGGAGCGATGCGCGCTGCGGGCCGTACCGGCTCGACCGACCTGGACGCCGTCGCCGACCTGCTGTGGCGCGCGGGCGACGAGCGGGCGGACGACGGCCGCGTCAGGCTCAGCGCCCGGCTGATCGTGGAGGCGGCCGTCACGATCGCCGACGCCGAGGGCCTGGACGCGCTGTCGATGCAACGGGTGGCGTCCGTGCTGGGCTACACCTCGATGGCGCTCTACCGGCACGTCCCCGGCAAGGACCAGCTCGTCGCGGCCATGACCGACGTGGCCACGGGCCGCCCGCCCGCGCCCACGTCCCCGCCGCCGTCCTGGCGCGCCGAGATCGAGTCGTGGGTCGACGCGGTGTGGGAGGTCTATCTGCGTCACCCCTGGCTCGTGCGGGTGCCGACGAACAGCGCGCCCGTCGGCCCCAACGAACTGGCGTGGCTCGAGGCGTTGCTGGGCCCGCTGTCCCGCGCCGGGCTGGATCGCGCCGAACTGATCCCCATGGCCACGTTCATCAGCGGCGCCGTTCGCGGCCTGGCGAGAGCGGCCACCGAGCTCGACCCCGCGGCCGCGGCCGCCTACGGCCAGGTTCTGGCCCGGCACGTCGATCCCGGACGCTTCCCCGTGCTGTCGTCGCTCATGGCCGAGGACGGCCTCGTCGAGGACGACGGCGGCGACCTCACCCCGAGCGTCCACCACGGCATGAACCGCCTGCTTGACGGCATCGAGGCTCTGCGTGACCGCCGTTCCACCCAGAGGAAGGGCACGTGACATGGACGAGTTCCGCGTCAGAGGCTGACGGGCGCCGGCGGCATCGCGGCACACTCGACCCGATCGCCCCGCCGGTCGACCCGTTCGCCCCGCCGGTCGACGAGCCCGCCTCGCCTGACCCCCGAAAGCGGAAAACCCATTGCACCCCGGCCGGAAAGCTCGATAAGTGTGTCCCATGCTGACCGGAGAGCGCGTCCGCCTGCGAGCCCTGGAGCCGGCCGACAGCGAGGCCATGTGGCGCTGGTACCACGACCCTGAGGTCGGCCGATGGATGGACGGCTCGCCCCCCATCTCGCTCGCGCAGAACATGGAGAAGGGCGAGAACAGGCCGCGCAACACCTTCGAGGAGATGCTGCTCGGCATCGAGACGCTCGCCGAGCAGAAGCTGATCGGCTACGTCGCCCTCGGCGAGACGGACTTCGTCCACGGCGAGGCCATCCTGCAGAGCATCGCGATCGGCGACCGCGACCACTGGGGCGGCGGTTACGCCACCGACGCCCTGAGGGTGATCTGCAGGTACGCCTTCGAGGAGATCGGCCTGCACCGCGTGATGCTCTGGGTGGTCGCCGACAACACCGCCGCCGTGCGGGTCTACGAGAAGGTCGGCTTCGTCGAGGAAGGCAGGCGCAGGGAGGCGTTCCGGAGCAGGGGCAAACGGCACGACTTCCTCATGATGGGCCTGCTGGAGTCCGAGCTGCGGTGAGCGCCTGGCCCTGGGCTCACGCCCAGAGCTGACCTTCGAGCCTGGTCTCCGCCTCGTCGAGCGTGCCCTCGTAGGCGCCGGTCGACAGGTACTTCCAGCCGCCGTCCGCCACCACGAACACGATGTCGGCCCGCACGCCGGCCTTCACGGCCTTGCCCGCCATCCCCAGGGCGGCGTGCAGGGCCGCGCCCGTGGAGACGCCGGCGAAGATGCCCTCGGCGGCCAGCAGTTCCCTGGTACGGCGCAGCGCGTCGCCGGAGCCGACGGAGAAGCGCGTGGTCAGCACCGACTCGTCGTACAGCTCGGGGATGAAGCCCTCGTCGACGTTGCGCAGGCCGTACACGAGCTCGCCGTAACGCGGCTCGGCGGCCACGATCTGCACGTCCTGCACGTGTTCACGCAGGTAGCGGCCCACGCCCATGAGCGTGCCCGTCGTGCCGAGCCCCGCGACGAAGTGCGTCACCGTCGGCAGGTCCTGGAGGATCTCGGGACCCGTCGACTCGTAGTGGGAGCGCCAGTTGGCCGGATTGCCGTACTGGTAGAGCATGATCCACGACGGGTTCTCGGCCGCGAGCTGCTTGGCCCGCCTGACCGCCTCGTTCGAGCCGCCCGCCGCGGGCGAGGAGATGATCTCCGCTCCCCACATCCGCAGGAGCTGGCGGCGCTCCTCCGAGGTGTTCTCCGGCATGACGCAGATCAGCCTGTAGCCCTTGAGCTTGGCCGACATGGCCAGCGAGATGCCGGTGTTGCCGCTGGTCGGCTCCAGGATCGTGCAGCCCGGCGTGAGCAGGCCGTCCTTCTCCGCCTGCTCGATCATCCACAGCGCGGGACGGTCCTTGATGGATCCCGTGGGGTTGCGGTCCTCGAGCTTGGCCCAGATCCGGACGTCGTCGGAGGGCGAGAGCCTGGGCAGGCCCACGAGCGGCGTGCGACCGACGGAGTCGATCAGGGAGTCAAAGCGCATGGTGTACGGCTTCCGCTTCGGCGTTCACAGGGATCTGGGTTGTGTCCATCAAGGGCGCCTCCGCCCGCGACGTGGACCGGCCGTCAGACCGGCGCCTGCGCGGGCCCCGTCGGTTCGTCACCGGCTGGGGTCGGGCCGACCGAAGCCGGTCACCCGGCCCGTCGTTCAGCCCGGCCATCCGGGCCCTGCCGGTCCGGCCGGATGGCGACCGACCGGCGACCGCGACCGTGGCGACCGTCCGGGCCGGCTCGCGACCGACCTGGCCGGACCGAGCGTTTCGGCCCGGGTCGCGACCGACCGGGCCGGACCGACCGTTTCGGCCCCGATCGACCGCCTGGTGCCGATCAGGACCGGACGGGGCGAACGGCGACCGGCCGGGCCGGACCGACTGGCGCCGGGTGCGGCCGTGGGCGTGGTGGCGTCCGGGTCAGCGGGAGCCACCGGCGACGGCGGGCAGCACGGTCACGGTGTCGCCGTCGGCGACAGGCGTGCCGAGCCCGCCGAGGAAGCGGACGTCCTCGTCGTTGAGATACACGTTCACGAAGCGGCGCAGCGCGCCCTGGTCGACCAGCCGCTCCTTGATGCCCGGGTGCCGGGACTCCAGGTTGCTGATCAACTCGTCGAGCGTGGCGCCCTCGGCGTCGACGGCCTTGGCGCCGTCGGTGTAGTTGCGCAGGATGGTCGGAATGCGAACCTCGATGGCCATCGCGGGTCAGTCTCCTCGTTCATGTCGTCGTCCACCGGGCAAACGCCGGTGCGGGATAAGGGATTCCGTAGAACTGCCGGTCAGCGACAGTCGTAGACGACAACGGACGGAGTGTGCGCGAAGAGGAAGCTCTGCACAGGCCGGACCGTCATGGACAGCAGTGTACCCACGGCGTGAATCGCCCCGGTTCGCCGTCTCATGTGATGGTCACCTCCTCCTCGGTGATCACCCCGTCGACGATGCGGTACGAGCGCAGCTCCGCCCGCTCACCCAGCTCCTCTCTGGTGGAGACGAGCACGTAGTGGGCGTTCGGTTCCGACGCGTACGACACGTCGGTGCGTGAGGGGTAGGCCTCCGTGGCGGTGTGCGAGTGGTAGATCACGACGGGCTCCTCGTCGCGGTCGTCCATCTCGCGCCACACCTTCAGCTGCTCGATCGAGTCGAAGCGGTAGAAGGTGGGCGAGCGCTCGGCGTTCTCCATCGGGACGAACCGCTCGGGAACGCCGCCACGACCCGCGATCACCCCGCACGCCTCGTCGGGGTGATCGGCACGGGCGTGCGCAATGATCTTGTCGACAAGATCCTGCGAGATCGTCAGCATGCTGCAGAGATTACCCGGGCGGTCGCGACCGACTCGACGCCCGGGGGCCTGTCGCGCGACCCTCCGAAGCAGGACCCGGGCCCGAGGCGGGCGGGTCTACCAGAGGGCGCGGACGAGGGTGTCCTGGAGGTAGGTCAGCCAGTCGTAGGTCACGAAAGCCGGATACCGGGGATCGTCCTCCGACATCGTCGCGATCTCCTCGTGCACCTCCTCCGTCACCTCCAGCCGCGTGCCCAGCGCCAGCCGTACGTCGTTGAGCGAGCGCAGCCACGCCTGTGCCTGCTCGGCCGTGAGGTCGGTGCGCCCCGGTTTGGCGGTGTCCAGCATCGTCTGCGCGTCGGCCCGCTTGCCCTCCCGCAGCGTCGCCTCGGTGTAGCGGCGGAACTCCCCCGCCGACGCGTCGTCGGAGTACGCCGAGGGGAACAGCCGGGCCAGCACCGGGTCGGTGGGCGCCTCGGCCGAGCCGATGCCCAGCGCGCGCTCCAGCGGGTCGTCGCCGGTCTCCCCCGGCGCGACGAGGCCGAGCACCTGCGTCACCAGTGACCGCAGGATCGAGACCTCGGCGGCCTCGAACTGCGCGATGACCCCGCCGCCATGGCGGGACTTGAAGCCCGAGCTCACCGGCACCACCTCACGAGAGCGAGTCCGACTGGAGTGTCGCCCACAAGCCGTAGGAGTGAAGAATCTGCACATCGCGTTCCATTTCTTCACGCGTGCCGCTCGACACGACGGCCTTACCCTTGTGGTGAACGTCCATCATGAGCTTCTCGGCCTTCTCCTTGGAGTAGCCGAACACGGTCTGGAACACATAGGTCACATACGACATCAGGTTCACCGGGTCGTTCCAGACGATCGTGACCCACGGCAGATCGGGCCGGACGTCCGTTGAAGGACGCTCGACGGCGATTGGAGCGGTGCTACCCACATCCCCGAGTCTGCCCTATCTGGGCCGTAGTCTCGAACTCGTGAGAATGACCATGAGCACTGCGTTGCTTACAGATCACTATGAGCTGACGATGTTGCAGGCGGCGCTCCGCAGCGGAGCGGCGCACCGGCGAGCGGTCTTCGAAGTGTTCGCGCGCCATTTGCCTGGAGGACGACGGTATGGGGTGGTCGCCGGCGTCGGCAGAGTGCTGGACGAGCTGGAGCGCTTCCGCTTCGGTGACGATGAGCTCACCTTCCTGCGCGAGCACAAGGTGGTGGACGAGCCGACTCTGGCGTTTCTCGCCGATTACCGATTTTCCGGCAGTATCTACGGCTACCGCGAAGGCGACCTCTACTTCCCCGCCTCGCCCATCCTCGTCGTGGAGGGCACGTTCGCCGAGGCCGTCCTGCTGGAGACGCTGGTCCTGTCCGTCCTGAACCACGACTGCGCGATCGCCTCGGCGGCCTCCCGCATGGCGAACGCCGCCGGCACGAGGCCGCTCATCGAGATGGGCTCGCGCCGTACCCATGAGCGGGCCGCGGTGGCGGCCGCCCGCGCGGCCTACATCGCCGGGTTCGCCGCGACGTCGAACCTGATGGCCGGGTACGAGTACGGCCTTCCCACCGCCGGTACAGCCGCGCACGCCTTCACCCTGCTGCACGACACCGAGCGGGCCGCCTTCGAGGCGCAGATCGCCTCGCTCGGCGAGAGCACGACCTTGCTGGTCGACACCTACAGCGTCGCCGAGGCCGTGGCGACGGCGGTGGAGCTGGCCGGCAACGAGCTCGGCGCGGTCCGCATCGACTCCGGCGACCTGGCCGCCGCGGCGCAGGAGGTGCGCGAGCAGCTCGACGCGCTCGGCGCGTTCAAGACGCGCATCCTGGTCACCTCCGACCTCGACGAGTACGCCATCGCCGCGCTCGCCGCGGCTCCCGTCGACGCGTACGGCGTGGGCACCTCGCTGGTGACGGGGTCGGGTGTGCCGACGGCCGCGCTGGTCTACAAGATGGTGGCCAGGGAGACCGCGTCGGGCAAGCTGGAGCCGGTCGCCAAGCGCTCGGTGGGCAAGCCGTCGCGCGGCGGGCGCAAGTACGCCTACCGTCTGCTGGACGATCAGGGCCATTTCGAGACTGAGCTGGTCACCACGTCGGACGTCGCCCCGGAGGGCGGGATCGCGCTGCTGCACGAGCTGGTGCGCGACGGCGAACTCGTCGGCAGGGAGCCGCTGGAGGCGGCGCGCGAAAGGCATCGCGCGGTCGTCGGGCGGCTGCCGCAGGAGGCCCTCCACCTCGGAAGGGGGTACGCGGCCATCTCGACCGAGTTCGCCTGAGGCGAGCGGCCTGTCAGGACCCCCACCACCCCCGGCACGACGCGCCCGGCGTGAGTAGGCTCGATGGTGTGAGCACCGCATTGATCATCGTGGACGTGCAGAACGACTTCTGCGAGGGCGGCAGCCTCCCGGTGCAGGGCGGCGCGGCGGTCGCGACGGCGATCAGCGCGCACGTCGCCGCGCATCCCTACGACCACGTGGTGGCCACGCGTGACTACCACGTGGACCCTGGCGCCCACTTCGCGGACCATCCCAACTACGCCACGACCTGGCCGGCGCACTGCGTCGCGGGCACCAGCGGCGCGGACTTCCACCCGAACTTCGACACCTCGAAGGTCGAGGAGGTCTTCAGCAAGGGCGCGGGGGCGGCCGCCTACAGCGGTTTCGAGGGCGCGTCGAGCTCGGGCGTGTCCCTGGCCGAGTGGCTGGCAGAACGGGGCGTGCACGCGGTCGACGTCGTCGGCATCGCGACCGACCACTGCGTGCGCGCCACGGCGCTCGACGCGGTGGAGCACGGGCTGGCGGTCAGGGTACTGCTCGGCCTGACGGCGGGCGTGGCGAGGAACACCACGCAGGCGGCGTTGGGCCAGCTGAAGGACGCGGGCGCGATCCTCAGCGGAGCTCCCATGGTCGCGTGAGGTCACGGCGTGTAGACAGCGCGCAACGCTCGGGATATGTGATAGTCAAGGCGATGAGAACTCTCCGCTTCTGAACTACTACGGAGAGCTAGCAAGCTCACCCGACGCGTAGAGGAACGCCTCATGCTCGCCATCGCTCTTGGCATCGCCTGGCTGGTGCTGTCGCCGCTGTGCCTCTGGATCATCGTCCGCGGCCGCATGGGAGCCAAGGTCGGCGCCGTGCTCACGCTGGCCGCGATGGAGGTGGCGACGGTGGCGGTACGCCCCGCCCATGAGGCCCCGCAGGTCGTGGCGCACGACGTCCCCGCTCCCCCGCGTCCCTCGGCCGCCGACTGCGCGGAGCGGACGCCCGTCCCGCAGACGGCCCGGCTGGAGAAGGGCCACGAAAGCCTGGAGCTGTTCTGGTCGGCCGAGCCCGACGAGTGCAGGACCGCCAAGGTCGTCCTGCGCCACAGGGGACGCGAGCTGCGGGTCTGGGTGCACGAGGGCCCGCTGCGCGGTCACCACGTTGGCGTGCGGACGGTTCCGGTGCGTGTCGAGGGCGGCACGGCCTCGCTCCGGCTCGCCCTCGACCTGCCGGAGCGAGCCCACTACCGGACGGTCGACGGGCGCAGCGGCAGGGACATCGCCCCCAGACACGAGCAATGACCTTTTCGAGGCGCCGGTGACGTCCCTTCGATCGGGGCGCTGAATCGCCCCACCGCTCCGGGACGACCGGTGTGCTCTGACCAGGCCACGAAGAAGGGCGGCCACCAGGTGATCCTCGGTGGCCGCCCTTCTGCGCGCGTTCATCGGGAGCGTTGCGTCGCCCAGTGACGGATCTTGTCGATGCGCTCCTTGACCTGCTCGCCCGTCGCCTGGGCGATCGGCGGCCCCCCGCAGGCGCGGCGCAGCTCGGAGTGGATCACTCCGTGCGGCTGCCCCGTGCGATGGTTCCACGCGCCCACCAGGCCGTTGAGCTCCTTGCGCAGCTCGGCCAGCTGCTCGTGCGGCGACAGCACGGGCTCGGCCGGCTTGGGCGCGCGCCGCTTGGCGGCCTGCTGGTCCGCCTGCCGCTTGCGCAGCAGCGAGGCCACCTGGTCGGGCTCCAGCAGTCCTGGCAGCCCGAGGAAGTCCTCCTCCTCGGCCGATCCGACCTCCGCGCCGGTGCCGAACTCACCGCCGTCGAACAGCACCCTGTCGAAGGTCGCCGTGGCCTCCATCGTCTCGAACGGCAACTCGTCGCCGAGGACGTCAGGATTGTCCTTCTTGCGGTTGGCGTCGTCCAGCAGGCTGTCGTCGAGGCCGTCCTCCGGCGGGCGCTTGTTGAGGACGTGGTCGCGCTCGACCTCCATCTCGTTGGCCAGCCCCATGAGGGTCGGCACGGACGGCAGGAAGACCGAGGCGGTCTCGCCGCGCTTGCGGGCGCGCACGAAACGCCCGACGGCCTGGGCGAAGAACAGCGGGGTGGAGGTCGAGGTGGCGTAGACGCCGACGCACAGGCGCGGGATGTCGACGCCCTCGGAGACCATGCGGACGGCCACCAGCCACCGGTCCTGCGAGGCGGCGAACTGCTTGATCTTCTTGGACGCGCCCGGGTCGTCGGAGAGCACGACCGTGGCGCCCTCGCCGGTGATGTTGCGCAGGTGACGGGCGTAGGCGCGGGCCGCCTCGTGGTCGGTGGCGATGACCAGGCCGCCCGCGTCGGGGACGCCGCGCCGTACCTCGGTGAGGCGGCGGTCGGCGGCCTGCATGACCTGGCGGATCCAGTCGCCCTTGGGGTCGAGCGCGGCCCGCCACGCCTGGGAGAGCTGGTCCTTGGTCAGCGGTGTGCCGAGCGTGGCGGCGATCTCGTCGCCGGCGCGGGTGCGCCACTTCATCTCGCCGGAGTAGGCCAGGAAGATGACGGGCCGGACGACGCCGTCGGCCAGCGCGGGACCGTAGCCGTAGGAGTAGTCGGAGACGCTGCGCTTGAAGCCCTCGGCGTCGTCGGCGTACTCGACGAAGGGGATCGGGCTGTCGTCGGAGCGGAACGGCGTGCCCGTCAGGTGGAGGCGGCGGGTGGCGGGCTCGAAGGCCTCCCTGATGCCGTCGCCCCAGGACTTGGCGTCACCCGCGTGGTGGACCTCGTCGAAGATGACGAGCGTCTTGCGGGCCTCCGTGCGGGCCCTGTGGAGCGCGGGGTGCATGGCGACCTGGGCGTAGGTGACCGCGACCCCGATGTAGTCACGCGAGGTGGTGCCCTGGCTGTTCTTGAACTCGGGGTCGATCGCGATGCCGACCTTGCCCGCCGCGTCGGCCCACTGCCGCTTGAGGTGCTCGGTCGGCGTGACGATGGTGATCGCCCTGATCACGCCCTGGGCGATCAGCTCGCTGGCGATGCGCAGCGCGTAGGTGGTCTTGCCGGCTCCGGGGGTCGCCACGGTCATGAAATCCCGTGGCTCGCGCCGGAAATAGAGGTCGAACGCCTCCTGCTGCCAGGCACGCAGCTTGGTCGCCGTGCCCCATGCGGCGCGGTCGGGATAGGAGGGCGACAGGTGGGATGCCGCGAACGTACTCACGCCATCACCTCTGGGACTCGTGTGCTTCGCTCTCTCACAGTGACCCAAGGGTAATCGGGGGCACCGACAAGACGTGCCGTGCTATGGGGATCCTGGCCAAGCTCACCTCTGCGTGCTATTGGGCTTATCGCACGCTCGTCATGACCGCCTCGAGCGCCTGCCTGCTGGGGGTTTGGTCGGGTTGGAGCAGGCCGACGACGACCACACTCCTCCCCGGCTTCGTGAGAAGCATCACTCGAAGATACGCGGGCTGGTTCACCACGTCCTTGTACTCCGCGCGCAGCGAACGCGTGTGCCCACTGTATGGGCCGATCGCGATGGATCTGTCCTCGACGACGGTCACCTTGTCGCCGTGCAGCAGCAGGCGCGAGTACAGCTCGGCCGCCTCCGCGGTGGCCCTGGCGGCGGCGCCAGGGGCGCTCCCGGCGGGCTCGCTCGGCCTGGCCATCACCAGAGCCCCGCCCGCCGAACGCGCGGCCGAGGTGAAGCCGGTGACCGGCGGCACGGGATCCTCCCGCCACCCTTCGGGCAGCGGGATCGTGACGCCCGCCGCCGCGTCGCTCAGCCGCGCCGCCTGGGCCCGTTCCGGTACGGCCAGCCGCAGCACGACCACGACCAGCCCCGCCACCATCCCGCCCGCCACGACCAGCGCGAGGACGGCCCCCGCCCTGGCACGCCACCCGCCACCCGCCCTCCTGGGCGCGGTGGGGGCGCCGTACAACCGGGCGGACGGCGGAAGCGGCTCGGTGAACGGCTCCGGCGCCGACCGCTCCACCGTGCGCCTGAGCCGGGGGTTCCAGGGCGCCTCCGGATCCTGCGAACCCGGCGGCCACACCCGGCGATCGTCCTCCATGCCGCCGTCTTATCACTCCTTCACGCCGCCATCAGAGGATTCGTGATCGCTGGGACGCGAGGGGGAAATGAGTTCAGGACCTGATCCTGGAGGCGACGACCACGGCCGTCAGCGCGACGGCGCCCATGAGAAGCGCGATCACGACGAACCCGACGGAGATCCGGTCGGGCGCGTGGCCGATCAGGTTGATGAGGGCGCCGCCGACGCCGATGGCCAGAGCGGACCCGAGGGTGTCCATGACCTGCAGCGCCGCGGAGTTCTTGCCCTGCTCCGCCTCGGGCGACTGCTTCATCATGGTCACGCTGACCGTGGTGACGGCGATGCCCATCCCCAGGCCCGCGACGATCCAGGCGGGCACGGCGATCCAGCCGCTGAAGGAGGGCAGCGCGGTGAGCATCGTGAGCAGGACGCCGAACAGGACGGCGGTGGCGCCGAGGCGCAGGAGCTTCTCGGGCGCGTGGGCCCGCCTGCTCTGCAGGTAGGAGCCGGTGGACCAGCCGAGCGCGCCGGTGGTGAGCGCGATGCCCGCCTGCGTGGTGCCGAAGTGCTGGACCTGGATGAGGACGAGCGGGATGAAGGAGTTCACGCCGAAGAAGGCGGCGGAGTACATGCCGCGCATCATGATCGTGGTGGGCAGGCCTCGGGCCAGCCTGAGCGCTCCTCTGGGCAGCAGCCTGGGCAGTCCGATGGCCAGCAGGGCCAGGCCCCCGACGGTCTCCAGCGCGCCGGCGAGGGGCGCCGCGTGCAGCTTGTCGATGCCGAACAGCAGCAGGCCCGCGCCCGCCGCCGTGGCGGCTGCCGACAGGATCCGCAGCGCCGCCCCCGGCTCCGGCTCGGCCGCCTCGTGGGAGCTCTGCCTGAGCGCGGGCAGCAGCATGACCAGGGCCGGCACGACGAGCGGGCAGATGCCGTAGAACACCCAGCGCCAGCCGACGGAGTCGGCCACGAGCCCCGCCACGGCCGGGCCGACCATGGCGGGCACCACCCACGCGGCCGAGAGCCCGGCGAAGACCTTGCCCCTGGCCTCGGGCGGGTAGACGCGGGCGATCATGACGTAGATGGCGACGATGGTCGAGCCACCACCGAGCCCCTGCACGACCCTGGCCAGGACGAACAGCTCCTTGTTGCCCGCCGCGCCGGCCAGCGCCATGCCGACGACGAACAGCCCGACGCCCGCCACGAACGGCAGCGCGTGACCCTTCCTGTCCGACCACAGGCCTGCCACGACGTTGGCGAACAGGCCGGCGATGAGGAAGGCGGAGAAGCTCATGCCGTACAGGTCGAGGGCGTCGAGCTCGCGCGAGATCGCGGGCATCACGACGCCGACGGACATCCCCTCGAAGGCCACGAGAGTGACACAGAGCAGGATGCCGACGGTGGCCGTGCGGTACTCAGGACCGAAGATGCGAGGGGGTGCGTATGGAGTGTCGGGAGTCTTCGGTGCTGTCACCCCAACATCCTAGTTGCACCGAAATCTCACCTGGCCGGCTCGGTACCCTCCGCAGCGGCGGCCTCCCTGTTCTCCACCGCCCTGTAGGCCGTCCACATCTCGTGCATGCGGACCGCCTGCCCCTGGGTGAACTCCGTCATGCACGCGTCGAAGCTGTAGTCCATGTAGTTGTGGATCGCGTCGAGACCGGGCTGGGCGCAGGTGTCCTTGCCCTCCGGGCAGCCCGCCGTCGGCTGGTCCTGGAACGGGGTGTCGTCGACGCCGTCGCCCGTGCCCGTGCAGCCGTTCTCGAAGGTGTGGAACAGCCCGAGCCAGTGCCCGATCTCGTGGACGGCGGTCGCGCCCCTGTTGAAGTTGGCGAGCGTGCCGCCCGGCAGGCTGCGCCAGTCGATGACGACGCCGTCGCTGACGGGCATGGCCTGGTACCAGAAGGCGTAGGTCGAGTAGCCGAGCATGAGCGGTGTCAGCTGGCCGATGTACAGGTTGAGCGTGTCGGACCCGCCCTGGCGCAGCCGCGTCTTCATCGCGGTGTCGTTGGCCAGCGGGTTGGCGAACCACTGCGGCCTGTTGGTCACCGTCACGCCGTCGAGGCGGAAGCGCATGCCGGTGTCGACGCCGCCGTACTGGCCTGCGTAGGCCGCGTTGATGACGGCCACCTGGGCACGGACCGCCTCGTCGGTCGGCCGCAACTGGCCGTCGGTCAGCACGTGGACCCACGTCGGCACGGTGACGACGGCGGGAGGGGCGGCCTGCAGCCTGCGCAGCCGCTGGCCGAGGTCGCCGAGCACGCCAGCGACGGACGCATGGCCAGGCTCGGCCCGGCCGTGCCCGTCCGGCACGGCGGGCCAGCAGCCCTCAGATGTGGCCGCGGACGCGTCCGCGGGTGGTACGACAATGTGCCCGATCATTGCGAGCAGGCACATCAGAGCAGCGGCAGACGCGCGCCGAGCCATGCGATCCCCCGATACGGCATGAGCTGGTCAATATCGCGACCTTAGCTCCACCGTGGGGCGATCACCCGTGATCGACACTCACTGAGTGTTACTGCTTGTTGTCGTCTCCGTCGCCGCCACCCTTGGGCAGGCCCTCATAGATTTCCTTGCATTCGGGGCATACCGGGTACTTCTTGGGGTCGCGACTGGGTACCCAGACCTTGCCGCACAGAGCGCGGATCGGCGTGCCGGTCACCATACTCTCGGTGATCTTGTGCTTGTCGGCATAGTGGGCGAACCGCTCGTGGTCGCCGTCGCCGTGCGACAGCCGCGGCGTCGTTTCCTGCTCGGGAAGGATCTTCGTGCTCACGCCATCGAGTCTATGCCGATCCGGAGCCCGTCCATGAAAAGGAGACGGCTCCCGCCGAGGGTGGCGGGAGCCGTACGGGAGGCGCGATCTCAGCCGACGTGGACGGGAGCGCCCTCGGTCGGCGCGCTGCCGCGCTTGACGAACAGCGCCAGGACCGCGGTGAGGATCGCGACGCCGGTGCTCACCAGGAACGCCAGGTGCATGCCGTCCATGAACGAGTTGTGCACCGCCGTCGTGACCAGTTGGGCGACCTCCGCGGGCAGGCCCTGGGTGGGGGCCGTGCCGAAGGCCGCCGCCTTCTCCAGCAGGTGCATCTGCTCCGGCTTGATCGCCTGCGCGGCGGGGCCGAGGTGGCCGGGCAGCTTGTCGGCGATCTCGCCGGCCATGACCGCGCCGAGGATGGCGGTGCCGAGCGCGCCGCCGACCTGCATGGCCGACTGCTGCACGCCGCCCGCCACACCCGCGTACTGCGGGTCGACGTTGCCCACGATGATCTCGGTGGCGCCGACGAAGACCGGCGAGAGGCCGAAGGCCAGCACCAGGAACGGGATGCCGCTCTCGACGAAGGTGGCCTCGACGCCCAGGCGGGACATGAGGAACATCGCCAGGGCGGTGATCAGCAGACCGGACGCCATCGTGATCTTCGGGCCGAGCTTGCCGATCGCCATGCCCGCCAGCGGCGAGGCGATGATCATCCCGGCGCTCATCGGCAGCATGCGCAGGCCCGCCTCCAGCGGGGTCAGGCCGTGCACGCCCTGGAAGAAGAAGCCCAGGAAGAACATCGCGCCGAACATCGCGAAGGCCACCATCATCATCAGGCCCGTGCCGATGGAGACCGAGGGGTTCTTGAAGATCGACAGCGGCACCAGCGGGGTGCGCGCCGCGGTCTGCCAGAAGATGAACACCGCCGTCAGCACCGCGAAACCGATCAGGAAGCCGATGGTCTTGGCGTCGCCCCATCCCCACTCGGGGGCCTTGATGATCGACCAGATCAGCGAGAACATCGCGCCGGACAGCAGCACCACGCCCAGCCAGTCGACCCTCGACAGCAGCCGGGACTTGCTCTCCTTGATGATCACGACACCCATGATCAGGGCGGCGACGCCGACAGGGCCGTTGATGAAGAAGACCGACTGCCAGCTCACGTTCTCCACCAGCAGGCCGCCCACGATCGGCCCCGCGGCGCTGGACAGGCCGATGATGGCACCCCACGCCCCCATCGCCTGGTTGAGCTTGGGGCCGGGGAAGGCGTTGCGGAGCAGGGCGAGGGCGGCGGGCTGCAGCAGCGCGCCGAAGAGGCCCTGGAGCACACGGAAGAAGATCAGCGCGGTGATGGAACCGGTGAAGCCGATCGCCAGCGACGTCACGGTGAAGCCCGCGACACCGATCAGGAAGATCCGCTTGTGGCCGAACAGGTCACCCAGCTTGCCCGCGGTGATCAGGAAGACCGCCAGGGCCAGAAGGTAACCGCTCGTCACCCACTGGAGGTCGGATAGAGATGCCTGCAGCTCCCTGCCGATGACCGGGTTGGCGATGCCCACCACGGTGCCGTCGAGCATGACCATGATCACACCAAGCGAGACCGCCAGGAGCGTCAACCATGGACTGCCCTTCGCATCCCCTTCATCGGCAGACGGCGATGGCGCCGCCACGGTCTTGGCTTGAGCCATGGGAGTCCCCCTAAGTACTGACGATTCGGTAGCCTGAGTAATTTATGGCACAGACTGACAGATGACAAATGGGTTTGTTTGCCATCTTCCGACATATGGCACACTGTGACAGGGAGGTGGCCATGGGGCTACGGGAGCGTAAAAAAGAGAAGACGCGTCTGGCGATTCTCGACGCGGCGCTCGACCTGTTCCTCGAACAAGGATACGAGACGACCACGGTCGAGCAGATCGCGGGGTCGGTAGAAGTCTCCGCCCGGACGTTCTTCCGCTACTTCACCAGCAAGGAACACGTCGTGCTGTGGTTCCACGACAACAGTGAGGAGCTTCTCACCGAGGCCCTCGAGGAGTGCCCTGACGACGAGCCGCCCTACACCGCACTCCTGCGTGCCCTGCGAACCATGATGCAAGTGTTCAGGGAGGCAACGCCCGAGGAGAACGAGAGATTCCTCAAGATGCAGCAGCTTCTCGAGAGCAATCCCGCCTTGGCGGGCAGGAGCGTGGCGCGCGGGGTCGAGACCGAGCGGCGCCTGGCCGTCGAGATCGCCCGGCGCCAGGGCCTCGACGCCGAGACCGACCAGCTCCCCCACCTCGTCGTCGCCTACGCGATGGCGACGATCCGCGTCGGCTTCGAGTGCCCGCGGCCGAAGGTGACCAACACGCAGGAGATGCTGGGGCGCGTGGAGGCCTGCCTCGCCCTCTCCGAGCGCAGCTTCCTGCCCGGGTGGGATCTGGCCGGCTAGTTCATCGTCGGATCGTCGGGGTGGGTGGCGACGAAGGCCAGCTCACCCCGCTGCCTGCGCAACACCGCACGCCACAGGCGACCGGGATCGGCGTCGAAGGTGTCGCCCACCTCCGAGTCGACGACGTACCACGCCCCTTCGGCGATCTCGCTCTCCAGCTGGCCCGACGTCCACCCCGCGTAACCGGCGAAGATCCGCATCTGGGCGATCTCCCCCGCCAGGATCTCCGGCGGCGCGTCCAGGTCGACGGTGCCGAGCCTGGCCACCGACGGCGTGCCCGCGTGCAGCCGCCGCCAGCCCAGCGGCTCCTCCCCGCTGGGCACCGCGGCCAGCGCCAGCGCGCTGTCGGTCTGCACGGGACCGCCCTCGAACAGGACGGCGGGCCCGCTCACGAGTGTGTCCCACACCGGAAGCACCTGGGTGACGGCGATCTCGCTCGGCCGGTTCAGCACGACGCCGAGGGTGCCACCGTCGACGTCGTGTTCGAGGATCAGCACCACGCTCCGCCGGAAGTTGGGATCGTCGAGCAGTGGCGTCGCCACCAACAACCCGCCGACGTAGATCGCCTCCGCCATGCATCCATCATGACCGGTGCACGGGCCATCCCGCGCCCCCGGGTTCGCGATGTTACAGAGCGAACACAAATGGGCACCGTAGGTAGCAAAGATCGTAATCTTTGCGCGCTCGGGAGGAGCCATGATCACCGGAAGCCGACTGGCCCTCCTCGCGCTGTCCGTTCCGATCGGGGCGAAACTCTTCTCACCGGGGACCGCCGTCTCCGCGCACGACAACGACCCTTTCACGATGTCGCTCAGCGACGCCAAGTGCGACACGAACATGGTCGCCGTGGTCCTGAGGAGCAACAGCGACTACGCGGCGGGGTTCACCGTACAGAAGGACGACCACCTGGTGGAGCGCGGCACGGTGCGGGCGCGCAGGAGCACGACGGTGTACGTGCCGCTCGCCCGCGGCAGGTCGGCCAACATCGAGGCCAACTACGTGGGCGGCGACTCCGACGACAAGCTGGTCGACTCCCAGCGGGTGTACAACAGCTGCCGTCGGTCCGGAGGCGGATGGGGTGACGACGACTGGGGGCACGGCCGCTGGGAGAACTGGCGGGACGGAGACGGGCGCCTGCCGTACACGGGGCCGCCCGCGGACCTGATGGGCAAGCTGGCGACCGGGGCCGGGCTGGTGCTCATGGGCGGGATCGTGTGGTGGTACGGGTCGATCTGGCCGCGCCAGACGCCCGACGGACCGCTCACCGGCACCCGCACACCGCGCCGCCGCTACCCGAAGCTCAAGCCGTAGCCCGCCCTGGTCCCGGCCGCACGGCTGGTCACACGGCGAGCCGCGGCGCGCCTGTCCGGCCGCGCGCACTCGCCGTACTACCCCCAGGCCCCCGTTGCAGCCAAATGGGTCTGCAGTTCCCTTAACGACCGCGAGCGTGCTACTGTCTGCTCCATCTTAAAGGAACTTGCGACCCATTAAGGGGATGCTGATGACCACGTTGGCCGTGCGCGCTCCCGCCACCACGATGGCGGGCCGGCAGAAACTGACCCTCGTCCTGCTGCTCGGCGCCCAGTTCATGCTCGCCGTCGACTTCTCGATCCTGAACGTCGCCCTGCCCGTCATCGGACAGGGCCTCGGCTTCCAGTTGTCGAACCTCCAGTGGATCGCCACCGCCTTCGCGTTGGCGGCCGCCGGGTTCACGCTGCTGTTCGGCCGCATCGCCGACCTGTTCGGCAGGCGGCGGCTCTTCCTCGGCGGCATGGCGCTGCTCGGCCTGTCGTCCCTGGTGGGCGGGCTGGCCACCTCGCCGAGCATGCTGCTGGTCGCCAGGGTCGCCCAGGGCCTGGCCACCGCGATCGTCACACCCGCGGGCCTGTCGTTGCTGACGACGTCCTTCCCCGAGGGTCCCCTGCGCGACAAGGCGCTCGGCCTGAACGGCGCGCTGATGTCGGCGGGCTTCACCTCGGGCGCGGTGCTCGGCGGCGTGCTGACCGAGTTGCTGAGCTGGCGCTGGGCGTTCTTCATCAACGTGCCGGTGGCGCTCGCCGTCCTGGTCGCGGCGCCTGCCGTACTGGCCGAGAGCAGGCACGAGCGGCGGCCCACGATGGACGTCCCCGGCGCGGTGACCGTGACCGCAGGGCTGCTCGCGCTCGTCTTCGGCCTCACCCAGGCCGGCGAGTACGGCTTCGCCTCGCCCGTCGCGCTCGGCGGGCTCGCCGCCGGCGCGGTTCTGCTGGTGGCGTTCTGGTTCGCCGAGCGCAGGGCCGCCTCGCCGCTGGTGCCCGTCACGATCCTCAGGCGGCCGAGCGTCAAGTGGGGCAACCTGGCCGGGCTCCTGGCCTTCGCCACCGAGACGTCGCTGGTCTTCCTCATGACGCTCTACCTGCAGAAGGTGCTCGGCTACTCCGCGCTGGCCACCGGGCTCGCGTTCGGGGTGCTCGGTCTCGGCACGGTGGTGGGCGGCGTCGGCGCTCCCCGCGTCATCGCCCGTCTCGGCAGCCGCGCCACGCTGATCACCGGTTTCGCCGTCCAGGCCGCGGCGACCGCCTCGCTGGCACTGCTCGGGACCTCGCAGGAGTGGATCTGGCTGCTGCTGGTGTCCACCTTCGTCGGCGGCGTCGGGAACATGCTCGCGATCGTCGGCTTCATGGTGACCGCCACCTCGGGCCTGCCCGACTCCGAGCAGGGCCTGGCCACCGGCCTGGCCACGATGACGCAGCAGGTGGGGATCACGATGGGCATCCCGGTCATGAGCGCCGTCGTCACGGCGGCGATGTCGGTGGACGCGGACGTCCTCGGCGGCGTCCGGGTCGCCGTCCTCGTCAACGCGGCCCTCGTCCTGCTGGGCATCGCGGTGAGCGCCACCCTGCGGAAGCCGGCCGCCTCGGAATGACCCGCGCTCCGGCCGCACGACCGTCGCCGCTCCCCCGGGCACGAAGACCCGGGGAGAGCGGCTTCTCGGCTGCTGCCCTGGACACGGCGGGGCAGCGGTGACGAGCCAGGAGGCTCCGGCCTCCGGGCCGGATCAGGCCTCGGTGAAGCCGCGAGCCCGGCCGCCGGCCGAGTCGCGGACGGCGGCGGCCACGGCGGTGGCCACGTCCGGGTGGAAGACGCTGGGGATGATGTAGTTGGGCCCGAGCTCCTCGGGCGTCACCACCGCGGCGAGCGCCCCCGCCGCCGCCAGCAGCATCTGCTGGGTGACCTCCGTGGCCTGGGCGTCGAGCAGGCCGCGGAAGACGCCGGGGAAGGCCAGCACGTTGTTGATCTGGTTGGGGTAGTCGGAGCGGCCCGTGGCCACGACGGCCGCGTGCTCGCGGGCGTCGTCGGGCGAGACCTCGGGCTCGGGATTGGCCAGGGCGAACACGACCGCGTCCGAGGCCATGGTGGCGATGTCGTCGCCGTTCAGGATGCCGGGGGCCGACACGCCGACGAAGACGTCCGCGCCCTTGACCGCGCCGCGCAGGTCGCCTGAGTAGCCCTCGGCGTTGGTGTGCTCGGCGATCCAGCGCAGGGAGTCGTCGAGGTCCTCGCGGTTGCGGTGGACGGCGCCCAGGTAGTCGCAGACGATCACGTTGCGCGCGCCCGCGGCCAGCAGCAGCCTCAGGACCGCGGTGCCGGCCGCGCCCGCGCCCGCCATCGTGATGCGGACGTCCTCGAGCGGCTTGTCGACGACACGCAGGGCGTTGGTCAGCGCGGCGAGCACGCAGATGGCGGTGCCGTGCTGGTCGTCGTGGAAGACCGGGATGTCGAGCAGGTCGCGCAGGCGGGCCTCGACCTCGAAGCAGCGCGGCGCGGAGATGTCCTCCAGGTTGATGCCGCCGAAGCCGGGCGCGATGGCGCGGACGATGGAGACGATCTCGTCGACGTCCTGCGTGTCGAGGCAGATCGGCCACGCGTCGATGCCCGCGAACCGTTTGAACAGCGCCGCCTTGCCCTCCATGACGGGCAGCGCGGCGGCGGGGCCGATGTTGCCGAGGCCGAGCACGGCCGAGCCGTCGGTGACGACCGCGACGCTGTTGCGCTTGATGGTGAGGCGGCGCGCGTCCTCGGGATTGCGGGCGATGGCCATGGAGACGCGGGCGACGCCCGGCGTGTACGCCATGGACAGCTCGTCACGGTTGCGCAGCGGCACCTTCGACTTCATCTCGATCTTGCCGCCGAGGTGCATGAGGAAGGTGCGGTCGGAGACCTTGTGGATGACGACACCCTCGACCGCCTCGAGCTGGTCGACGATCTGCTGGGCGTGGTCGGTGTCCCTGGCCGCGCAGGTGACGTCGATGCGGAGCTTCTCGTGACCCGCGTTGGTGACGTCGAGCGCGGTGACGACGCCACCGGCCGACTCTACGGCGTGGGTCAGCTGGCTGACCGCCTTGCCTCCCGCCGGCACCTCGAGCCGCACGGTGATGGAGTAGGACACGCTCGGGACGGTGGCCACGTCTATCGCTCCTTTGCGCCTGACCAAGGATGCATCCATGGTGCCACCTCCGACGAGTCCTCTCGACAGCAGCCTTTACGAGCTTGTTTACGGACATTTCCGGAAAGGGAGAACTCTTTCTTGATCGGGTGTTCACCGTCCCAGGCAACCGTCTGAGGCGCCCCCACGAACCCCTCAAGGAGCACCATGTCCCGCGTGACCGCCCTGCTCGCCGCGACGGCACTGGCCGTACTGACGTCGGCGGCCCCCGCCGTCGGCACCACCGGCAGGTCCGACGTCAGGATCAACCAGATCCAGACCATGGCCACCCACAACAGCTACCACCGCGAACTGACCGACGCCGAGAAGGACGTTCAGCGCAAGACGGACGCCAACTGGTGGAACCTGCAGTACTCCCATCCCGCCATCCCGCACCAGTTCGGCACGCAGCGGGTGCGCGGGATCGAGCTCGACGTCTTCCCCGACCCGCAGGGCGGCCTGTACACCAAGCCGCTGGTCCGCAGGGACGCGGGGCTGCCGCCGCTGCAGGACCCGAGCCTGGCCGCGCCCGGCTTCAAGGTCCTGCACTGGGCCGACCACGACTACGGCACCAACTGCTCGACACTGGCCGCCTGCCTGCGCCAGGTGCGCGACTGGTCGGACGCCAACCCCGGGCACGTCCCGCTGACCATCCTCACCGAGCTCAAGAGCACCGACCCCGCCAAGGAGGCCATGGGCGGCGCCAAGAGCCCCGCCTGGGACGCGGCCCTGCTCGGCGCGCTCGACGCGGAGATCCGCACCGTGTTCTCCGAGGACAGACTGATCACCGCCGACGACCTGCGCAAGCCGGGCCTGTCACTGGAGGAGAGCGTGCTGAAGCACGGCTGGCCGCGCCTCGAGTCCTCGCGCGGCAAGGTGATGTTCTTCATGGACAACTCGGCGCCCGCCGTCCAGACGCCCTACCTCACGGGCCACCCGAACCTGGAGGGCAGGGTCCTGTTCACCAACTCCAGGCCTGGCCGCCCCGACGCCGCCTTCATCGGCTGGAACGACCCGCTCGGCGCCAACACCGCCCAGATCCAGGACTTCGTACGGCGTGGCTACTACGTCCGCACCCGCTCGGACGTCCCGTTCACCGAGGCCAGGTCGGGCGACACCACGCGGCTGAAGGCGGCGCTCGACAGCGGCGCCCAGATGATCAGCACGGACTTCCCCGTGGTCGGCCTGTCGGCGCGCAACGGCACCGACTACGTGGCCGAGCTGCCGGGCGGCGCGACCGCGCGCTGCAACCCGGTCATCGCGCAGCGCGGCTGCCGCGACCACACGCTGGAGCCTCGCGTCAGGCAAGCGCCTCAGCAGCCGTGACGATGATCTCGACGCAGGCCCCCACGGGGATCATGGTGCTGTCGAGGACGAGCTGGTAGTGCTGCGGATCGGCCGGGTCGGCCCGGTAGAAATGCCGGACATATGCCGACCTGGCCCGATCGTTGTCCTCCACCAGCTTGCGCGCCGCCCGCTCGGACACGTCGGCGAGCGAGGCGGTCTGGAGCACCCGCCTGCGCAACGGCGCGTCGAGACGAACGTGCAGGGCGCCGGGATGCTCGGCCAGGACCAGCGCGCCGGCGCGACCGAGGAACACCCCGCCCGTGGACCGGGCGGATTCCTTGATCATGCGTTCGATGCGATTGACGAACTCCTCCGGCGCCAGCGGCATCGCCCCCGGCAGGTACATGTCGACTCCCCCGAAGGTGACCGTCGGCAGCCGCATCGCCCCTGAGAGCAGCCGTCCGAGGCCGTGTTCCGCCCTGTCGTCGTGGACCAGCACCTCCTCCAGCGAGCAGCCGAGCTCCTGGGCCACCGCGCTGGGAATCGCTCTGTCGACGAAGGGCACGCCAAGGCGTTCGGCGACGGCCGGGCCGATGATGCTCCCAGCCGTGCCGTACGTCGCCGAGATGGTGACGACCCGCATGCCTCCAGGCTAGAACAGCGCGCTCGAAAGCGCTCTACGTCCCTTGACCAAAGCGGGATCGTCGGCAGGAAGCGCGTCGAACAGACCGAGCAGGTGCTTGCGCACGGTGTCGCGCTCCTCGCCCGAGGTGCGCTTGACCAAACCGACGAGCCGGTCGAAGGCCTCCTCGACGTTGCCGGAGAGCATCTCCATGTCGGCGGCCAGCAGCTGCGCCTCGATGTCGGCGGGATCCTGCAGGCGGCGCTGCACGTCGGCGGGATCGACCTCGGCGGTGCGCTTGATCAGGCCCACCCCCGCCAGACCCATCTTGGCGTCCTCGTTGCCCGGCGAGCGGGCCAGCAGGCGCTCGTAGGCCGCGGCGGCCGCGTCGAGGTCGCCCTCGTCGATGGCCTGCTCGGCCGCGGCGAGGTCGGGGTCGACGGGAGGAGCCTCGGGCGCGGCGGCGCCCGGCTCGGTGGCCGGCGGCCTGGCGTCGGGGTTGGCCTCGTAGAACTGCTCGACCGCGCCCATCAGCTCGTCGAGCCAGCGGCGCACCTCCTCCTCGGGCAGCACCTGCTGGAAGCCGGTCACCGCCTGACCCTGGAAGATGGCCAGCACCGTCGGCACGGCCTGCACCCGCAGCGCCTGCGCGACCTGGGGACTGGCGTCGACGTTGACCTTGGCCAGCGTCGCCCTGCCGCCGAGGTCGGTGACGACCTTCTCCAGGATGGGGCTGAGCTGGGCACTGCCGGGGGCGCGCGGCGACCAGAGGTCGAGGATGACCGGGACGCTCATCGACCTGTCGATGACGTCGGTCGTGAATGTCTCGTCCGTGACGTCGACCACCGACGCGGCTGCCTGGGGACCCGCTGCCTCCCGCCTGGCCTGCGCCTCGAACGCCTGCTTCCTGGCGCCCAGATCCACCGCTCCGTAGAGCGAGCCGGGCCTAGAGATGTCAGCCATGCTCCTCATCTTGCCGCATCGCCGCCGCACCAAGCGCAGGAGCCCGGCCGGAGAGAGCGACGAAGGAGCCAACGGAGGCCGAGGCGGGCGCGACCATCAGGCACTGAAGTCACCCGACGCCACTCTGAGGGTGCGGAGCAGGCCGAACATGTCGTCGAGTTCGCTCTCGCCGTACATGGTCATGCCGAAGTCAGCGTTCATCAGATCGGCGGTCGCGGACTCCACGATCTCCCGCCCCCTGCCGGTGATCTGGGCGAGGACCCCTCGGCCGTCGCGAGGATTGCGCAGACGCACGACCAGACCGGCCTTCTCCAGGCGATCGACGGTGTTGGTGACACTGGTGGGATGCACCATGAGCCGCTCACCGATCTTGGACAGCGGGAGGGCGCCTGTTCTGCTGAAGGTCAACAACACGAGCGCTTCGTATCTGGCGAAGGTCAAGTCATACGGCTTGAGGAGCGAGTCCAGTTGCGACAGCAGGATCTGGTGCGCTCTCATGATCGAAGTGACCGCGGCCATGGCGGAGGACGGCCCGAAGTGAACACGCCAGGTCTCAGCAGCGCGCTCGATGGGATCGAACGGCAGGTTGAGCGACACACCGTTACGTTAGCGTGCCCTCGTCCTGGTTCGTATGATTACTCAGCGCAACCATATTCACCGCTTGACCAAGAACCCGGGCGCTAATCATCACGCTCAGTTATGGTTCTCGCACGAAACGGTGACGCGGAGCCCAGGGGACGGCCATGAGCCGGTGTTCCGCGGTCGCTGATGGGGCACGGGGGGTGCTTGATGTATTTCAGCGGGGGGTTTCGCCGTGCGTGAGCACGCCGGCGTCACGCGCGAGGAGCTGAAGCAGAGCGCGGCCGTCACGACGGCCGTCCTGCTGGCGTTGGGTCTGGTCGCCGCCTGGAGCGTCCTGATCCCCGGCGTCGACGCATGGGAGAACATCGTGGTCGCGGTGATCGGGTCGCTGAAGCTGACCGGTCCCGTCGCCGCCGCGTTCGCGGCGTGGGTCGCCGCCCGCAAGCGCCGTGCGCTGCGCGGCAGGGCGGTCTCGACGTGGATCGCGCTGAAGGCGCCGTTGGCCATCGTGGTCGTGGTCGTGGGCTCGTTCACGGCCACTGTGCTGGTCCTGGCGGTCAAGACCGTGCTGACCGAGCAGGCGGGCCGGCTCAACCTCGCCGGCCTCGGCATGGGCATGGCGGGGCTGGCCCTCTACGCCGTCATCGGGTGGGTGGCCGGCTGGCTCGTACCGCGCGCGGCGACGCCGCTGGTGGCGGGCCTGGGCTGCTACGGGCTGTTCACCTGGCTGGCCGACGGCAGGACGTGGGTCGACAAGCTCGCCCCCGGCACCGGCGAGCCCTACGACCTGTTCCAGGGACTGGCCGGAGCCGCCTTCCTCGACCAGACGCTGTGGCTGCTGGGCATCGCGCTGGCCCTGCTGCTCGGCTGGGCGGCGGCGGTGACGAGGCAGGCCCTGGTGCTGGCCTTCGCGCTGCTGGCCGTTCTGGCGGCGGGCACGGGTGTGGCGCGGCTGGTGACCGAGCCCAAGGCCGCCAGCGCGCAGCCTCTGGTCTACAGCTGCCAGGAGTGGCCGATCACGGTCTGCCTGCACCCGGGCATGCGCGCGGGGCTGACGGAGGTTGGCGACGAGTTCACCAAGATCGCCTCCAAGCTGTCGGGGACGCCCGCCGCGTTCACCAGGGTCGAGCAGCGCCCGCTGGGCGAGAGCCTGCGCGCCTCGACCGGCATCGTGCCGATCCACGTGCCCGACCTGTCGGCGGGCTTCGCCGACCAGGTCGCCTACGACTTCGTCGAGAGCCTGGCCGCCACCTGCTCCGACACGTCCGCGGGCGGCTACAGGGAGATCGTGATGGCGTGGCTGCGCGGCGAGCCGCTGCCGGGCGGGCCGCTGACCGAGCACCAGTACGCCGCCGCCTGGTTCTCCGGGCTGACCGAGCACCAGCGCCGCGAGTGGCTGCGCATGTTCTACACCGACTTCCAGTCGTGCCACCTGTCGGCCAGGCACTTCGGCGGCGGTCCCGCCGTCGCCTCGCCGGTGCCGAGCGCCACCCAGAGCTATCCCGTCTATCCGACCTCCAGCGGAGCGAGCTGGGGTCCGGAGATGTCACCTCAGAGCTGGCGTTGATCATGTAGACACTGTTTCTATGAGGGCAGGGGTGTCTGCATGAGTGTTCAGACGGTGGCCAAGCGCAGGCGTTGGCGATATGTGGCGGGACTGCTGGTGCTCGCGGTCCTGCTGATGGTGGGCGCGCGACTGGCCTGGACGTGGCTCAATCCCTTCGACGAGCGGACCGTGGACCGCAGCCAGCCGGTGTTGCTGCAGTCCATCCACGACCTGGCCAGGTTCGAGGCGGCCACCGGCTCCTTCCAGGTCGTCGTCGACCTGGAGAAGGACGCGCCGTTCCTGCCCGACGCGGTCAAGGGATCGCGCACCCTGTTCGTCGGCGCGGGCAACGTCGACGCCTACGTCGACTTCGGGTCGCTGGCGAAGGACGCGGTGACCGTCAACGCCGACCGCACCGAGGTCACCGTGCGCCTGCCCGCCGCCCAGCTCGAGAAGGCCAACCTCGACAACAAGCGCTCCTACGTCTTCGCCCAGCAGCGCGGGCTTTTCGACAGGGTGCAGGGCTTCCTGTCGTCCTCGCCCGAGAACCAGCAGGAGCTGTACGTGCTGGCCGAGAAGAAGATCTCCGAGGCGGCGGTCTCCAGCGACCTGCGGGCCCGCGCCGACGCCAACACCAAGGCGATGCTGGAGGGGCTGCTGAAGTCGCTCGGCTTCACCAAGGTCACGGTCAGCGCGGCGCCCGCCACCTGACCGCTCCCTACGCGATCCCGTCCGCGAGCCTGTCGGCCTCCTCGATGTGATCGGCGAGGCCGAGCAGCTCCCAGCGCTGCAGCGAGAGCGGCACGTTGCCCTCCAGCCACAACCGGTCGTGGAATGCTCCGAGGTCGAACGCCTCGCCCTGCCCTCGCACGGCCGTGGCCAGCAGGTCGAGGACCTGCAGCTTGCCGATCTGGTAGCTCAGTCCCTGCCCGGGATTGCCGGAGAAGAAGACCGCCTCCTCCCAGGCCGTGGCCCTGTCCATCGGCACCGCCTCGGCCAGCACGTCCGCCGCCCGGTCCAGAGTCAGGTCGCCGAGCGCGAGCGCCAGGTCCACCTCCACGCGCAACGCCCGCAACCGCATCGCGTTGGCCACGAACACGGCGCTGTGCGGAGCGTCGTCGAACAGCCCCGACTGCAGCATCAGCTCCTCGTGGTAGAAGGCGATGCCCTCGTTGGCCGCCGAGTCGTAGTAGCGGCGCCGTACCGGATCGGGGTGCCGCCACGACAGCGCGAGCTGCTGCGCGTGGACGCCCTCGTGCGCGATCTGGGTGCGCGGGTCGCGCGCCGCCGCGAGCTCGAAGTACGGCAGGTCCTGCCTGGGCTGCTCGACGTACCTGAAGGCGTCGGCGTCAGGGCGCGACTCGACGCCGATCTCGTGCGGGACGCCCAGCCACGCCAGCGGCGCCAGGTAGGCGGGCATCTCGGCGAACCGGTAGCGGCGCAGCGTGTCAGGCTGGCTGAGCAGCCCCCTGTCCACGTAGAAGGCCCGGACGGCACGCTCGTCGGCCGCCTCCCCTTCGACCAGTGCCGCGGCGTCGGCCGGCAGCGGAGGATCACCGGCGTCACGGTGGCGGTGCCGCAGCGTCGCCTCCATCGCCACCGCCCTGTCCCACTCCTGCCTGCCCATGGCGCGCAGCCGCTCGGCCCCGTACGGCAGCAGCGCCACCCTGTGCAGGAAGAAGGCCAGCCCCTCGGCCCCCACCGCCGTCTCCGACGCGAACGACCCGACCCGCTCCCCCAGCCACCGGTTGAAGCCGTCGAGCGCCTCCACGGCCGCCTCCGTCGCCTCCAGCAGCCCCTTCCCTGTGCCCCCGGAGCCCTTCCCGGACTCGAGGAGGGGCGCCAGCGCGGACATGGCGGCGCGCAGGCGCTCGCCGGCGTCGTCGAGCAGCGCCATCGCCGAGCGGGCGAACGGCGCGGCCGCGTGCCCCTCCAGGTTCTCGCGCGCCTGCCCGAGCACCGAGGGGATCGCGCCGAGCACCCTGACGATCGAGGCCGACCTCTCGGCGGTGAACGGCGGTGGGGGCAGCAGCAGGTTGTAGACCGACACCAGCGCCTGGTCGACGTAGAAGCAGGGGTTGCGCCGCCACGCGGCGAGCACGTCCAGCTCCCACCTGACCCTGGCCAGCGCCGACCCCATCAGCCTGGCGTCCACCCTGACCTCGACCGGCTCGCCGGCCAGGTCGAGCGCGCGCAGCTCGGCGTCGAAGCCGCGCCACGCCTCACGCCTGGCCGCCACCGCGGCGGGCGACCAGTCGGGCGTCCAGCCCGGCGGGCGTTCGACCCTGGTGATGTCGTCAGAGGTGTCGGGAGCGGTGGCCACGCGCCACTCCCAGAACCGTTCCGCAAGATCCCTGAGCAGCTTGCCCGCGTCCGCCATCCCGCACCGACCTCCTGTTTCACGTATGCCTAGGCGTCCACCGCCCCGCCTTAGGCATCCCTGAGCCGGGGCCAGACCGGGAGATAAGGCATCCGTCCGATGTGGCGGGGTGGGACTTAGCACGAATCTAGAGACTGTCAGCAAGAAACACGACATCACGGGAGCACCGGATGAACCCCGAGGTCAACTTCCAGATCATGCGCAGCAGGATCAACGATCTGCACGCCGCCGCCGCGCACGAGCGGCAGGTAAGGGAGGCCCGCAAGGCGCCGCGAGCCGAGCGCCGCCAGCGTTCGTTCTTCGCCCGCCTCCGCGCCGCATGATCCCCGTCCGACAGCCCGGCCGCCAACACCTCAGCGGCCGGGCTTTCCCTTTTCCTTGACCGGGTTCCTGCCCCGCGAGCCCGTCCTCAGGGAAGGCGATGTCCTAGGGAACGCGGATGATCAGAGCGTCGCCCTGTCCGCCGCCCCCGCACAGCCCCGCCGCGCCGAGTCCGCCGCCGCGCCGCTTCAGCTCGTACGCCAGCGTCAGCACGATCCGCGCTCCCGAGGCGCCGATCGGGTGACCCAGCGCGATACCGCCGCCGTTGACGTTCACCTTGTCGTACGGCAGGCCGAGCTCCTTGGCCGACTGGATGACCACGCTGGCGAACGCCTCGTTGATCTCCACCAGATCGAGGTCCTCCACCGACAGCCCCTGCTTGCCCAGCGCGTGCTTGATGGCGTTGGCCGGCTGCGACTGCAGTGAGGCGTCGGGCCCCGCCACGTTCCCGTGCCGCCCGATCTCGGCGAGCCAGGTGAGCCCGAGTTCCTCCGCCTTCGCCTTGGACATGACCACCACGGCGCACGCGCCGTCGGAGATCTGCGAGGCGGACCCGGCGGTGATCGTCCCGTCGGCGGCGAAGGCGGGCCTCAGCTTGGCCAGCGTCTCCACCGTCGTGTCGCCGCGTACGCCCTCGTCATCCTTGACGATCACCGGCTCGCCGCGCCGCTGCGGGATCTCGACGGGGACGATCTCCTCGTCGAACACGCCGTTCTTGATGGCGGCGGCGGCCAGCTGGTGGGAGCGGGCGGAGAACTCGTCCTGCTCGGCCCTGCCGATGCCGAGCCTGGCGTTGTAGCGCTCGGTCGACTCGCCCATCGCGCACTGGTCGAAGGCGCAGAACAGGCCGTCGTGCGCCATCGAGTCGACGATCTGCGAACCGCCGTACTTGACGCCCTTGCGCAGGTCGGGCAGCAGGTGCGGGGCGTTGGTCATGGACTCCATGCCACCCGCGACCACGATGTCGAACTCGCCGGCGCGGATCAGCTGGTCGGCCATCGCGATGGCGTCCAGGCCGGACAGGCAGACCTTGTTGATGGTCACCGAGGGCACGGTCATCGGGATGCCCGCCTTGACCGCGGCCTGGCGGGAGGGGATCTGCCCCGCTCCGGCCTGCAGGACCTGGCCCATGATGACGTATTCGACCTGCTCGGGCGAGACGCCAGCGCGCTCGAGCGCGGCCTTGATCGCCAGACCGCCCAGGTCGACGGCCTGCTGGCCGGACAGGGAGCCGAGCAGGCGTCCGATGGGGGTACGAGCTCCGGCGACGATGACGGAACCAGACATGACAGGGCCTCCTGTGCACACGCGGGGACGTTTGACACGATACCCATCGGCATGGGAAACGCCCCAGGGGGCCGGTTCCCATAGATTCATCCCATACGACGGATCCGACGGCCACCATGGAGGCGGGACACACGTGTTTATGCGCATCGATCACATCGGGATCGCCTGCCACGACCTGGAGGAGAAGATCGCGCTGTTCGAGCGGACCTTCGAGCTGACCGTCGTGGCGCGCGAGACCAACGAGGAGCAGGGCGTCAAGGAGGCCATGCTGCACATCGCCGACGGCGAGGGCGGCGGCTCCTACATCCAGCTCCTCGAGCCGCTGTCGGCCGACTCACCGGTCGGCAAGTTCCTCGCCAAACGCGGCGAAGGGGTGCATCACGTGGCGTTCGGGGTGCCGGACGTGGCGGATGCCATGGAACAGATCGGCGCGAAGGGCGTCAGGTTGCTGGACGAGCGGCCGAGGCATGGCTCCATGGGTTCGTCGATCGCGTTTCTCCACCCGAAGGATGTGGGAGGAATGCTCACGGAGCTGGTGCAAGCCGCCCCTCAACCCTGAACGCAAAAAAGGTTCGTATGTAACTAGTAACGCAGATAGTTGGACGGGGCCTCCAAGGCGGCATCAGCGGAGTACGCTGGCCTTCGACCGGACGTGGAGCGTGCTGCCAGGAGCGGGCTCCAGGCTCGGATGTTCCCGAACCCTCCCCCGTCCGGCCCGTGTAGCCGTCTCGACAACCCAGGATCGAGCCTCCATGCAGTCCGACATCGACGCCCAGCTCAACAACTTCTTCGAGGACGCCCCAGCACGCGAGTTCGACGTGGTGCTCCGTGGTTACGACCGGCACCAGGTCCACGACCACCTCAAGCAGCTCGACAACGAACTGCGCCAGACTCGCGAGCAGCTGACCAGCCTCCAGCGCGACCTCTCCGACTCCCAGCGCCAGCTCCAGGAGCAGGAGCGCCCCACCTACTCAGGGCTAGGCGCCCGCATCGAGCAGTTGCTGCGACTCGCCGAGGAGCAGGCCACCGAGCTCGTCCAGGCCGCCAGGTCCGAGGCCAACGAGATCAAGGCGCACGCCAAGGTGGAGGCGGCCGACCTGCGCGCCGCCGCCGAGAGCGAGGCGGCAGAGAAGCGCGCCCAGGCGACCCGCGAGTCGGACGACCTGCGTGGCACCGCCGAGCGCGAGGCGGAGGAGATCCGCTCGACCGCCCGGCGCGAGTCCGAGGAGCTGACCAACACCACCGAGCGCGAGGCCGCCAAGCTGCGCGCCACGGCTGACCACGAGGTGGCGGAGAAGCGGGCCGACGCCGAGCGCGAGATCGCCAAGCTGCGCACCACCACCGAGCGCGAGGTCGCCCAGCTGCGCGCCTCGACCAAGCGGGAGCGCGACGAGGTCCTCACCACCGCCAAGCGCCAGGCCGACGAGATGCGCGCCCAGGCCCAGCGGGTGCTGGAGGAGTCCGAGGCGAAGCGGGCCCAGGACGAGGCCGAGTTCGAGATCCAGCTCGCCTCCCGCCGTGAGGAGGCCGAGCGCCAGGAGGCCGAGCGCCACGCCACCGCGCAGGCCGCCACGCAGAAGCTGGTCGCCGAGGCCGAGCAGCGCGCCGCGACCGCGGAGTCCCGCGCCACCAAGGCCACCCAGCAGGCCGAGCAGACCCGCCGCGAGGCCGACACGCACGCCAAGCAACTGGTCGCCAACGCCCGCAAGAACGCCGACCAGGTGGCGGCCGAGGCCAAGGCCAGCGCCGAGCACATCGTCAGCGAGGCAAAGGCCGAGGCCGAGCGCACCCGCACCAACATGCAGCGCCAGGTCGACGAGCTGACCAGGCAGCGCGACAGCATCACCAGCCACCTCGCGCAGCTGCGCCAGCTGCTCGGCGGCGCGCCCCTTCCTGGCATGGAGCCCGAGCCCGCCGTCACCGCCGCTCCGCCGAAGCCGGCCCTGGCCCCTTCGTCGTCCAACGGCAACGACAAGCCGGCGCCCACGCCGGCGCCCGCCACGGCGTCGGCCAAGCAGCAGGCGAGTGACGACGACTCGGAGTGGTGGCAGGAGTAATCCGATCCGGGGGCTGATCGACGGCTGAAGAGAGCCTGGTGACCTTGAGGTCGCTAGGCTCTCTTCTTGTCTTGTACGGCTTGCCCAGATTCGCCCCCTCCCTCCTGGAGCCACCGTGACCGCCAACGTCGACGAGCCCGTGTCCCCTGACCAGGGAACCCAGGAGGAGGAGCGGCAGGCGGCGGCGCCGCGCCAGGACACGGCCGGGGAGCCGAAGCAGTCCGCGCCGCGCCAGGACGGGGAAGAAGGGCCGAAGGAGGCCGTGCCATCTCGCCAGGACGCGGCAGGCGGGCTGGTGGAGAGCGCGCTGCCGTACGGGATGCCGGGCAAGCCGCTGGCCAGAGGGCCGTTCCTGTTCGGCCTCGTGGGCGGGCTGGGCGTCCTGACGGCGATCGCCATCGGTCACCTGATCACCAACTCGCTCAGCGTGATCATCCTCATCGTGGTGGCGATGTTCCTCGCGGCGGGGCTCAACCCGGCCGTCGAGGCGCTGCAGCGGCGGCGTATGAAGCGGCGGACGTCGATCTCGCTCGTGTTCGCCGGCGTCATCGTGATGTTCGTGCTGTTCGGCCTGGCCATCGTGCCGCCGGTGAGCAAGGAGTCGGCCGACTTCATCGCCGCCGTGCCCGGCTACTTCGACCAGCTGATGGCCAACCCGACGCTCAGGCAGCTGGACGCCGACTACCAGCTCCTTCCGAAGCTGGCCTCGTTCGTCACCGAGACGCTGGCCCCCTCGCTGGCGGGCGGGCTGGTCGGTGCCGGCCTGGTGGTGCTGGACGGGGTGTTCACCGGTGTGACGCTGCTGGTGCTGATGCTCTACTTCCTCGGCTCCCTGCACTCGATCAAGGAGTACCTGCTCAAGCTGGTCCCCGCCTCGCGCCAAACCAGGACGGCGGCCATCACCGAGGAGATCCTGGACGGCATCGGCGGCTACGTGGCGGGCAACGTCCTGATCTCCGTCATCGCGGGCGTGCTGAGCTGGGCGTTCCTGACCGTCGCGGGGGCGCGCTACGCCCTGGCCCTGGCGCTGGTGATCGCGCTCACCGACCTGATCCCGCTGGTGGGCGCGACGATCGGGGCGGTGCTGGTGAGCGGCGTGGCGTTCCTGCAGTCGGTGCCGCTCGGCATCGCGTGCGCGATCTTCTTCCTCGTCTACCAGCAGGTCGAGAACTATCTCATCTACCCGCGCGTCATGAAGCGCTCGGTGGACGTGGCCCCCGCGGTGACCGTCATCGCGGCGCTGTTCGGCGGCGCGCTGCTGGGCATCGTCGGGGCCCTGCTGGCCATCCCCGTGGCGGCCGCGATCGCGCTGATCATCCGCGAGGTCGTGCTGCCTCGTCAAGCTCGGAGCTGACGAACGCGGCCACGGCCGCGTTGAAGGCCTCCGGCTGTTCGACGGCGCTCAGGTGACCCGCTCGCTCGATGACCGCCAGCCGCCCGTCGGGTACGGCCCGCAGCATCGCCTCGGCGTCCTCCCGCGTGGTGAGCCTGTCCTCCTCGCCCACGATCACCAGGGCAGGGGTCTTGAGCGCGGCGAGGGTGTCGAAGGAGTCGGGCCGTCCCGCCATGGCCCGCTGCGCCCACGCCACCGCTCCCGGCGGTGCCGCCTGGACCAGGCCGCGCACCCTGCCGTAGACCATCGCCCTGCGTTCCCTGGTGGTCGTCCCGATGAGCCCCGGCAGGACCTCCTCGACCAGTACTCCCGTGCCGTCGGACTCGACCTGCCGCGCGATGCGCTCCCTGTTCTGCCTGGCCTGGTCAGCGTCCTGGCCGGCCTTGGTGTCGGCGAGGATCACGCCGAGCACGCGATCGGGGTGGCGCCTGCAGAAGGCCATCGTCACGTAGCCGCCCATCGACTGACCGCCGATCACGGCCCGCTCGACGCCCTCGCGGTCCAGCACGGCGGCGACGTCGTCGGCCATGAGGTCGATGGAGGGCTCGTCGTCGCCCAGCCTGGAGCCGCCGAAGCCGCGCAGGTCGGGGGTGATGACCCGGCAGGCGGCGGCCAGTCCCTCACGCTGGGCCAGCCACATCGCCGACGAGAGCGGGAAGGCGTGGAGCAGGACGACAGGGACCCCGGTCCCTGCTGATCTCATGTAGAGCTGCACGGACCTCACGGTAACCCGGTTCCCCTCGACAATCACCGTGCGGCATATACCGATATCCGCCCTACGGCGTGACCACTTCTCCCGTGACGTCAGATCGCGGTCGCGCCGCCGTCGATGAACAGCACCTGGCCCGTCATGTACGCCGAGGCCGGGCCGGCGAGGAAGACCGCGGGCTGGGCCATCTCCTCGGGTGTCCCCCACCGCCGCATCGGCACGCTCGCGACCGTGGCCGCGCCGGCCGTCTCGTCCTCCCACAGGTTGCGGTTCAGGTCGGTGGCGGTCCATCCGGGGCACAGCGCGTTGACCCGCACGCCCGTCGCCGCCCATTCGACGGCCAGGGTCTTGGTCAGCGCGACCAGCCCTGCCTTGGCCGCGGCGTAGGGGGCGAGGAACGGCGCGCCGAGCGCGGCCACCGAGGCGACGTTGATGACGGCGCCGTCGCCGCGCTGGAGCAGGTGGGGCGCCGCGGCGTGGCAGACGGCCATCGCGGAGTCGAGGTTGAGCCGCATGAGCTTGTCCCAGCCCGACAGCCGCAGGTCCTTGAACTCCACGAGGAAGTTCGACCCTCCCGCGTTGTTGACCACGATGTCGAGGTGCCCGAGCCCGTCCACGGCGCCGTGGACGGCGGCCGCGGCCGCGTCCCTGTCGGTGAGGTCGGCGGGGATGACCAGCGCCTGCCGTCCGAGTCCTTCGACCTCCTTGGCCACCTCGGCCAGCGTCTCCGCCGAGCGGGAGACGAGGGCGAGGTCCGCGCCCGCGGCGGCGTAGGCGAGCGCGATGGCCCGTCCGATGCCGCGGGACGCCCCGCTGACGAAGGCCTTCTTGCCGGTCAGATCGAACGCGCCCATGCCGCCTCCTCGCCGTGAACCGAACAAGATTCTATGGACCTGGGCACGCCGCGGGGAAGCCCGCCCCTGGCACGTCAGGAGGGCACGTCGGTGGGGAGCGGGTAGGCGCCGGGGTTGACCCGCTTGACGATCTCGTTCAGCGCGATCCGCACGTACGGCTCGCCGACCCACAGGTGCTTGGCGCCGTCCACCCCGACGACCTCGGCCTGCGGCACCCTGGCGAACCTGGCCTTGGCCTCCTCGGGGCGCAGGTAGTCGTCGAACTCGGGCACCAGCGCCACCAGCGGGCGCCCGAAGCCTGCCCACGCGTCGAGGTCGGCGTCCGTGGCCCGCTTCAGCGGCGGCGACAGCAGGATCGCGCCCTCCACCAGCGGGTCGTGCGCCCACTTGAGCGTGAGCTCGGTGCCGAAGGACCAGCCGACCACCCAGACGTGCGGCAGGTCGTGGAACTCGGCGTACTCCAGCGCGGCCGCCACGTCGTAACGCTCCCCCTCGCCGCCGTCGAAGGCGCCCTCGGAGGTGCCGCGCTCGGACGAGGTGCCCCTGGTGTTGAAGCGCAGGACGGCCAGATCGGCGAGGGCCGGCAGCCGGTTGGCCGCCTTCTTGTAGACGTGGCTGTCCATGAACCCGCCATGGGTGGGCAGCGGGTGCAGGGTGACCAGCGTCGCGACGGGCGGCCTGTCCGCGGGTACGGCCAGCTCGCCGACCAGGGTCAGCCCGTCGGCGGTGTGCAGCTCGATCGGCTCGCGCTCGGCGGGCAGGACGGTGGCCGCGCGGATCTCCAAGACAGTTCTCCTCAGTACCTGCTGCGGCCGGGACCTCGGTCCAGCCGCTTGCGCCAGCAGTTGGTGTGCCAGTGACGGCGTTCCTCGTCGCCGCCCGTCCAGTTGGGCCAGCTCACGATATGCGGAACGCCCGACCGGATCTCCTGGTCGCAACCAGGACAGCGGTAGTTCTTGGCCGAGGAGGATCCGTTGAGCGTGCGGACCTTCCACTCCCCGTCGGGCCACTCCTCCACCCGGTCGCTCGAGCTGGGAAAGCCGATGGGGCGGGTGGACTCCCTCCGGCGGGCACGGCGAGGGCTCATGGACGGGGGAACCGGTTCAGCCCCGCGGTGACGAGCTTGTCGAGCAGGGGGGCGGGGGCGGAGGACGGCGAGCGCCACTCGGCGTGAAGGTCGCGCAGACCGTCGCGCACCTTCGCCAGGCCGATGGACTCGAGCAGTTCGAACGGCCCCTCGACGTACCCGCAGCCGAGTCGCATGGCCGCGTCGATGTCCTCGATGGAGGCGTAGCCGGACTCGTACATGCGGACGGCGTCGTTCAGGTGGCAGTACAGGAGCGCGTCGACGACCAGACCGGCCCTGTCTTTGCAGGGCACGGGCGTGTATCCGGCGATCTTCAGCAGGTCGCGGGCACCGAGCACGGCCTCCTGCTCGGTCAGCACGGAGGTGGCCAGCTCGGCGACCTGCCCTTTCAGCTGGACCCGGACGGTCCTGCCCGAGACGGGGGTGGAGCCGCCCACCTGGAGCACCACGTCGGCGTCCTCGGTGTCCTTGAATCCCGCGGCCTCCAGCCGGTCGGCCAGCTCCCGCGAGCCGACGACATGGACGGTCCGCGCGGGCGCCTTCTCCTGCGGGCCGTCGCCGGGGTCTCCGTAGAAGCCCCTGCCGGACTTACGCCCGAGCAGGCCTGCCGCGACGTAGGAGCGCAGCAGCGGAGAGGGCACGTGCCTGTCGGAGCGCGACTCGTCGAAGAGGACGTTCATGATCTCGTAGGCGGTGTCGAGGCCGATCAGGTCCAGCAGGTGGAAGGGGCCCATCGGCAGCCCGACGCCGAGCTTCATGGCGTTGTCGATGTCGTCGCGGCCGGCCACGCCGTGGTCCAGCAGGGTGACGGCGTGGTTGAGGTAGGGCAGGAGCAGCCTGTTGACCACGAACCCCGCCCTGTCGTCCACCTCGACGGGTGTCTTGCCCAGCCGTACGGCCAGGTCGCCGACCTCGGCACGGACGCCGGGGTCGGTGACCACGGTGCCGACCACCTCGACCAGGCCCATGACCGGCGCCGGGTTGAAGAAGTGCATGCCGACCACCCGATCAGGGCGGCCCGTGGCGGCGGCCAGCGCGGTGACCGGCAGGGAGGAGGTGTTGGTGGCCAGGATGGTGGAGGGCTTGCAGAGGCGGTCGAGCTCGGCGAACAGCTCGGCCTTGACGTCCATGCGCTCGGGGATCGCCTCGATGACCAGGTCGGCGTCGCGCAGGTCGGCGCGCGAGGTGGTGAGCGTGACCCTGGCGAGGATCTCCTCGCGCTCGGCCGGCGTCAGCTTGCCCTTGTCGAGCGCCCGTCCGGTGGACCTCTCCAGGTGTGCGCGGCCCCTGGCCAGCGCCTGCTCGTCCGCCTCGACGCCGGCGACCTGGATGCCCGCGCGGGCGAAGACCTCCGCTATGCCGGCCCCCATCGTGCCGAGGCCGACCACTCCCACCATTTCGAACGCCATGCGTCCAGTTTTCCAGAGCCGGTAGGGTTGGCCGTCATGCGGCTGGTCATCGCGCGATGCAGCGTGGATTACATGGGGCGGCTCACGGCACACCTGCCGATGGCGCCGCGGCTGGTGCTCATCAAGGCGGACGGAAGCGTGAGCATCCACGCCGACGACCGCGCATTCAAGCCGCTCAACTGGATGAACCCACCGTGCAAGCTCAAGGAGGACGGCGAGACCTGGACCGTCACCCACGGCAAGACCGGTGAGAAGCTCGTGCTGACGATGGAGGAGATCCTCCACGACTCCTCCCACGAGCTGGGCGTCGACCCCGGCCTGATCAAGGACGGTGTCGAGGCGCACCTGCAGGAGCTGCTGGCCGAGCACATCGGCACGCTGGGCGAGGGCTACACGCTGATCCGCAGGGAGTACATGACGGCGATCGGCCCGGTCGACATCCTCTGCCGCGACGCGGCGGGCATGACGGTCGCGGTGGAGATCAAGCGGCGCGGCGAGATCGACGGCGTGGAGCAGCTGACCCGCTACCTGGAGCTGCTCAACCGCGACCCCCTGATCGCGCCGGTGCGCGGCGTCTTCGCCGCGCAGGAGATCAAACCGCAGGCACGGGTGCTCGCGACCGACCGGGGCATCGACTGCGTCACGCTGGACTACGCGGCCCTGCGCGGCATCGAGCCGGAGAACCCGACCCTCTTCTGATCCTCCTGCGATACGGCAGGGCGGGCTCGCGGCCACCGTGGTCACCGGTGGCCGCCCGTCCATCACGCGCGCTCCAGCGGGACTCCGGCGGGCCGCCGTCACGTCGCCCGCTGAACCCGTCCACCCTCACGCGCCTCCCGGGGCCCGTCACACGCCTGTCGGGGAGGACGCCGGCGCGCCGCCGGCTCCCTCATCCGGCGAACGCTCGGCTCATCAGCCCGGCCGAACCGTTGTAAGTAAGGATTTACCGGCCTATCGTGACGCCATGACGACCGTGACCTTCGACTCGCTCAACCCCGCGACCGGACAGGTCGTCGGCAGCCACGCCAAACAGGACGCGCAGGCCGTGCGCGAGGCCGTCACGCTGGCCGAGGAGGCCGCGCGGTGGTGGGACGAGCTGGGCGCCGCCGAGCGCAGGCGCAGGCTCCTCGACTACAAGGCGGTCATCACCGGGCAGCTCAGACCGCTGGCCGAGCTGGTCCACCAGGAGACCGGCAAGCCCGTGGACGACGCCGTCCTGGAGATCGTGCTGACGATCACCCATCTCGACTGGGCGGCGCGCAACGCCGGCAAGGTACTGGGCAGGCGCAGGGTCGCCACCGGCCTGGTCGGCCTCAACCTGCAGGCCACGCTGGAGTACCTCCCGCTCGGCGTCGTCGGTGTGATCGGCCCGTGGAACTATCCGGTGTTCACCCCCATGGGCTCGATCTCCTACGCCCTGGCCGCGGGAAACGCCGTGGTGTTCAAGCCGAGCGAGCTCACCCCGGGGGTCGGCGTGCGGCTGGCCGAGCTGTTCCGCGAGGCCGTGCCCGAGCGGCCGGTGTTCCAGACCGTCACCGGGCTCGGGGAGACCGGCGCGGCGCTGGCGGGCGACCCCAGAGTCAAGAAGATCGCCTTCACCGGCTCGACGGCCACGGCCAAGCGCGTGATGGCCGCCTGCGCGGAGAACCTCACCCCGATCGTGGCCGAGTGCGGCGGGAAGGACGCCTTCATCGTCGACGCCGACGCCGACGTGCCGGCCGCCGCCGACGCATGCCTGTGGGGCGCGCTGTCGAACGCCGGGCAGACCTGCGTGGGAGTGGAGCGGGTGTACGTGGTGGACCAGGTCTACGAGCCGTTCATGCGCGAACTGAAGGCGCGGGCGGAGCAGGTCAGGGCGGGCGAGCACTACGGGCCGATCACCATGCCCGCGCAGCTCGACGTGATCAGACGCCACATCGACGAGGCGGTCACCTCCGGAAAGGCGGTCACGGGCGGCCCCGAGTCGGTGCGCGCGCCGTACGTGGACCCGGTCATCGTCGAGGACGTGCCGGAGGACTCGGCGGCGGTGCGGGAGGAGACGTTCGGCCCCACCATCACCGTGCGCAGGACGAGGGACGCCCACGAGGCGCTGGAACTGGCCAACGCCTCCGCCTACGGCCTGGGCGGCACCGTCTTCTCCCGCGACACCCGCCGGGCGGCGCGCCTGGCCCGGCTGATGCGCAGCGGGGCGACCGCCGTCAACTCGGTGATCTCCTTCGCCGGAGTGCCGTCGCTGCCCTTCGGCGGGGTCGGCGACTCGGGGTTCGGCAGGATCCACGGCGCCGACGGGCTCAGGGAGTTCACCAGGCCAAAGGCCGTCGCCCGCCAGCGGTTCGCCATGCCTGGAATGAATCTGACGTCCTTCAGCCGCGGCGCCGACGATCTTGAGCGACTGATCAGGATGGTGACCATTTTGCATGGACGACGTAAGCGCTAATGTAAACGCCCTTTCCCAATTGCGATCATCCATCCATAATTGTGTGCTCTGGGGGCTCACGATCATGCAGGAATGGGTGAAAAGTGAACCGGTCTTACCGGGGAATGTCGGCCGAGCAAAGGCTGGCTGACAGGCGCGAGCGGCTGATGACGGCCGCGTACACGCTCTATGCGAAACCGGGGTTCGCGGCTACCACGATCGAAAGATTGTGCACGGAGGCCCGCATCTCCAACCGCGCCTTCTACGAGTGTTTCGGCGGCAGGGAGGAACTCCTCCAGGCCCTCCACGAACGCTGTGTCGACGAGGCCCTGGCCGCGGTCTCGAAGGCGCTGCAGGACGCTCCGGCACAACTCGACGCGCGCATCAACGCCGGGATATCCACCTATATCGGTTTCGCCACATCTGACTGGCGTCGAGCCCGAATCATGCATGTGGAGGTCCGGCGCTCGGGAGACGTTCTCAGCTCGTCGCGCCAACGAGCGATTGAGTCCTTCGCCCGGATCGTCGAGGACGTGACGGAACCGTATCCGGACGCCGCTCCGGTCGACCGGCATCTGCTCACGCTCGGCCTGATTGGAGCGCTGCAGGAGCTGCTCATCGAATGGGTGCTGGCCGAAGAACCGCCGCCGACCGATGAACTCGTGCGCACAGCTGTCCATATCTTCCATCGGTCGTTTTCCGGTCTTTCCTGACCGGACATTGGCGATCAATGAGGATCATGTGATCACCCAGCGTGATTTCTCACTAATCGCCGGACATGAGGGAGGGCAGAGTGCGGCTGATCGCGCTCTGCCCCCGATATGGTGTGGCGTCCGGCGTACTCCCGACCCCGCCGGATGTCATCTCAGGCCACCGCGGCAGCGGGCGCCTCCACGCGGAGCACTCGATTCAGCCGAGTGACCGCGAGCACCCGCATGATCCTCGGTGGCACGCCCCGGAGAACGAGGTGGCGATCCGCGCTCAGCGCGCGGCGATGCGTGCCGACGAGCACACCGAGACCGGTGGCGTCGATCATCTCCAACCGCGAGAGATCGACGATCAGGTCGCCGTCACCGGAGTCGACCGCCCTGTGCAGGCGCGGCCGGACTCGCGCGACGGTCCCGACGTCGAGCCGCTGCCCGACGTACACCACCTGAGCCCCAGGCTTACCCTTGACCCGCATGCCACCTCCTCAGGTCACGCTGCCATCTAATCACGCAACGTAGTCATACTCTCTCTCGGGGTGATAATTGACACACCAACCATCAGTACGGTTACCCGGTCAGAGCCAACCCATGTCCCGCGCCATCCGAATTGCGGTGATTCGATTGCTTGCGCCGAGTTTGGTGATCGCGCTCGACAGGTAGTTGCGGACCGTGCCCTCGCTCAGGTGCATCGCCTTGGCGATCTCGCTGACCGGCGATCCCGCCGCGGCCAGTTCCAGCGCCCCTCGCTCGCGATCGGTCAGCGGGCTCTCCCCCGCCATCATCGCCGAGGCCGCCATCTCGGGGTCGAGATAGCGCCCGCCGTCCCTGACCTTCCTGATCGCCGCCGCGAGCTCGCTGGCCGAGGCGTCCTTCGGGATGAACCCCCGCACTCCCGCCGCCAGCGCCCTGCGCAGGTAGCCGGGGCGGCCGAAGCTCGTGAGGATCACGATGGCCTGACCCGGCAGCGCCTCCGCGACGCTCAGGCCGTCCATGCCCGGCATCTCGATGTCGAGCACGACCACGTCAGGGCGGTGCTCGCGGACCGCCGCCACCACCTGGTCGCCCCTGCCCACCTGGGTGACCACCTCGATGTCGGGCTCGAGTCCGAGCAGCGTCGCCAGCGCCTGGCGGATGAGGTGCTCGTCGTCGGCCAGCAGCACCTTGATCATGTGGGAATCCTCGCCCTCACCACGAACTGTCCATCGCTCTGCCCCGCCGTCAGCACGCCGCCGAGCGCGGTCACCCGCTCGCTCATCCCCGCGAGGCCGGTGCCTGCCGTACCTCGGGGTCGTTTGGGGTGGTCGTTGCTCACGGTCAGCTCCACCGCGTCGGCGCCGGTGACCACCTTGATGCGGCAGTGGGTGGCGGCGCTGTGACGCAGCACGTTCGTGCTGCTCTCGCGCACCAGCCAGGCCAGCAGCGTGCTCACCTCTTCGCTCAGGCCGCCGTCCGGCAGCTCCAGCGCGCAGCTGATGCCCGCCGCCTCCATGACCGCTCGGACGCTGTGCAACTCGGCATGGAGGTCGACCGTGCGATAGCCGCGGACCACCGCGCGGATCTCCTTCAGCGACTCCCTCGCCAGCCGTCTGACCTCCATCATCTCCTTGGCCGCCTCCCCCGAGGCCAGGCGGGCGGCCAGTTCGCTCTTGACCGCGATGGCCGACAGGCTGTGCCCGACGATGTCGTGCATGTCACGCGAGAATCGCAGCCGCTCCTCCGTGACGGCGAGCTTGGCCTTGGCGTCCCTGCCGTCGTGCGCGGCCTTCACCACCGTCCAGAACCAGAACTGGAAGCGGCTCAGGAACCCGACCAGCCCGATCATCAGCGCGTAGAAGAACGTCCCCCCTGGCATGATCGCGGCGGACACCGCGACCGCGCCCACGCCGATCAGGACGGCCCGCCTCCTGGGCACGTGCAGCACGGCCAGCGCCACCCAGGTGACCGGCGCCATCGCGGCGGCGACGAACTGCTCGCGCAGCAGCGCGAAGAAGACCACCCCCAGCACCCCGGTGACGATCACCTCGCGGCGCGCGTATGCCCCCTGGACCATGACCCTGGCCCCGCGCACGTAGAAGAAGCTGAAGACGACCAGCACGATCACGGCCGCCACCGCCCTCCACACGGCGGGCTGGGTGGGATCGGTGGCCGCGCCCAGCATGCCGAGCCACGGCAGCGCGACGCCTCCGGCGACGGTCCACATGGTGGCCCGCCGGAGGCGCTCGTAGTCGGTGCTGATATCGGTCATCTCGCAGCAAACCTAGCCGTGCCTGGGATCCCATCGGAACAGCCACTTCACCAGCAGGACCGCGATGGCCAGCCAGACGAGCAGCACCCCGATCCACGGCAGCGCGTCTGCCCACGGCCCGCCGGCGTAGCCCATGCGCATCATCTCGGTGATGGGCGTCGTGGGCACCAGCCTCGCGACGAAGGGCAGATCCGCCAGCGGTACGACGAGCGGCGCGCCGATCAGCGCGACCAGCAGTACCGGCAGCACCGCGACCTGGGCGAGCTCCGCGTTCGGCGTGATCCCCGAGAACGCCGCGGCCAGCAGCGCGAACACCCCCACGCCCAGGACCCCTGCCACCAGCATCATCGGCACGTTGGCCGGCAGGCCGCCGCCGGCGCGGTCGATCCACACGGCCAGCAGCGCCACCTGCCCCGCGTACACCGCGAACGCCGACAACGCCGCCCCGCCGAAGATGGCCGCCGACGAGCCCTGCCCGCCGCGCAGCCGCTTCAGCACCAGCTCCTCGCGGCGCGCGGTGAAGGTGTTGACGAGGTTGACGAAGACCGCGAACACCACCATCAGTCCCGGCAGCCCCGTCAGCACGAACGTCTGGTCACCCATCTGCGAGAACATCAACCCGAACAGGAACGGCAGCAGCACCACGTTGACCATCGCGGTCGTGTTGCGGCCCAGCAGCTTCAGATCCATCCTGGCCAGCCGTACGGCGTGCAGCGCGTCGGTCCTCATCGGTTGTCCTCCACCACTCGCAGGAACGCGTCCTCGAGGGTGCCCCTGCGCACCTCGAGCCGCTCGAGAGTCAGGCCCTGCCCGTCGGCCCACGCCAGCAGCGTCCGCACGGCCGGGTGCGCCTCACCCGCCAGGGTGTAGACGACCTGCCGGTTGGCGATCACGGGGGCCGCACCGTGCAGGAACGGCGGCTCGGCCGGCCTCGGCAACCTGAAGGTGATCTGGTCGCCCGTGGTGCTCACGACCTCGTCGACCGTGCCGTAGGTGCGGATCACGCCCTCGTGCATGATGGCCAGCCGGTCGGCCAGCCGCTCCGCCTCCTCGAGGTAGTGCGTGGTCAGCAGCACCGTCGTCCCCTTCTCCTTGAGCCCCCTGATGACCTCCCAGGTGGCCTGCCTGGCCTCGGGGTCCATGCCGGTGCTCGGCTCGTCGAGGAAGAGCACCTCGGGACGGGACAGCACCGCCAGCGCCAGGTCCAGCCTGCGCTTCTGCCCTCCGGACAGCTGGCGGACCCTGGTCCTCGCCTTGTTCGCCAGATCGACGACCTCCAGGACGTCTCCCTCGGCGGGCGGGCGGCCCGCGTCGGCGCTCATCCCCTTCCAGACGGCGACCGTCTCGGCGACGGTCAGGTCGCCGAGGAATCCGGCCTCCTGCAGCATGATCCCGACGCGCGGGCGCAGCGCCCTGCGCTGGCGGACCGGGTCCAGCCCCAGGACCCGCACCGTGCCCTCGCTCGCCCTGGCGTAGCCCTCCAGGACCTCCATCGTGGTGGTCTTGCCCGCGCCGTTGGTGCCGAGCAGCGCGAACAGCTCGCCGCGGCGGACCTCGAACGAAATGCCGCGCACCGCCTCGAAGCTCCCGTACCGCTGCCGCAGGCCCGCGACCTCGATGGCCGGCCCGCTCACCGCCGCGGGATCCGTGGCGTCCCGCATCTCTGTCGTCCTCACCCTCCAAGCCTGTCTTTTCCGGATTCGCCCAGGTAGTCGCCGATATCACCGGTCGCTTATGAAGATCGCGCCGCCCGTGCATGACATCTGTCACCTCCCCGAGACCCTGCACGCCCCGTTTCACCGGCTGACACCCATCGGGAAGCGAGGAACACCACCCCACCACCACGGCGAGTCCCGACATCCCCGACAACCCCCGCCCCACCGGCACACCCGTACCGCGGGGGTCACCGGCCGACATCCGGTAGAGCGGGGTCGATCCGACCGCCCAGCCCCGTCCACGGATCCACCACGCTCGGACCGGTCGACATACCGAGAGCGGGATCGATCCGACCCCGAGACGCGCACGGACCCCATCACCACGCCTCGGGCCGGTCGACATACCGCGAGCGGGGTCGATCCGACCGAGAGACGCGATACACGGACCCCACCCCCTCGGGTCACCGGACGACATCCCACCGGGTGCCGGGGTCGCTCCAGACGCGGGAATCCGCTTACGGCCCTGCCGACACGACCACATCCCGGGTCGCCCGCGCCGCCACCCGGCAGCCGCTGGCCTCGCGCGGAGCCGCCCCGCCGAGCAGTACCGGAGCGACCCTTACCGGGACTCTCCGGGCGGAATCCACCCTCCTGCTATCCACCGGTCCGCGAGTCGGGAGAGACGCTCTGGAACTCCTCCTCCGCGGGCTGCTCGCGGAGGAGGATGAGATCCCCCCGACGTGCGTGGCTCCGGCGGATGGGCCGGAGCCTGGGATCCCAAGTGAGCTCGGCGCCAAGGGGACGTCTGCGATGCTGGGGGGATGACGCGCGCAGACAAGGACAAGCCGGTCGTCCTCTCCAAGATCTACACCCGCACCGGTGACGACGGCACCACCGCGCTCAGCGACCTGAGCCGCACGTCGAAGACCGACCCCAGACTCGCCGCCTACGCCGACGCCGAGGAGGCCAACGCCGCCATCGGCCTGGCCCTGTCCTACGGCACGCTGGCCCCCGAGATCACCGACGTCCTGCGCAGGGTCCAGAACGAGCTGTTCGACCTGGGCGCCGACCTGGCCACCCCGCTCGTCGACAGCCCCGAGTTCCCTCCGCTGCGGGTAGAGCCGTCCTACATCGCGTGGCTCGAATCACAGTGCGACCACTTCAACGCCGATCTCCAGCCGCTGCGCAGCTTCATCCTGCCCGGCGGCGACCCCGCCACGTCGCAGCTGCACGTGGCCAGGGTGACGGTCCGCCGCGCCGAGCGCTCGGCGTGGGCCGCGCTGGAGGCCCACCAGGACGTCAGCCCCCTGCCGGCCAAGTACCTCAACCGCCTGTCCGACCTGCTGTTCATCCTGTGCAGGACAGCTCACAACGGCGACGAGATCCTGTGGAAGCCGGGAGGCACCCGATAGTCGTCGCGACATGAAGAATGGACTCGCCCTCGTCTTCGCCGTTCTGGCGGTCGCTCTGGCCATCATCTCGCCCTGGCCCCCTGGGCTCGGCGAGACGACCACGGGCGACACCCGGCTCGCGGCGGCGCTCAGGGACACCGCTCCCTCCACCGGCCTGCGCGACGCCTCCGTCGCGCTGATCGAGAACGGCACGGTCAGGTTAGCGGGCGTCGGCGACCGGCCGATCACCCCAGAGACCCCTTTCGAGATCGGCTCGATCACCAAGACGCTGACCGCCATGATGATCGCCGATCTCGCCGAGGACGGCGTGCTCAGGCTGAGCGACCCCGTGGAAGCCCTGCTCCCCGAGCTGAAGGGGACCCCCGCGGGGAGGGCGACCCTCGAGGAACTGGTCAGCCACCGCGCCGGGCTGCCGAAAACGCCCGCGGGCGGTCCGCAGGGCGTGATCCGCGTGGTCCTGTCGAACTTCTCCGGCGCCAACCCCTACCCGCTGTCCGCCGAGAGCGTCCTGCGCGAGGCGGCCACGGCCGAGGTCGAGGGACGTGGCGCGGTCGCCTACTCCAACCTGGGCGTGGCCCTGGCCGGCCACGCCGCCGCGCGCAGGGCCGGCAAGCCGTACCCTGACCTGCTCAAGGAGCGGGTTCTCGCCCCTCTGGGCATGACCGGGACCGTGGTCGCGGGCCTCGGCGAGGAGCCTCCGCCTGGAGGCGCGCTCCCCCACAGGGCCAACGGCCACCCGGTCACCCCGTGGACGAGCCCGGGCTACTCCCCTGCGGGCTTCGGCGTGTGGTCCACGGCGAGCGACCTGGCCAGGCTGCTCAACGGGGTGATCGCGGGCACCGCGCCCGGCGCCGGCGGGGCGAAGCCGAGGTTCGACGCGGGATCGGGTGAGCGGATCGGCCTGGCCTGGTTCACCACGCCGAAGGGCGGCCGCCAGATCACCTGGCACAACGGCGGCACCGGCGGCTCGCGGTCCTTCGCCGGCTTCGACGCCGCGACAGGCCAGGGGATCATCGTCCTGTCGAACACCGCCCAGGACGTCGACGCGGTCGCGCTGCGCCTGCTCGGCGTCGACGAGGAGGACCCGTCCCTCTCGTTGCCGTTGCTCGGCCTCGGCATCCTGTGGCCGCTCATCGTGGTCTACGCCTCGATCTCCCCGATCAGGCGCGTCGGCGACCTGAACAGGCTCCAGGCGGTCAACGACGCGGCGTGGAGCGCGGTGCTCCTCTACCTGGCGTGGGTCACCGGGCCGTGGGAGCGGCTGACCGTGCTGCCGTGGCTGGCGGCGGCCAGCCTCTTCGCCGCGTCGGTGGTGATCGTGCTCGGCAGGTGGCGTCAGCTGCCCGCCATGAGCGAGCGCGCCCCTGGATCGCAGCGCTGGTCGGTGGGGCTGTCGCTGGCCTTCTCCGCGCTCGCCGCGGCGGCGGTCACGATCCCGATGTGACGGCGACCGGCCGGGTGATGGGCGAGCGGTCACCGCGTGACAGCGGTGGCCTCGGTACAAAGGGCCTCGTTACGACGGCCGTCAGTACGACGGCCTCAGTACGACGGCCTCCGTACGGGGTGGGTCAGGCCACGTCCAGGTACGCGCTTGGCGGCGCCGACTCCAGCCACGCCAGGAAACCCGTCAGCGCGTCCTCCGACATCGCCAGCGAGACCGCGCCGCAGTCGACCGCCCACAGGCCGCCGCCGATCTGCCGTCTGGCGGAAACAGTCAGGCCGCGCCTCGCGATAGCGTGGCGCGGCCTGAACAGCACACCGATGAATGGGATCCAGTGGAGCTCCCCGTCGGCATAGCGGGCTACACCGCTCCGCCAGCCACGGGGGCCCGTGGAGGGCCCTACTTTGAGTCGACACGGCACGCTCCCTCGGGAACGTGCCAGAGCGAAAGCACGGATCACCATGAGGGCCGCGAGCAGGAGGGCAGCGAGCAACGCGTCAGTGAGAATCGTCAGCATCGCCGCCCCCGTGTGTTGTGAAAGATCAGACGTCCTCGCCGGCCGCGCGCAGCCTGGCCCTTGCTCGCTTGGCCGCGACCGCCGCGTCCGCGTCCTCCTGGTCGGCCTCGATCGAGGCCTGAGCCCGGTCGAGCGCGTCGCGAGCAGCCGCGACGTCCACCTCGGAGCCCAGCTCGGCCGCCTCGGCCAGCACGGACACCTCGTTGTCGGCCACGGAGATGAACCCGCCGTGCACCGCGGCGATGAGGTCGTCCTCGCCGCCGCCGCGCTTCACACGCAGGACCCCGCCCTCGACGAGCACGCCGAGCACCGGTGCGTGTTGAGGCATAATACCGATCTCGCCGTCCACGGTCTTGGCAATCACCATGTCGGCCTCGCCCGACCAGATCTCACGCTCCGGTGAGACGACCCCTACGCGTAGCTTCGCCACTTGTGTAGGTTCCTTTCCGATCAGATGCCAGGTGCGGCTCTTGGCCGCACCTGGCACCGAAGGCGATTACTTGGAGAGTTCCTTGGCCTTGGCGATGGCCTGCTCGATGCCACCGACCATGAAGAAGGCCTGCTCGGGCAGGTGGTCGTACTCGCCCTCGCACAGACCCTTGAACGAGGCGATCGTCTCGTCCAGCGGCACGAACTCACCCGGCTGGCCGGTGAACGCCTCGGCGGCGTACATCGGGTGCGACAGGAAGCGCTCGATCCGGCGGGCCCGGTTGACGGTGACCTTGTCCTCTTCGGACAGCTCGTCGATACCGAGGATCGCGATGATGTCCTGGAGCTCGCGGTACTTCTGCAGGATTCGCTTGGTCTCCTGGGCCACCCGGTAGTGCTCCTCGCCGACGATCATCGGGTCGAGGATGCGGGAGGAGGAGTCCAGCGGGTCCACCGCGGGGTAGATGCCCTTCTCCGAGATCGGCCGCGACAGAACGGTCTGCGCGTCGAGGTGCGCGAACGCGTTGTGCGGGGCCGGGTCAGTGATGTCGTCCGCGGGCACGTAGATCGCCTGCATCGAGGTGATCGAGTGACCACGCGTCGAGGTGATGCGCTCCTGGAGCACGCCCATCTCGTCGGCCAGCGTGGGCTGGTAACCCACGGCGGACGGCATGCGGCCGAGCAGGGTGGAGACCTCGGAACCGGCCTGGGTGAAGCGGAAGATGTTGTCGATGAACAGAAGCACGTCCTGCTTCTGCACGTCGCGGAAGTACTCCGCCATGGTCAGCGCGGACAGCGCGACGCGCAGACGCGTGCCCGGCGGCTCGTCCATCTGGCCGAAGACGAGAGCGGTGTCCTTGAGGACGCCGGCCTCGTCCATCTCCAGCCAGAGGTCGTTGCCCTCACGGGTACGCTCGCCGACGCCGGCGAAGCACGAGGTTCCGGAGAACTTCAGCGCGACTCGGCGGATCATCTCCTGGATCAGAACGGTCTTGCCGACACCGGCGCCACCGAACAGACCGATCTTTCCGCCCTTCACGTACGGCGTCAGCAGGTCGATGACCTTGATGCCGGTGGGCAGCATCTCGGTGCGCGACTCGAGCTGGTCGAACGCGGGGGACGGACGGTGGATGCCCCACTTCTCGGTGACCTTGAGCGTGGAGGTCGGCACGTCGAGCGACTCGCCGAGCGCGTTCCACACGTGGCCCTTGACGACGTCGCCGACTGGCACCGAGATCGGCGCGCCGGAGTCGGTGACCGCCGCGCCGCGGACCAGGCCGTCGGTGGGCTGCATCGAGATGGCGCGGACCAGGTTGTCACCCAGGTGCTGGGCGACTTCCAGGGTCAGCTTCTTGGTCTCCTCGCCGAGGGTCACCTCGACGTTGAGGGCGTTGTAGATGTCGGGCATCGCCTCGACGGGGAACTCCACGTCGACGACGGGACCCGTGACGCGAGCCACGCGGCCCGTGCCGGTCGTGGTCTCAATAGTCTCTGCAGTCATTTCACTCTTTCCCCGCTGCGGCGTCAGCCAGCGCGTTGGCGCCACCGACGATCTCGCTGATTTCCTGGGTGATCTCGGCCTGGCGAGCCTGGTTCATCTGCATGGTGAACACGCGGATGAGCTCGTTGGCGTTGTCCGTGGCCGACTTCATGGCGCGCCGACGTGAGGCTTCCTCGGCCGCCGCCGACTGGAGCAGCGCGGTGAAGATGCGCGACTCGACGTAGCGCGGCAGCAACGACTCCAGAACATCACCGGCCGTCGGCTCGAACTCGAAGTACGGCGGGATCGTGTCGGACGCGGTCGCCTCGGTCTCCTCGACCTCCAGCGGCAGAACCCGCTTGACCACGACCTCCTGCGTCAGCATCGAGACGAACTGGGTGGAGACGATGTGGATCTCGTCGATCCCGTGCTCCTCCTTGAACGACTCGATGAGCGTGTTCGCGATCTCCTTGGCGTGGGTGTAGGAGGGCTTCCTGGAGAAGCCGGTCCACTGACCGCCCATCTCCCTGCTGCGGAAGCTGTGCCACACCACACCCTTGCGGCCCGTGACGAACGGCACCACGGTGAGGCCGCGACCCTCCAGGAGACCCCGGAGCGCCTCAGCCTCACGCAGGATGTTCGCGTTGAAGCCGCCGCAGAAGCCGCTGTCGCTGGTGACGATGAGGACGCCCGCCTTGGCGGGGTTCTCCTTCGCCACGGTCAGCGGGTGGTCGACGCTGGCCGCGTTGCTGACGACGCCCGTCACGGCGCGAGTGATCTCACGCTCGTACGGCAGCGCCGCCTGCATCCGCTGCTGCGCCTTCACGATCCGCGAAGAGGCGATGAGCTCCTGGGCGCGCGTGATCTTGGCGGTCGACTTGACCGACTTGATCCGCCGCCGCAGCAGCCTTAGCTGGGCACCCATCGGCTACTTCTTCTCCGCCGGGCGGACGACCTTGCGGATCTTCTCCTGACCGACCTCGTCGGCCTCGAGCGGCGCGACGGGCTCGTCGTGGACGAGCAGATCACCCGAAGAGGTGGTGAAGCTCTTCTTGAACTCGGTGATCGCGTCCTTGAGGGCGGTCACCGTGTCGTCGGAGAGGTCCTTGGTCTCGCTGATGTTGGTGAAGATGGACTTGTGCGCGCTCTGGACGAAGTCGAGGAACTCGATCTCGAAGCGGCGGATGTCCTCGACCGGAACCTCGTCGAGCTCACCGGTGGTACCGGCCCAGACCGAGACGACCTCGCGCTCCAGGGAGAACGGGCTGTACTGCGGCTGCTTGAGCAGCTCGACCAGGCGCAGACCGCGCTCCAGCTGGGCCTTGGAAGCGGCGTCCAGGTCGGAGGCGAAGGAGGCGAAGGCCTCCAGGTCGCGGTACTGCGACAAGGCCAGACGGAGCGTGCCCGCGACCTTCCTCATCGCCTTCGTCTGCGCCGAGCCACCGACTCGGGAGACGGAGACACCGACGTTGATGGCAGGGCGCACACCGGCGTTGAACAGGTCGGTCTCGAGGAAGACCTGGCCGTCGGTGATGGAGATGACGTTGGTCGGGATGAACGCCGAGACGTCGTTGCCCTTGGTCTCGATGATCGGCAGACCGGTCATCGAGCCCGCGCCCATGTCGTCGGAGAGCTTGGCGCAGCGCTCCAGCAGACGGGAGTGGAGGTAGAAGACGTCGCCGGGGAAGGCCTCACGGCCCGGCGGGCGACGCAGCAGCAGGGACACGGCGCGGTAGGCGTCGGCCTGCTTGGTCAGGTCGTCGAAGACGATGAGGACGTGCTTGCCCTGGTACATCCAGTGCTGCCCGATGGCGGAACCGGTGTAGGGGGCGAGGTACTTGAAGCCGGCGGGGTCGGAGGCCGGGGCGGCGACGATGGTGGTGTACTCCATCGCGCCCGCCTCCTCCAGGCGGCCCTTGACCTGCGCGATCGTCGAGCCCTTCTGGCCGACGGCGACGTAGACGCAACGGACCTGCTTGGTGGGGTCACCCGACAGCCAGTTGTCGCGCTGGTTGAGGATGGTGTCGACGGCGATCGCGGTCTTGCCGGTGCCACGGTCACCGATGATCAGCTGACGCTGACCACGGCCGATCGCGGTCATGGCGTCGATCGCCTTGATGCCGGTGGCCAGGGGCTCCTTCACCGGCTGGCGCTGGACGACACTGGGCGCCTGCAGTTCGAGGGCGCGCAGGCCCTCGGACTCGATCTCGCCCTTGCCGTCGAGCGGGTTGCCCAGGGGGTCGACCACGCGGCCGAGGAAGTTGTCGCCGATCGGCACCGACAGGACCTCGCCGGTCCTGCGGACCGTCTGGCCCTCCTCGATCTTGCTGAAGTCGCCCAGGATAACGACACCGATCTCGCGGGTGTCGAGGTTCAGTGCCAGGCCGCGCGTGCCGTCCTCGAACTCGAGCAGTTCGTTCGCCATCGCCGAGGGAAGGCCGGAGACATGGGCGATGCCGTCGCCACAGTCGACGACGGTCCCGATCTCCTCGCGCGCGGCGCCTTCCGGTTCGTACGCCTGGACGAAGCGCTCAAGCGCGTCCCGGATCTCGTCCGGCCGGATCGTAAGCTCCGCCATCTCTTCTCTGTCTCCCTATTCGCCTAGCCGGCCAACCGGCGGCGGACTTCTTCGATTCGTCCCGCGATGGTGCTGTCGATGACCTCGTCGCCGATGCGAACCGAGAACCCACCGAGCACTCGCGGGTCGACCTCGACGTTCACGTGAACGTCACGGCCGTAGGAGGTGCGCAGGTACGCACCCAGGCGCTGCTTCTGCTCGTCGGTCAGCGCCACCGCGCTGCGAACCACCGCCACCAGACGCTGACGCTGCTCCGCGACCAGGCTGGAGTACTCCTCCAGGCCAGTCTCCAGGCTACGTCCTCGCGGGTGAACTACCAGCTGCGTGATGAGACGCAGGGTGGACGGGGCCACCTTGTCGGCGAGCAGCTCGCTCAGCAGCCGCTCCTTGCCTTCGGCGGGGGCGGCCGGGTCGGTGAGCGCAAGACGCAGGCCGGGGTTGGCTGCGATGATGCGGCCGAAGCGGAAGAGCTCGTCCTCCACGTCGTCGAGCCGCCCCTCGGCCTCGGCCTGAGCGGCCGAGGCCACCACGCTGAGCCGCTCGAGCGCGTCGGCCAGGTCGCGGGCGCGCGACCACCTGGCCTCGGCGGCCGCCACAGCCGTCTCGAGCGCGGCGTCGCTGACCTTGCCCTCGAGCAGCATGCGCATGACCTGGGCCTTCTGGGCCGCGGGCCGCGCCGGGTCGGAAAGGTTCCGGCGCAACCCGTGCTCACGGTCGAGCAGGTCCGCGACGGCGCGCAGCTCGTCGGCCAGGCGCCCCAGGTCGGCCGAAGCCGCCACCGCGTTGAAGCGCTCCTCAACAGCGGCCAGCGAACTCCTGCTCAGGCCACGCATCAGCGCACCGCCTGCGCAGAGGAGCTCTCCAGCTCGTCGAGGAACCGGTCAACGACGCGGCGCTGACGCGCCTCGTCCTCGAGGGACTCGCCGACGATGCGGGTGGCGAGCTCGGTCGACAGGCGACCGATCTCGGTGCGCAGCTGGGCGAACGCCTGCTGGCGGTCGGCCTCGATCTGCGTGTGCGCCGCCTCGACGATGCGGCGCGCTTCGGCCTGGGCCTCCTCGCGGAGCTCGGCCTTGATCTGGGCGCCCTGCTCGCGAGCCTCCTCGCGCAGCCTGGCGGCCTCGTGCCTGGCCTCGGCCAGCTGGTCGCGGTACTGCTTGAGCAGTGCCTGCGCCTCGGCCTGGGCGTCCTCCGCCCTCTTGATGCCGCCCTCGATCGCGTCGGTCCGCTCGGCCAGAGTCTTCTGGATACGCGGGGTGAGGATCTTACCGACGACGACGAGAACGACGAAGAACGCGAAGATGCCCACGACCAGCTCGAACGCGTGCGGAAGCAGCGGGTTGGCGCCGCCCTCCGCCGCGAGGAGCGAAGCTGCCGTATTCATGGATGCAGCCTTTCGTCAGGGGTGGTCTTCGGTCTTTACAGGTTCGCGAAGATGAACGGCGCGACCAGACCGATCAGCGCCAGGGCCTCGGTGAGAACGAAGCCGAGGAGCATGTTCTGGCGAATCAGTCCGTAGGCCTCGGGCTGGCGCGCGATGGCCTGCACGCCCTGACCGAAGATGATGCCGACGCCGATGCCGGGGCCGATGGCGGCGAGACCGTAGCCGATGGCGGTGACGTTGCCGGAGACCTCAGCGAGAAGGCTCATTGCTGTTTCCTTTACTTGGTCGGCCGGTGATGCGGTGTATCACCGGTCTGGATATACCGGTAGGTGGTTCTTAGTGCTCCGGGTGCAGGCTGTTGCCGATGTACATGGCGGCCAGCATCGAGAAGAGGAACGCCTGCAGGAACATGATGAACAGCTCGAAACCGGTCATGATGATCGTCATCAGGACGCCGAGCACGCCGATCGGAGCACCGAGAGGGGTCAGTTTCTCGAACAGGAACCAGAAGCCGACCATGCTGAAGAAGGCGATGAGCATGTGGCCGGCGAACATGTTGGCGAAAAGTCGCACCGCGTGCGTGAACGGCGCGATGATCATGTTCGACAGGAACTCGATCGGCGCCAGCAGGACGTAGATGAACTTGGGCAGCCCCGGCGGGAACATCATGTTCTTGAAGTAGCCGCCGACACCCTGGGTCTTGAAGCCGAGGTAGAGCTTCAGCACGTAGACCGAGACGGCGAGCACGATCGGGAAGGCGATGTGCGAGGCGACGGGGAACTGCGCGATGGGAATGACACCCATCACGTTCCAGACCCAGATCACGAAGAACATGCTGAGGAGCAGGGCCATGAACCGGTCGGCGTCCTTGCCCAGGAAGGGCCGGGCGACCTGGTCACGGACGAACATGTAGCCGACCTCGGCGACGTTCTGGACGCCCCTGGGCACGATCTTCGGGTTGGAGAAGGCGGCCCACAGGAAGCCCAGCACGATGATCGAGCTGAGGATCGCCAGCAGCACCGGCTTGGTGAACCAGTCGACCCCGGCAATGATGGGAGGGAGTTCGAACAGTTCTTCCGGCGTCGGCGCCTGGAACTGGTCAGGATCGGCGAGGAGCGTCAGCGCGATCACGCGGCGTTCCCTTCAGCGTGGTAGGTGGTCACAACAAAGTTCCTTGGGCGGGCGGTACCGCCGCGCGGAGTTAGCGGCCGTGCTTCCGGTAGACCAGGTAGACGGCGAGCACTGTCCCCAGGACGACACCTATGGGGAAGAACGCGGACGTGTCGAGATACCGGTCCAGCAACCAGCCAGCACCGCCGTAGACAACCATCCCGGAGAGCAGGTAGCTGGGAATCGACCACGCGGCGTTGGCGAAGTCGCGACCGTCGTCCTCGGGCCGGCGTTTCTCTTCGCTCATCGCGCGCCCGACGATAGCAGGCACAGGCAGGACTAGTCATATCGGGCCCCGATACTTTTACCGGGGATCATGACTGCCCCTGTCCGGGCACCTTGGTCTCGGGGTCCACGTACAGCATCTTGGTCTTCAGGAAGGCGCGCACCTCGCCGGCGGTCCAGACGATGGTGCCGACCACGACGGTCCAGGCGAAGGCCTTGGGGTTCCACGCGGTCGTGTCGCCGAAGGCGCGCAGCATCACCATGATGACGACGACCTTGACGAGATAGCTGACCATCGCGGCGATCGCCATCATCTGCGGGGAGACGCGGGCGGCGTAGGTCACCGCGACCACGCTGACGCTGAAGAAGACGGCGACGAGCGCGAGACCGACGACGGAGCCGAGCGCGCCCTTACCGCCGGCCGTCAGGAAAGCCACGATGACAGCGACGGCCCCCACCACCAGGGTGGGTAGCGCGGCGCTCTTGAGGACGCGCACGTCGTTGGCCTGCATCGGTGCTCCAGACAGTCAGTTAACAAGCGAGCGATTGCTACCCCATGAGCCGTACTCTATGGGGGCCCTGCTCGTGAAAGATATCACAAGCTCATGGATGACCGCCTTTACCTGCTCTTTCTAGTTCGTGATCAAGACGAACGCGCAGGAAACGCGGGGAGAACGGAGGCGTCGTCGCCCTCCCGGCCCATGGGCTGGGCATCGCCCCTGATGGGCGGCATGGGGCCCGTCGCTGGGCCATCGTCCTCATCATCCGGTTTGTCCTTGCGCTTGGCGGAATGCGAGCCGCCCCTCCCGCGCCAGCGCGGCAGCGCCATCAACACCAGCACGCCGATCGCCAGCACGATCACGATCGGGAAGAACACGACAGGCACGCCGGTGACCGACATGCCGACCAGGCCGAGCGCGAACAGCGACGTCCACGCGTACATGATCAGCACTGTGCGCCTGTGGGAGTGGCCGATGTCGAGCAGCCGGTGGTGCAGGTGACCGCGATCCGGGGCGAAGGGCGACAACCCCATCGAGGTGCGTCTGATGACCGCGCTTATCAGGTCGATGAGCGGGAGCACCATCACCGCGGCCGGCAGCAGGATGGGCATCAGCGCGCCGAACCGGTTCATGCCCTGGATCACGTCGGCGTCGACAGGGGTCACGGTGATCAGCGACGAGGCCAGGACCAGGCCGAGGAGCATCGCCCCCGTGTCGCCCATGAAGATCCTGGCGGGATGGAAGTTGTGCGGCAGGAAACCCAGGCACATGCCGATCAGGATCGCGGTGATGGCCGCGGTGGTGTTGATCCTGTTCTGCTCGATGTTCTGGTCGAGGAAGATGGCGTAGACCCACGTGGCGGCGGCGGCGATGCCGACGATGCCCGCGGCCAGGCCGTCGAGGCCGTCGACGAAGTTCACCGCGTTGATGGAGACGACGACGACCAGGATCGTGATGATCGCGCTGAGGTCGGGCGCGAGGCCGATGCTCTCGCCGCTGACCCAGGGGATCCACGGCAGGAACAGGCCGAAGTAGACCAGCACGCCCGCCGCGCCGATCTGGCCGCCCAGCTTGATGAAGGCGTCCATGCCCCACCAGTCGTCGAGGAAGCCGGTCAGCGTGATCAGCCCGCCGGCGACGATGAGCGCGAGCACCGTGTCGTCCTGGGCGAGCACGCCGCCCGTCTTGTCGAGCTGCATGGCCGTCAGCAGACCCGCGACCAGCCCGCCGTACATCGCGAGCCCGCCGAGCCGCGGAGTCGGCGTGGTGTGCACGTCGCGATCGCGAACCTCGGGCATGGCTCCGATGCGGATGGCGAAACGCCGGACCAGCGGGACGAGCAGGTACGTCACCGCCGCCGCTGCCAGCGCCATGAAGAGGTATTCGCGCACGGACCTAGTTTCCCGGATGCACCGGCCAGCTGTGACCGGAAATCGACACAGATCACCTTATAATTCGCTGAGATAGGGCTGGTGCTCCGCGGCCAGCTCGGTGACACGTTCCCGCACTTCATCCGCTGTTTCGGGATATCTCACCGCCCGCGAGACCAGCGTTCCCACCTCCTTCATCTGCTCGGCTCCCATGCCCTGTGTCGTGACACAGGGGGTGCCCACCCGCAGGCCCGACGTGACGGCGGGCGGCTCGGGGTCGTACGGGATCGCGTTGCGGTTGAGCGTGATGCCCGCCGCCGCGCAACGCCGCTCCGCCTCCGCGCCCGTCACCGCGCAGCCGCGCAGGTCGATGAGCGCCAGATGGGTGTCGGTGCCGCCGGACACCGCCCGCATCGCGTCCAGCGCCTCGCAGAGAGCGCGCGCGTTGTCGACCACCATCCTCGCGTAGTCGGCGAACTCCGGCCGCATCGCCTCGCCGAACGCGACGGCTTTCGCGGCGATCGCGTGCATGAGCGGACCGCCTTGCACGAACGGGAAGACCGCCCTGTCGACCTTCGCCGCCAGCTCGGCCGTGCACAGGATGCCGCCGCCGCGCGGACCGCGCAGCGCCTTGTGCGTGGTGAACGTGACGACGTCCGCGTACGGCACCGCCGACGGGATCGCGCCACCCGCCATCAGGCCGATCGTGTGCGCCACGTCGGCCATCAGCCACGCGCCCACCTCGTCGGCGATGCCGCGGAACACCCCGAAGTCGATCAGCCGGGGATAGGCCGTGGCGCCGCACACGATGAGCTTCGGGCGGTGCCTGAGCGCCAGATCGCGCACCTCGTCGTAGTCGATGAGCTCGGTGTCGCGGCGCACGCCGTACGACACCACGTCGAACCAGCGGCCGGAGAAGTTGACCCGCGAGCCGTGCGTGAGATGGCCGCCATGCTGTAGCGCCATCGCCAGCATCGTGTCACCCGGCTGGAGCAGCGCGGCGTAGGCGGCCAGGTTCGCGCTCGCGCCCGAATGCGGCTGCACGTTGGCGTGGTCGGCGCCGAACAGCTCCCTGGCCCGCCGTACCGCCAGGAACTCGGCCCTGTCGACCACCTCGCAGCCGCCGTAGTAGCGCCTGCCCGGATAGCCCTCGGCGTACTTGTTGGTGAGCGTCGACCCCAGCGCGGCCAGCACAGCAGGGGAGGTGAAGTTCTCGCTCGCTATGAGCTGCAGGCCGCCCCGCACCCGAGCCAGCTCGTCCAGCAGCACCTGCGCGATCTCGGGGTCCTCCCGCTGGAGGGCCCCGAAATCCGGGCCGTACTGGGGTGCGTCACCCATTCCCCCACTGTAAGCCCACAATCACGAGAAGGCATGGGGCGCGCCGACCGCGGCGGGCACCCACCGCGGCGTGTCCGCCGCCTGGTCGCTGATCGCCGTGAGCACCGACTGACGGTACAACGCCAGCCGGTTGCGCCATTCGGCCAGATCCTCCACATACCGACCACCGACCGGCGCCTCCCACGTCTGCGGGCTGCGCGCCAGCTGGTAGGCCTTGTCCAGGGAGGCCGTCAGCGTCTCCAGCAGGGGCAGGACGGCATGCCATGCGGTCACCAGGCGCTGGTAGTCGGGGTTGAACTCCCAGGCCCTCGGGTGCCCGTCCAGGGGGCCGCCCGAGCCCGTCGCGGGCGGCTGCTCGCCCGGCTGGCGCGGCTGTGGAGCCGGTGGATCGACGTACATGCGCGTACTCCCTCTCAGCTGCCCGGCGGCACGATCGGCCGGTCGGGCGCGTTCGCCTCGACCCGGCCGGGCGCGCCGTCCGGCCCGAAGTCCTCGGGAACCCACTCGCCCTTGCCCCACTCGCCGGGCGGGACCCGCACGCTCGGCATGTCCATCGGCTCGATGTCGCTCGCGTCGTCCATGAGCGTCCTGAGCGCGGCCTCCGACGGCGGCCCGGCATCCACCGACACCACGTCACTGCCGTCGTTCGCCCACCTCGCGACATCCCCAGGACCCGTCCCGGTCGCAGCCTCCCCGCCCGTGCCACCGACGCCCCCGTAGGCCGCGGGAGACTCCCGCACACCTCCCGCCACACCCCCGGGATCTCGCACGTACCCGTCCGACGCCCGATCGGTGTCCCGCCGATCCGCGTCCCCAGCCCCACCGGAGGTCTGCTCGTTCGCGTCCGGAGCGTCTCCGGGGGTCCGGCCGTCGGCGTCGGCAGGACGGGCCGTCGGCCCGCCGGGGTCCACCGAGCCTGCGGGCCCGTCCGGGCGGATGTTCTCCGGCACCCACTCGCCCCTGCCCCACTCCCCCGGCGGCACCCGCACACTCGGCATGTCCATCGGCTCGATGTCGCTCGCGTCGTCCATGAGCGTCCTGAGCGCGGCCTCCGACGGCGGCCCGGCATCCACCGACACCACGTCACTGCCGTCGTTCGCCCACCTCGCGACATCCCCAGGACCCGTCCCGGTCACAGCCTCCCCGCCCGTGCCACCGACGCCCCCGAAGGCTGCGGGAGACTCCCGCACACCTCCCGCCACACGGGAATCCCCGTCGGGCGTTCGGTCTGCCTCCTGCTCGTGCCCATCCGGCATGCCCTCGGGGACCCGCGAGGACGCCGCCCCTCCATCGGCGACCTGCGCGTGCCCATCGGCCACTCGACCGGAGACCTGCGGATCACCGTCACGGCCGCCCCCGGAGACCTGCGGATCACCGTCACGCCCGCCCCCGGAGGTCTGGGCGTCGCCGTCGCGGCCGCCCCCGGAGACCTGCGGATCGCCGTCACGCCCACCCCCAGAGACCTGCGGATCACCGTCACGGCCGCCCCCGGAGACCTGAGCCTCGCCGTCACGCCCACCCCCAGAGACCTGCGGATCACCGTCACGGCCGCCCCCGGAGACCTGAGCCTCGCCGTCACGCCCACCCCCAGAGACCTGCGGATCGCCGTCGCGCCCACCCTTGGAGACCTGGGCGTCGCCGTCCGGTGTGCCCGCCGATGCTCGGCCGTCGGTGTCCTGGGCCTGGGCCGCCGCCTCGCCGGGGTGCACCGAGCCGGCGGGCCCGTCAGGGCCGATGCCGTCCGGGATCGCCGCTCGGCCCCACTCGCCGGTCGGCAGCCGCACGCCCGGCATGTCCTTCGGGCCGATGTCGCTCGCGTGGTCCGCCAGCGACTTCACCGCCGCGTCGGACGGCGGCCTCGCGTCCGCCGAGACCACGTCGCTCCCGTCGTTCGCCCACGTGGCGGGCACCTCTCCGGTGCCCGTCTGGCTTCCCGTACGGCCCGCAGCACCGTCGGACGGCTGGGCGGGCGCGGGCGGATCCACCGCGCGCTCGACGGAGGGCAGGTCGGCGGGCGCGGCCGGGTCCACCGCGCGCTCGACGGAGGGCAGGTCGACCGGCTGTACGGCGTCGGCGTGCTCCAGCAGGTCCTCGACCTCGCGTGCCGTGGGCGGGTCGAGCGGGATCTGCAGGACCTTGACCCCGTCCACCTCGACGACCTGCGGTTTGCCCGCGTCGGCCTGGTCGATGTCGTCGGGGTGGTCCTTCCCCGGAGTGTCGAGGATGTCCTGGCCGGACCTGTCGGGCTCCGTGCCTCTGTCGCGACGGCTGTCCCGCTCGTCGTCCTTCGGCTCGTCCGTGCCGGTCTTGGGCTGCTCCGTCTCACGGGACGGCTGGGGGTTTTCACCCCTTGGCCGGTCCGTCTCACTTCTGGGCTGGTCGGCCTCGGTCTTGGGGTGGTCGTTCCTGGAAGGCGGATCCGCGGGCGTCGTGTCCCGAGGCGTCTCGCTTCTCGGGGTGGGCTCCGCCGGGGTGGCGTGCTTCTTCGGCTCCGGCTCGGAAGGCGTCGTGTCCCGGGGGTTGGTCGTGCGCGAGGCCCTGTCGTCGTCGCGCTGCTCCTTCGGGACCTCACGCTGCTCCTTCGGAACATCGCGCGGTTCCTTCGCCTCATCCCGGGTTTCCCTGGGCGTCTCGCGCGGTTCCTTCGCCTCGTCCCGCGGTTCCCTGGGCGTCTCACGCGGATCTCTCGGCGTGGAGTCGGTCGCCGTCGAGTCCTTCGGCGTGGTGTCCTTCCCGGCGGGCTCCTTACCTGAGGCCTCCTTACCAGAGGTCTCCTTACCGGTGGCGTCCCTACCGGTGGTCTCCTTCGGTGAGGGGTCCTCGTCCTTGCCCGACGCGGGCGTGCCGTTCGCCGACACGTCCTTGACCTGCTCGCCCGTCCGGGGCGCGGTCTCCTTCTTCTCCAGCAGCGCCAGCCGCCCCGTGACGTCGCGCGCCATGCTCTCGCACGCGTCGGCCACCTGCGAAGGCCGGTGGGTCGCGGGTGTCGCGAGCCCCGCGGTCCTGGTCGCCTGCGCGACCCTGCTCTCGATCGTCCGCATCTGCGCGGCGGCCCGCTGTACCTCGGCCAGCAGGTCGCGCACCAGGGTCGGATCCATACCGTCGAACGAGCCCATGCGCCACACGGTAGGTGCAGCCGAAGCCGCCCGCCTCAGGGATAAACAGACGGCATCAATCGTCGGTGGCGACGTAACCCACGATGCCGCGCAGCTTCTCCACCGAGATGGCGCCCTTCCTGAGCAGGCGGGGCACCGCTGTCGTCAGGTCGAGGATGGTCGAGGGCGTGTCGTCCGCGCAGGGACCGCCGTCGAGGTAGACGGCGACCGACTCGCCGAGCTGATCCTCCGCGCCCTGCGCCGTCGTCGCGGCGGGCGAGCCAGAACGGTTGGCGCTGGAGACGGCCATCGGGCCCGTCTCCTTGAGCAGGTCGAGCGCGACGGGATGCAGCGGCATCCGCAGGGCGACCGTGCCCTTGGTGTCGCCGAGGTCCCACGACAGCGACCTGTTCGCCTTGCACACCAGCGTCAGCGGTCCGGGCCAGAAGGCGTCGATGAGGTCCTGACCGTACGGGCCGAGGTCCTCCACCAGGGCGTTCGCGGCGCGCACGGTGCCGACGAGGACGGGCGGCGGCATGTCGCGTCCCCGGCCCTTGGCCTCGAGCAGCGCGCTCACCGCCGAGGGGGTGAAGGCGTCGGCGCCGATGCCGTAGACGGTGTCCGTCGGCAGCACCACGAGCTCGCCCTTGCGTACGGCAGAAGCCGCGTCGGTCAGCCCCGCGGCCTTCTGATCGGGGTCTGCGCAGTCATAACGTCGTCCCACGGCGAGCAATCCTATTCCTGGCCGAACTTGGCGGTGACGAAGCGGTCCCTGCGGGTGAGGTCCTGGCGCAGCCGGGCGTCGCGCCAGCCCTTGTCCTCGGGGAAGAGGCGGTAGACGGCCTGGCCCTGCTCGTCGGCGTGCTCGACGGCGACCAGCCCGCCCGGCCTGAGCAGGCGGCGGGCGGTACGCTCGACGGCTCTGACCTCGTTGAGCCCGTCGGCGCCGCTGCCGTACAGGGCGCGCGAGGGGTCGTAGTCGCGCACCTCGGGGTCGCGAGGGACTGCCCCCGGCGGGATGTAGGGCGGGTTGGAGATCACGAGGTCGACCTTGCCGTTGAGCTCGGGAAGCGCGTCGGCGAGGTCCTCGGGGTGCAGGTGGACGCGGCCCTGGCCGTGTTCGGCGATGTTGCGCTTGGCCCAGCCGTACGCGTCGGGATCGACCTCGACCGCGTGGACCTGTGCCAGCGCGACCTCCTGCGCGATCGACAGCGCGATCGCGCCCGAGCCGGTGCCGAGGTCGACCACGAGCGGCTCGGCGACGTCCATCTCGCGGAGGCGTTCGATCGCCCAGCCCGCGACCACCTCGGTCTCCGGTCTGGGCACGAAGACGCCGGGGCCCACGGCCAGCTCCAGGTAGCGGAAGTAGGCGTGGCCGGTGATGTGCTGCAGCGGCTCTCTGGCCTCGCGCCTGGCGACGCCCTCCCAGAAGAGGGCGTCGAAGTCGGCGTCCTTCACGGTGTGGAGCGCGCTCCTGCGCACGCCGTGGACGAACGCCGCGATCTCCTCCGCGTCCGTGCGCGGAGACGGCACCCCGGCCTCGGCCAGGCGAGCGGTTGCGAGAGCGATCTCGTCCAGCAGGAATGTCATGAGTGTTGTGCGAGCTTCTCCGCCATTTCGGCGTCGATGAGGGCCTGGGTGACAGCGCTCAGTTCTCCGTCGAGCACCTGGTCGAGGTTATACGCCTTGAAGCCGACACGGTGGTCGGAGATGCGGTTCTCGGGGAAGTTGTAGGTCCTGATGCGCTCCGAGCGGTCCATCGTGCGGACCTGCGACTTGCGCTCGGCCTGGGCGGCGGCCTCGGCCTCCTCCTGCGCCACGGCCAGCAGCCTGGCCCGCAGGATGCGCATCGCCGACTCCTTGTTCTGGAGCTGGCTCTTCTCGTTCTGGCAGGAGACCACCACACCGGTCGGCAGGTGCGTGATGCGGACCGCCGAGTCGGTGGTGTTGACGCTCTGCCCGCCGGGGCCGCTGGAGCGGTAGACGTCTACGCGCAGGTCGTTGGGGTCGATGTTGATCTCGACCTCTTCGGCCTCGGGGTAGACCAGCACGCCGGTGGCGCTGGTGTGGATCCGGCCCTGCGACTCAGTGACGGGCACCCGCTGCACGCGGTGCACGCCGCCTTCGTACTTCAGCCTCGACCAGACGCCCTCGTCACCCTTGGCCTTGATCGCGACCGTGACGTCCTTGTAGCCGCCGAGGTCGGAGTGCTGGGCGTCGATGATCTCGGTCTTCCACCCGAGCCGCTCGGCGTAGCGCAGATACATTCGCAGCAGGTCTCCGGCGAACAGCGCCGACTCCTCGCCGCCCTCACCCTGCTTGATCTCCATGATGATGTCCTTCTCATCATTGGGGTCACGCGGGATGAGCAGATGCTTGAGCTTATCCTCCAGCTTCGGGACGCGCTCCTCCAGCTGGGCCGCCTCCTCGGCGAAGGCCTCGTCCTCCGCCGCCAGCTCCTTGGCCGCGGCGAGGTCGTCACGGACGCCCTCCAGCTCGCGGTAGGTGCCGATGACGGGCGTGAGCTGGCGGTAGCGCCTGCCGAGCGTGCGGGCCTTGTTCTGGTCGGCGTGCACGGCGGGGTCCGCGAGCTGCTGCTCCAGCTCGGCGTACTCACCGAGCAGTTCGTCGAGATTCACCGTGCGTCCTTCTTCCGCTTTGTCGCCGCCCTCTTCACCACGAACGCCGACCCGGGAGCGCGCACGCGCGTCTCCGGGCCGGCGTCAGGGAAGCTACTTGCTGGCCTTCTTGCCGAAGCGCTGCTCGAAGCGCGCCACGCGACCGCCGGTGTCGAGGATCTTCTGCTTGCCCGTGTAGAACGGGTGGCAGGCCGAGCACACGTCGGCGTGGATGACGCCGTTCTTCGCGGTGCTGCGCGTGGTGAAGGAGTTGCCGCAGGTGCAGGTGACCTGCGTCACGTGGTACTCGGGGTGGATGTCGCGCTTCATGGCTGTCCTTTCGGGGTGCGGTCGCCGGGTCGCTCCGTACGGCTTGCGCGCTGTCGCACACTGTCGATCGCGCACTGCGGGAACCGGTACCGCTCGGCTTCAGCTACCAGTGTGCCAGATCCTCCAACCATCCCAGGCCACGAGGCATTCCCGGCGATCTTATGGACGAGTCACACAGGCCCCACTAGGCTCAAACGTCCAATCCGTAACTTTTCTCACATATACACCGATGCAAGGGGCCCCATCACATGAAGAGAAGGATGCGGTTGCTGCTGGCGACCGCAACGGGGGTGGCTGTGCTCGTCGGGGGCGCCGGCCTCTCCTCGGCCAGCGCATCCGTGTCGCGGGCGGCCTACGCTGCAGCCGACGACATCGCCAACGTGTCCGTCGGCAACGCGTACGTGCCCGCTGACAAGGAGATCGAGGTTTCGTTCACCTTCCAGGTGTCGAACCCGCTCGGGACCGGCAACGGCCCGACCAGCGGCGCCGACGAGGTGAAGATCACCTCCGCCGACATCACGCCGCCGGGCAAGGCCGCCAAGCCGGCGACGGTCAGCTACACCGCGCCCAGCGCGATCACCGACGACAAGCCCCGCCCGGCCTCCGCGCCGGGTAACGGCAAGTTCACGATCTCCAAGGACGACCCGTCCGGCGACTGGACCCTGAGGATCGTGACCTCTCGCGGCACGAACACCTTCACGGTCAAGGTCGCTCCCAAGCAGGGCATCAGCGGGGCCTCCGTCACCCCGAACCCCGTGGACCTGATCAAGGGCAAGGAGGTCAAGGTCACCGTCCGCGCGGCGGTCAAGGACGCCTCCCAGGTGAGCGCCAAGATGACCAGCGACACCACCTCCGAGTACTACGACCTCGGCAGCCTGGAGCTCGACACCGATGGCTACTACACCGGCGTCGTCTACTTCACCGACGACAGCGCGCCGGGCAACTGGACGCTGGAGATCTCCGCCAGCCGGGGGAACGAGACGCTCAAGGGTGTCGGCTCGTTCAGCGTCAACGCCCCCGCCGGCGGAGCGTCCAAGAAGTCGAAGTCGAAGATCACGCTGACCGCGCCGAGCAAGGCCAAGGTCGGCCGGACCTTCAAGATCAACGGCAAGGTCTACAGGGGGACCAAGGCGTACTCGGGCAAGATCGTCGAGGTGTACTTCAAGAAGAAGGGCACCAAGTCGTACAAGTTCATGGGCTTCGCCAAGGCGACGTCGACGGGCAAGTACACCAAGGCCGTCAAGCAGAAGTACGACGGGTACTGGCGCGCCAAGGTGCCCGCGACCGGCAAGACGTACAGCTCCTGGTCGGCTCAGGAGTTCGTGGACGTGAAGTAGCCGGATGACCGGAAGTACGGCCCGCTCCCGCGAAGGGGACGGGCCGTCTTTCGTCTCCGGCCCTCGCCCCCGTCGGCGGCGTCGAAGGTCCCGCAGGCGCGAGAACGCCCCGGGTGGGAACACCCGGGGCGTTTCGCCGTACGTCGTGCTAGTCGCGGTCGGAGCTGACCGTCGTCTTCTGGACCTGGAGGAGGAACTCCGCGTTGGACTTCGTCTCCTTCATCTTCTCCAGAAGCAGCTCGAGCGCCTGCTGCATGTCCAGCGCGTGCAGGACCCGGCGAAGCTTCCAGACGATCTGGAGCTCGTCCTTGCCCATGAGGATCTCTTCCTTACGGGTGCCGGACGCGTCGACGTCCACCGCGGGGAAGATGCGCTTGTCGGCCAGCGAGCGGTTGAGCTTGAGCTCCGCGTTGCCGGTGCCCTTGAACTCCTCGAAGATGACCTCGTCCATCTTCGACCCGGTCTCGACCAGGGCGGTGGCGAGGATCGTCAGGGAGCCGCCGTTCTCGATGTTGCGCGCCGCGCCGAAGAAGCGCTTCGGCGGGTAGAGCGCGGTCGAGTCGACACCACCGGACAGGATGCGTCCGGACGCGGGGGCCGCCAGGTTGTAGGCGCGGCCGAGGCGGGTGATGGAGTCGAGCAGGACGACCACGTCGTGGCCCAGCTCCACCAGACGCTTGGCGCGCTCGATGGCGAGCTCGGCGACGGTGGTGTGGTCCTCGGCGGGACGGTCGAAGGTCGAGTGGATGACCTCGCCCTTGACCGAGCGCTGCATGTCGGTGACCTCTTCGGGCCGCTCGTCCACGAGCACGACCATCAGGTGGCACTCGGGGTTGTTGCGGGTGATCGCGTTGGCGATCGACTGCAGCACCATCGTCTTGCCGGCCTTGGGCGGCGAGACGATGAGCCCGCGCTGGCCCTTGCCGATCGGCGACACGAGGTCGATGATCCGCGTGGTCAGGATGTTGGGCTCGGTCTCCAGGCGCAGCCGCTCCTGCGGGTAGAGCGGGGTGAGCTTGTTGAAGTCGGGCCTGTTGCGGGCCTGCTCCGGGTCCATACCGTTGACCGTGTCGAGGCGGACCAGGGCGTTGAACTTCTCCCTGCGCTCGCCGTCGCGCGGCTGGCGGACGGCGCCGGTGACGACGTCGCCCTTGCGCAGGCCGTTGCGGCGGATCTGGGCCAGCGACACGTACACGTCGTTGGAGCCGGGCAGATAGCCGCTGGTCCTGACGAACGCGTAGTTGTCGAGGATGTCGAGGATGCCGGCGATCGGGATGAGAACATCGTCGTCGCCGATCACGGGCTCGTTGCTGTCGAAGCGGTCGCGGCCACGGCCACGGTTGCGCTCCCTGAAGCGACCGCGCCTGCCGCGCCCGCGCTCGTCGTCGTCGCCCAAGCCGCGCTGGTCCTGGCCCCGGTCCTGAGAGCGGTCCTGGCCTCGGTCCTGAGAGCGCTCCTGGCCGCGGTCGGTGCGCTGCGGCTGCTGCTCGCCGCGCTCCTGGCGCTCGCCGCCACGCTCCTGACGGTCGCGGTCACCACGCTCGCCACGGTCACCGCGGTCACCGCGGTCAGCACGCTCACCGCGGTCAGCACGCTCACCGCGCTCGCGGCGGCTGCGGCGCTCGCCACGGTCGCGGCGGCTCTCGCCACGCTCGGCGCGGCCGTCCTGCTGGTCGGGCTGCTCCACGACAGGCTGCTGCGGCTGCTCGACCACGGGCGCGGCGGCGGCCACGGCCGGCTGCTCGGGGGCAGCGGCGACGGGCTCGGGTGCGGTCACGGGCTCGGCGGCGGGCGCAGGGCGGGAACGTTCCCGACGGCTGCGGGCGGGGCGCTCGGCCACGGCCGGCGCCTCGGCGGGGGCGGGCGCCTCGGCGGCCGCCTGGGCGCTGTCACCGGCGCCGACTCCCTGCTTCTCCTGGATACGCGCGATGAGCTCGCTCTTGCGCATCCGTCCGGTCCCGCTGATGCCCAGCTCGGCGGCGATCTTCTGCAGCTCGGGTAGCACCTTCGCGGACAGTCCGGTGCCGGAGCGACGCGCCCGCGGCTTGGCCGCGGCGCGGGTGGGGGTGTCGCCGGACGCGCTCGCGGCCGAGCCGGAAGCGTCGGAGAGGAGTTCGGTGGTGTCGCTCAACTAAGGGTCCTTCCCAGGGGTCGGGCGTCGGCCATGATCAGCCGATCGTCCCGGAGGTGCTGTCGATCCGGCGGGACAGTCCGGGTCGGGGTGCACTTTGCGATCTTCGGCCGCCGCGCAGGACGGCCGCCACGGTTGGGGAGGGATTCGTCCAGGTCGCCACAGGACGGTGGCGCGTGGAGGGAACCCCCCAGATTGCTGTCGCCAGCCAGATGTCGAGGTGGTTCGAACGCGCAGGTCCCCGGATTCGCCGCCTCGCGTCGCGCCGACCGGGTGTGGGCCGAACGGGGCGAGCGGATTCGGGGAGACAGCCGTGCTGCCCACGCCTCGCGACGTGAAGCATGATGCAGCGATATCTGGCTGACAAGCACGCACCCAACAAGGGGGCATCTGGTGCGGCTACCAGCCTAACATCACCAGCGCACACGGCTATTCCCTGAAGGTCTAAGAGGCATCAGCGTGTCTCGGGGAACTGAACGGTCGCACCGTGATGGTCGACGTCCATGAGCTGGATGTGCCAGTCACTACCCACTTCTGGCGCGATCGAATCCTGCGCATCCGATGTCGAAAACGCAAGGATCGTGGGACCCGCCCCCGAAACGGTGGCGGGCACGCCCATGGCACGCAGCCGTTTTACCAGATCGGCGGTCCGCCGCATGGCAGGCGCGCGGTATTCCTGGTGAAGACGGTCTTCCGTGCCGGCCAGCAGCAGCTCACGTTCGGGTCGCCCGGTCAGCGCGGCGATCAGCAACGCGGCCCGCCCCGCGTTGAAGGACGCGTCCTTGTGGGGCACATCCTTGGGTAGCAGCCCCCTTGCCGCCTCGGTGGACAGCCGCGTGGCGGGTATCAGCACGACAGGCCTGACGTTCGCGTCGGGGACCAGCTTCACCATACGCGGAGCTCCGACCTGGTCCGTCCACGCGATGGTGAGCCCACCGGCAAGGCAGGGGGCCACGTTGTCCGGATGCCCTTCCATCTCGGTGGCGAGGGCGAAGACGTCCTCGTCGCTCAGCTCCGTTGTTCGCTGAGAGCCGAGCGGCGCCACGCCTCCCTCCGGCGTGTACGGCAGGCCCGCCAGCGCCCTGGCGGCGAGGATCCCCGCGCAGATGGCGGCCGAGGAGGACCCGAGGCCACGCGCGTGCGGAATCCTGTTGCGGCACAGCAGGCGGATTCCCGCTGGTTGCGGCGCGTCCATCCGGTCGAAGGCCCTGCGCATGGCCTGGACGACGAGGTGGTCGTCGCCGAGGTCGAGCTCTCCGAACCCTTCGCCCTCGACCGCGACCTCCACCGCGCGCCCGCCGCCCGTCGGCGTGAACAGCGACGCCTCGATCTCGTCATGGAGGCTCAGGGCCAGGCCGAGGGAGTCGAATCCGGGGCCAAGATTCGCCGATGTCGCCGGAACCCGGACGATCACCCTGCTGTCGGTCATGCATCTCCTAAGGGTCGCCGTGACGGCGGGCGCCGGAGTCCTGCTGGGCGGCGCGCCTTCGGCGGACGGCGCCCCGTGACCACGGAGGCGCCGAGCCGGCCTGCCGTACGGAAGAGAGAAGGATCAGTCGAGGCCGAGCGCGGAGGCCGCGGCGTGGACGTCGATGGGGATGGTGACGGGCGCGGGCGCGCCCGAGATCGCCCAATCGGGGTCCTTCAGCCCGTTGCCCGTGACCGTGCAGACGATGCGCCGGCCCGCCTCCACGAGTCCCTGGGCGTGCGCGTGCAGCAGCCCCGCGACGCTGGCGGCCGAGGCGAGCTCGACGAACACGCCCTCCTCCTGCGCCAGCAGCTTGTAGGCGGCGGCGATCTGCCGGTCGGTCACCGCCTGGATGAGGCCGCCCGACTCGTCGCGGGCCGCCTCGGCGAGCTTCCACGACGCCGGGTTGCCGATCCGGATGGCGGTGGCGATGGTGTGCGGGTGGGTGACGGGGGCGCCGTTGACGATGGGCGCCGCGCCGCTGGCCTGGAAGCCGAACATGCGCGGGGAGGTGCCGTACTCCTGATAGCCCATCCAGTAGGCGGAGATGTTGCCGGCGTTGCCGACGGGGATGCAGTGGATGTCGGGCGCGGCGCCGAGCGCGTCGACGATCTCGAAGGCGGCCGTCTTCTGCCCCTGCAGACGGTAGGGGTTGACCGAGTTGACCAGCGCGATCGGGTAGTTCTCCGACAGCTTCCTCGTCATCTCGAGGCAGTCGTCGAAGGACCCCTCGACCTGCAGCAGCGTCGCGCCGTGCACGAGCGCCTGCGCGAGCTTGCCCATGGCGATCTTGCCGCGCGGCACGAGCACGGCGCAGGTCAGCCCCGCGCGTACGGCGTAGGCGGCGGCCGAGGCCGAGGTGTTGCCCGTCGAGGCGCAGATGACCGCCTTGGCGCCCTCCTCCACGGCCTTGCTGATGGCCATGGTCATGCCGCGGTCCTTGAAGCTGCCGGTCGGGTTGGCGCCCTCGACCTTCAGGTAGACCTCGCAGCCCGTCAGCGTGGAGACGCGGTGGGCGGGGACGAGTGGCGTGCCGCCCTCAAGGAGCGTGATCACGGGCGTCGTCTCGCTCACCGGCAAGCGGTCCCGGTATTCCTCGATGAGGCCTCGCCATGCCCTGGTCATGATTCGCTCCTGCGACTACCTGCGGTGTTGGGCACAGAGTCTACGGCCACCGGGCTCACTCGGCGGTACGACCGTCCACCGTTTGGACAGACTCTTCCGCCAATACCCAGCAACCCCGGATAAGGTCTCCCACAGGGGACGGGGAGGGCTGTAACCACCATGACGGCGATGAGGCAGAACGACTACTCCGCACTGACGCCGCCGCGACTGGGCGAATGGTCGCCCTCGCTGTCGGTGAGCGTGGTCGTCCCCGCGCACGGCGGCCCGCATCTCGACCTCACGCTGGCCGCGCTGGCCGGGCAGACCTACCCCGAGCACCTGATGGAGGTCGTGGTCGTCGACGACGGCAGCGAACCGCCGATCACGCTGCCGGAGATCAGGCCGCTCAACACCAGGATCGTCCCCGTCACGGACGGGTGGGGCATCTCCACCGCCGTCAACACCGGGGTGAAGGCCGCCGACGGCGAGATCATCCAGCGCCTCGACGCCGACATGGTGGCCTGCCGCGAGCACATCGAGGCGATGGCCAGGTGGCACCACGTGTCGGACTACGTGGTCTCGATCGGGATGAAGAAGTTCGTCGAGAAGCCGCCGCTGACGCCGAAGCAGGTCTACCGGGCGACGGACCTGGGCGGCCTGTTCGACCTCGCGTCGGCGATCCCGAGCTCGACGGAGGCGACGATCGAGAAGACGGACGGGCTGCGCAAGAGCCGTAATCCCTACCACGTGTGCACAGGGCCGACGTTCGCCCTGCCGCGGGAGGTGTTCCACGCCGTGGGCGGCCTCGACCCGCACGTCCTGCGCGGCGAGGACACCGAGTTCGCCTACCGGCTGGCGATGCACGGCGTGGTGTTCGTGCCGGACCTGGAGGCGCAGGCCGTCCATCTGGGGCTGCCGGCGCAGCACCGCGACCGCGAGCGGGCGGTGCGGGTGGTCGAGCCCTTCCTCGCGCACCGCATCCCGCTCCGCCGCGACCTGCGCAAGGACAAGGGCAGGCGATGGCTGGTGCCGTACGTGGAGATCGTCCTGGACGTCACGGACACCTCCGAGGCGACGGTACGGCAGGCGGTGGCGGCCGCGCTCGACGGCAAGCTGCAGGACGTCGTGGTGACGCTCGTCGGCCCCTGGTCGCGGCTGCACGACGGACGGCGGTCGGTGCTCGGCGACGCGTGTTTCGAGCTCAGGGTGATGCGCGAGCTCTACGCCCATGACGATCGGGTCAGGCTCATCGACGAGGCGGCGCCGACGCCCTCGCCGACGCCGTTCCGCTACGTCGGCCCCGTCGACGTCCCCCTGCACAGGGCGACGCTGGAGCGGATGGTCGAGTCGGTGCAGAAGGACCTGGCGGGTGTGCTGGTCGTCGACCTGCCCGACGGGCGCACGGCCAGGCTGGAGCGCACGTCGGCGCTGGCTCGCGCGCGGCTGCTCGTGCCCGGCGGCGCCGAACCCGACGAGATCATCGAGGTCACCCACGGCATCAGGCGCGAAGGCCCCGACCGCTACTGGCCGGCGCCCGCCCCGCCCAAGCCGGTGTCGATCCCCGCGCCCGTGCCCACTCCGCCATCCGCCCCGCCCGCCGCAGGGGAGCGCACGCTGCTCCGCCGCCTCAAGTCCGCCCTGCGCCCCAACTGACGGCTTCCGCCGCAGGCCCCGCAGGCGGGCGCCGGTCAGTCCTTCTTGCGCAGCGCGCGGCGCAGCGAGGCGGTGAGGGCGGCGCGCAGACCCTGCTGGACGCGCCCGGCCGCGGCGAGCTCGCGGCGCAGCGAGCCGACCTCACGCCGCAGCTCCACCGCGCTCTTGCGCCACTTGCCCGCGTCGTCGCGCCACCGCGCCACCTGCCCGCGTAGGCGCTCCACGTCCGCGCGCAGCTTCTCGACCTCCGCCTGGGCGTCCATCCTGGCCCGGTAGACGCTCCCCCTGCCGGGGATGTCGCGGGTCTGCCTGGTGAACCCGTAGGTCTCCCCCGCCACCCAGCGAACGCCGAACACCGAGTCCACCGCGTCGTCGAGGTCCTCCTCGGGGCCCGCCACGATCGCCGCCCTGGCGTAGGCGGCCGTGCGTTCCAGCCTGGCCGAGACGATGCCGGACGCCGACTCCGCCAGCAGCACGTCGACCAGTCCCTGCCCCTCGCTCCCTGCTACGTCGAGCAGGCGTGCGAGGGTGTCGGCGCCCGGCACCCACCCCGCGGGCACCCGCAGCACGTACGGCACGGCCGGCTCGACCACGTCGTCGACCGCGAGGCGCACCCTGCCCTCGTGGGCGTAGTGCCCCTGCGCCAGCACCAGGTCGAGGTTGGGGTCCTTGAGCGGCGCCCGCCTGTCGCGCGCGAGCGAGTCCCACGGCCCGACGAGGGTCACCCGCACGTCGGGGACCGTCCCCGCGAGCAGCGCGTCCACGGTCGCCCGCACGTCCTCGTAGGCGGCGCCGGCGGCCTCGACGACGGCCTCGACGAAGGGCACCTTCCACTGGCGGCCCGGGTGGGAGCGGAGCCACCGGTAGGCGGGGATGCGGTCGGCGACGGTGGCGTGGCTGACCCTGTCGATCGGCGCCTTGTCGCGCATCCGCATCGTGGGCCCCAGGTGGTAGGCGCGGGCCAGCGGCTCGGGCACGAACACCGCGCCCGCCTGGGCCAGGCGGTAGCCCATCTCGGTGTCCTGGCCCAGGATGAGCTCCTCGTCCATGGGGCCGGCCGCGGCGATCAGGCGGGCGTTGACGGAGGTGGCGCCGCCGACGTGGAGGCTGAAGGGACGCGTGGGGTTGGCGGTGAGACCGTCGGTCCGCTCGACCAGGTCGACGATCCACTTGTGCGGCTCGGCGGGCTCGAAGCTCCGCTCCAGGTCGTCGGGCAGTTCGGCGGGCACCGGCGCGGAGGTGAAGCGGATGTAGCCGGTGACCACCAGGTACGGCGCGGCGTGGTGCCAGCGCATGTGGGCCTCGAGTGCCCGCGGCGTGAGCACGACGTCGGAGTCGAGCCAGTGGACGACCTCGCCCGACGCCACGGCCAGGCCCGCGTTGCGGGCGGTCGCCCGGCCCGGCTCCTCGCAGACGACCAGCTTGACCCACGGAGGGACGCGCAGCGCGGGGTCGCTGCCGTTGTCGACGACGATGACCTCGGTCAGGTGGCCCGGATAGCTCTGCCTGGCGAGCCCTTCGACGACCAGGTCGAGCTTGTCCTGACCGCCGTACGCGGGGATGACCACGCTGACGCTCATGGTGGGGGTCCACGAGCCCAGCGTAGGCACGTCGAGCGTGCGGTAGTCGTTGCCCCGCACCCGAGGAAGGATCATGTGGTTTCCATGAGCAGGCTGGGCCGGAAGCCGCGCCACTGGTTGTGAGCGACCTTGAGGAAGTGCGACAGCGGGAGTTGCCACGTGTGCCCCTCGCTGAGCGAGCGGCGCAGCACGTAGCCGAGGCCGTGGGCGCGGTAGATGCGGGCGCCGTCGGCGTGGCGGGACTTCAGCAGGGCGGCGTCGACGCCGCGCGTCAGCGGCTCGAAGCCGGGGAAGGCGTCCCTGTCGAGCAGGATCGTGCCGCCCGCGACGAAGTCGCTCCACACCTCGCTCCTGTAGGAGGTCCGACGAATCGTGGTCAGGAGCGGCTCCAGGTAGAAGAACTCGGCCGCCGTGCCGACGATGTCGGCGCCGGAGGCGCGCTTGGCGAGCAGCAGGTCGGACAGGTGCTCGGGGCCGTACCAGTCGTCGTCGTCCCACTTGGCGAGATACTCGCCCGAGGCGTGCGAGGCGGCCCTGTTCAGCAGCGCGCCGAACGGCACGGCCGCCTCCGCCGACACCACGCGGATCGGCAGCGGGAACGTCTCGACGGCCCGGCGGGCGAGCGGATGGTCCTCGATGCCGTGCAGCCCGAGCAGCACCTCCGCCTGGACGTGACGCTGCCGCGCGATCTGGCCGAGGGCGGAGCCGAGCAGGTGCGGCCTCATGCTCGACATGACGACGCTGACCGTGGGGGTGACCGACGGCCTGGGCGCGAGCCTGCGCAGCCGTACGCTGTGCTCCTCGCGGCGCAGGTCGGCGACGCATCGGGGGCCGGCCTCCCGCGGCGCGGCGAGCCATGCCCTGTCGGCCAGGAGTTCGCCCAGGTCGGCGGGCACCCATGGGGGCACGGCCGAGGCGGGTTCGGTGGTCAGCGGCACGCCGGCGCAGGCGAGGGAGACCACCCCGTCGAGGACCGCCCGCCGCTCGGGCTCCTCCGCCGACGGCCACTCCACTGACAGCCCCGCCAGCATCCTGAGCGCGTCGGGCTCGGCGAGGGGCGTGCCTTCGACGGTCCACTGCCCGCCCTCCCACCGCAGCGGCGCCATCCCCTGGGTTGGCGTGCGCAGGTAACCGGTCGCCCCTCGCGCGTCCACGGAGGGGGTGGCGGTCATGGGGGCTCCTCCTGCCTTTGTCGTCGAGCGCGCCCACTTTACGCTGACCTGACAACCCGGATGGAGGGGCCATGCCTAACGAGCACCTGGAGCTGCAGGTTCCCAGGGATCCTCCAGAAACTTGTGGCACCGTAGTGACCCACCTTGACTATGGTGTAAATGTCCGGACTTTCCCAGGTTGGCGATTCACAAACATGGAAAGGTATGCGCGGATGCTCTCGCCCCGCCGACTAGCCGCGACCGCAATCCTCGGAGCTCTGGTGCTTGTCGCGCTGGCGATGCCGGCGTACGCGGGCGTACTGTCCTTCGCCGCCGCCCTCGCCGCGGCCGCCTTCCTCCTCGCGCTGGCCGCACTGGCCTTCCTCGTGCTGACCGTGCGCCGCCTGGACGGCAAGGCGCACCGCATCGACGTGCGCGTGAAGAAGATCGAGACGGGCCTCGCACAGACGGCCACGGGGCTGAAGCGGATCGAGGCCCGCATCGACAAGCTCGCGGCCGCCGTCGAGCACGCGGCGAGCAGCCGCGGAGAGGACCTCACCGCCATCCTCGCCTCTCTCGGCGAGGACAGGGTCAACGCGATGACCCACGCCGAGGAGGTGGCCGAGCTCCGGGCAGAGCTTCGCGAGCTGCGCGGGGAGAAGGTGTGAAAGTCCGCCACAACGACTACAGCGTGCTCAGTCCCCCGCCGATCGGAGCATGGACGCCTGAACTGTCCGTCACGGTGGTGATCCCGGCCTACGACTGCCAGGACGAACTCGACAGGACACTGGCGACGCTGGCGACGCAGACCTATCCCGCGCACCTGCTCGACGTGGTCGTCGTGGACGACGGCAGCAGCCCGCCGCTGCGGACGGAGGGCGCCCGCACCAGGGTCGTCAGGGTCGCGGAGGGCTGGGGGCGCGGCAACGCGAGGAACACCGGCGCGCTCGCCGCGACAGGCCAGGTGATCCACTGGCTGGACGCCGACATGTTCCTCGCGCCCGAGCACATCGAGGCGCACATGCGGTGGCACCACCTCATCGACCACGCCGTGGTGATCGGTGACATCGTGTTCGGCGACGACTTCGCGAGCGCGAGCGCGCAGCCGTACACGGCGAAGATGCTGGAGGAGACGCGCAGGCTCAAGGACGCGGGCCGCACCGCCTACCTGCTGCACACGGGGGCGACGACCTCCGTCTCCGCGCGTCTGCTGGCCGACGCGGGCGGCGTGAACCCGAGCCTGAACATGGCCGAGGACACCGAGCTCGGCTACCGGCTCGCGCAGGCGGGCGCGGTGTTCATCCCCGACGGGGAGGCCCGCAGCCTGCACGTCGGGGAGTCCACGGTGATGCGCAGGCAGCAGGACGTGCACAGGCACAACTGGTCCTTCCTCGGCGACCACATCCCCGACCTGCGCTGGCTGAGGAGCCATCCGCGCAGGCAGTGGCTGGTGCCGTACGTGCGGGTCGTGGTGGAGGCGGGCGGCTACGAGCAGACGCGCGCCACGGTCGACTCCGCGTTGGCGGGGTCGGTGCCCGACGTGGCGGTGACGCTGGTGGGCCCGTGGTCGCTGCTGACAGACGAGCGGCGCTCAAGCCTCGACGACCCGCACCTCGACCTGCGGCTGCTGCATAACCTGTACGAGCACGAACCTCGTGTCGGCTTCGCCGCGAGCCCGCCCGAGAGCGTGGCGCCGACGCCGCACCTGGTGACCGTGCCACGCGGATGGGTGCTCGGTGCCGACAGCGTGGCCAGGCTCGTCGCCCACGAGGAGGGGCTGGTCAGCGTGGCACTGGGCGAGGAGGCCGACGGTGTCGTCGCCGCGCGCATGGAGCGTACGTCCGCCTTCTCCAGGGCGCGCAGGATCGGCGGCGATCCGGACACCCTGGTGGACGAGATGTTCGGGTCCACGTGGGTGGCAGGGGCCGACTACGGCATGACCACCGCGGAGGAGGCCGAGCCGCTCGCGGGCGACCCCGCCAAGTGGCGCGCCCTCGCCACCAGGCGCAAGGACGAGATCAAGTCGCTGGAGGCCGAGGTGGCGAAGCTCAGACGGCAGGCCGCGGCCCCCGCCGAGCCGCCGGAGCCGCGCAGGGGCGGCCTGGCGACGTTCCTGAGGCGCGTCATATGATCGCCGACCTGGTGAAAGAGGCACTGGCCCGTTCCGGCGACGTGCGCGTCTTCTACGCGGGCATGGACATCGACGTCGACGGCATCGACCTCGACCACGAGCTGGTCGAGCCGCCCACCGGCACCGAGCGGGCCGACGAGGTGCTGGTGCTCGCGGGAACGCCCGCCGACCTGCGCAGGGTCGCCACCCTGCACAAGCTGCTGCCGGAGGCCGAGCGGGTGATCGTCGCGGTCGCCGACACGCCTGCCGCGCACCCCGCCCCCGTGCCCACGCCGACCCCCGCCCATCGGTGGAGATCACTGGCCGACCTGCGCGTCCACCAGCCGAAGGACCGGGTGTGGGTGGTCGACGCGCGCTTCTCCTCGCCGACCCCCGCAGGCCGTACGGTCACCGCGACCGCCCGCGCCTTCGCCGGGCACCGGCTCGACGTGATCGCCGCCCCCGCCGCCGCCATCGCGGGCGTCGGCGCCGCCGACTGGCGTCCTGGCGACCCCAACGCGACTCCCGCCGAGCTGACGGGCCCCGTGCCCGAGCGTGTCGGCGCGCCCGGCGGCGACATCGTCCTGCGCACGGTCGAGGCCGAGGTGGAGTGGTCGGAGGAGGAGCCGCCGGTGGACCGGCCGACCGCCGAGGCCACCAGCTGGGAGCGGATCGGCCGGCCCGGCGGGACGGGTCTGGCCTCCGTCATCGCCGAACCCTCGATGATCCCGCCGGTCGACGAGCGCCTGGTCAACCCCATGGGCTTCGTCACGACGCCGTCGCGCGGCATGGCCACGCTGGCGGAGTCGGGGGGCAGGTGGTCGGTCGTGCTCGACGGCAGACCTGTGGTGACGTTCGCCGCCTCGGGCGGCGTGACGGACGCGGACGTCGCCAGGCTGCGGCAGATCCGCGGCGTGACGATCGAATGGCGGCAGGCCCACAGCGGCCCGCTGGCGGCCGTGCGGGTGCTGGCGGGCCTGGCCGCGGCGGGGGTGCCCATCGTCGCGGTGGAGGTGCCGCGCTGGGCGGGCGCGCTCGGCGAGCCGCTCGCCTCGCTCGTCACCTCGCCCGCCGACCTGGCCGACGACCTGCGGCGCGAGGAGCACAGCATCAGGCTGCGCCGCGAGGCGCTGCGCACGCACGGCGTGGCCGCACGCTGGGAGCAGCTCGGCGCGCCCGCCCCCGCTCCCCCGCTGACCTCGGTGCTGCTCGCGACACGCAGGCCCGACATGGTCGGCTTCGCGCTGGAGCAGGTCGCCAGGCAGCGCGGCGCGCAGCTCGAGGTGATCCTCGCGCTGCACGGGTTCTCGGCCGGGCACGCCGACGTCGTCGACGCCGTCAAGCGCTTCGACGGGCCGATCACCGTCTTCGAGACGGAGTCGGTGTTCGGCGAGGTGCTGAACGACGCGGCGGCCCGCGCCTCCGGCTCGTTCCTGCTCAAGATGGACGACGACGACTGGTACGGGCCCGACTTCCTGTCCGACCTGCTGCTCGCGCACTCCTACTCGGGCGCCCAGGTCGTCGGGACCGTGCCCGAGTTCGTCTACCTGTCCTCGATCGACGTGACCGTGCACCGCAGCCAGATCACCGAGCAGATCACCAGCTTCGTCGCGGGCGGCACGATCCTGGTCGAGCGGTCCGCCTTCCAGGCGGTGGGCGGGTTCAGGCCGTTGCGCCGCTCGGTCGACACCCAGTTCCAGGAGGCGCTGCAGGCCGCGGGCGGGCAGATCTACCGCACCCACGGCCTCGGCTACGTCCTGCGCAGGGGCCCCGCGTCCAACCACACGTGGCAGGAGCCGATCGGCACGTTCCTGCGGCGCAACAAGCGGCAGTGGCGCGGGTTCAGGCCCAGCGCGCTGATGGAGCCGGCGCCATGAGGATCAGGCGCAACGACTTCGGCGTGCTGGCCCCGCCCGAGCTCGGCACGTGGGAACCCACCATGACGGTGAGCGTGGTCATCCCTGCGCACGACTGCCAGGAGACACTCGACCTGACGCTGGCCGCGCTCTCGGCGCAGACCTACCCCTCCCATCTGCTCGACGTCATCGTGGTGGACGACGGCAGCGACCCGCCCATCGAGGCGCCCTGCAAGGTCGTGCGCGTGCGGGAGAGCTGGGGCAGGGCCGCCGCGGTCCAGGCGGGCCTGGAGGCGGCCGCCGGCGAGGTCGTGCTGGTGCTCGACGCCGACATGGTGCCGCATCCCGAGCACGTCGAGGCACAGCTGCGCTGGCACCACCTGGCCCCCTACCTGGTGGTCCTCGGCTGGATCGACTTCACCCAGCCGCCCTCGCCGCCCACGCCCGCCGAGGTGGCCGCGGGCGTGAAGGACCTGTTCCCGATGTCCTCGCACCGGCACGACTGGGCCGAGCAGATCATCGCCGAGCACGACGGGCTCAGGTCCGCGCCCAGCTCGCTCGTCTCACGGGTGCACGTGGGCGCGACCGTGTCGTACCCGGCGTGGCTGCTGCGCGAGTGCGGGGGCATGGACGTCTCGCTCAAGCTGGCGGAGGACACCGAGCTCGGCTACCGGCTGACGCAGGCGGGCGCGGTGTTCGTGCCCGATCCCGAGGCGCGGGCGTGGCATCTCGGGCTGCCGACGGCCATGCGCTCGTTCGCGGAGCTGAAGCGCTACAACGACCCGTTCGTCGCCGACCGCGTGCCGTACCGGCGGTATCTGCGGGAGGACCAGGGGCGGCAGTGGCTGGTGCCGTACGTGGACGCCGTGGTGGAGGCGGGCTCCTACGAGGACGTCCGCGCGACCGTCGACGGGCTGCTGGCCGGGTCGCTGCCCGACGTGAGGGTCACGGTCACGGGGCCGTGGGAGTGGCTGACCGACTCGCGCCGCTCACCGCTGACCGATCCGCTGCTCGACCTGCGGTTGCTCCACGCCCAGTTCGCCCATGATCCCCGGGTACGGCTGGCGGGCCCGCCCCCCGGCGTGGCCCCCTTCCGGCTGCTGTGCCCGCCCGGCTGGATGCCGGGCCACGACACGGTGGAGCGGCTCGTCGCGCGCCTGGAGGAGACGGACGGCGGCGTGTTGTGCGTCGCGCTGGCCGAGACGTCCGAGGGGGTGGTGACGGCGCGGCTGGAACGGACCGCCGCGCTGTCCAGGGCGGCGCTCGTCATCCGCCCTGGCGAGTCCCTCGACGACGTGCTCGACGAGGTCTTCGGCGTGGAGTGGGTGGACGGCGCCGACTTCGGCTTCACGCGCAGGCCGCGGGTCTACCCGCCGCGCAGGCGGCCGCTGCCCGAGCACGAGCGCCTGGCGCGGCAGCGGGACAAGGAGCTGGCCAGGTGGCGCGAGCGGGCGGCCACGCTGCGCGCCGAGGTCACCCAGCTGCGCAGGGAGGCCGCCAAGGGGCGCAGGGACACCGCTCGGTGGAAGGAGAAGGCCGAGCAGTGGCGGCGGGAGGCGGTCAGGCTCGCCCGCGAGCAGAACCGCACCGTGCTCACCAGGGCGGTCAAACGGGTCAGGAACCTCACCTTCCCCGGCCGCTGAGGCGCTCCCGGGGTTCACGGGCTCGCGGCCGATATGGCCGTCAGCAGGAATCCGAGGCCGAGGAAGAGCAGGAACAGCCCGCCGCCCCTGGTCAGGGGATAGGGGTGTTCGACAAGGGCGAGGGGGCGGGCATGTGACCTCATTCAGCGCGTCTGCGCAGGTAGTAAGCGTAGGTTGCCGCCGCGAGGGCCAGCCCCCACGGCAGCCACGCCAGGCCGGGCCCGAACGAGCCCCAGCCGTCGGCCTTCAGGACGATGTCTCCCTTGGCCACCCACAGGTAGAGCCGCGCCCCCGACTGGACCAGCATGGCCGACGCGCACAGCGCGGGGACCACCGCGAGCCCGATCGGCACGCGCCGACCGCGCAGGAGGGGCATCCAGCGGGGAAAGACCTCACCCCAGCGCTGGACCAGGCCGAGCGTGAGGATCGCACCCGCGACGCACAGCCCGCCGAGCACCGCCTCGACGACCGACCCACCCGTCGCGTTCCCTCCTGCGAGCATCTCCGGCTGGACCCCCAGCGGGATGCCCATCGCCCACGAGATGCGCGAGATCCCGTACGGCAGCGCCAGCAGGGCGGCCGCGTAGGTGACCGGTGTCCCCCATCGGACGGGCTCCCGTGCGCCGCCGCCCTGGTAGGTCCATGCGGCCGCCGCCCAGAGGGCCCCTCCCCCGATGCAGAACAGCATGAACAGTAGCGGACCATCCCAAAGCCCGGTGTAACCAGCGAACAAATAGCCGAAATTCTGGATCACCCGGACATCGGGCACCGCGACCACCAGACCGACGCTCATCGCCCACGCGAAGACGAGCGGCAGCCTGGCCCCCGCGGAGCGGGCCATCACCAGCGCGACCGCGACGCCGAGCAGCCCGAGCGCCGCGATCGCCGGCCCTGTCGAACCTGGCTCAGCCTCCGCGAACAGCGACCCCACCTGCACCGCCCGTGGGTCGGCCGCGCCGAACGGGAACCCTGCGCCGCCCGCCGCCCAGTGGACGCCCGCCGCGCCGAACGCCAACGACCACACGCCTGCCGCCCACGCCGTCCAGGCCCGTGGCCCCCGCGCCAGGACCGGCACGCTTCTGCTCCCGGTCACGCTTCCGCTCTCCGTCATGGGCACCACTCTTCGCCGTGCGAGCCCGGCTCACCTCCCCTGCACGAGGGAGAGGGCTCCCCTCAGGAAGGGAACCCGCTCCCCCCGCCGGTGAGCGCGACGGCCAGCCGGGAGGCGAGCTCGCGGGCGAAGACGTCCCCGTCCCGGCGGCCCATCATGAACAGCCAGGCGAACACGGGGCCGACCAGCATGGCGTGGACCAGGTCCAGCTCGGGGCGCTCGTCCAGTTCGCCCCGCCCGACCGCGCGATCCAGCACCTCCTCGACCAGGTCGCGCTGCCGTTCCATGAACGTCCCCCGGAACCTGGCCGTCAGGTCGGCGTCCGCGATGACGTCCGCGAGCAGGCCGGGAACGGTGACCAGCGCGACGGGGTTGCCCAGCGTGGCGAGGATGTCGTCGATCAGGGCGGCCAGATCGGTGACGAAGGACCCGGTGTCGGCGGGCGCCTCCAGCGCCATCGTGTGGACGGTGGCGGCGAAGACCATCTCCTGCTTGGTGGCGTGGCGGCGGTAGATGGCGGCCTTGCCGACGCCCGCCCTGGCGGCGACGGCGTCCACAGTGAGCCGGACGTAGCCGGTCTCGGCGAGCACCTCCCTGGTCGCGGCCAGGATGGACGCGTCGACCCTGCCGTCCCTCGGCCGCCCTGTCCGCGCCCCCTCCTCGCCTTGCCCTCGCCGCACCGCTCGCGCCCCTTCACCGATCATCGAAGAGCCTTTCGTTCCGCTCGCGCCCCTTCGTCGGAGCGACTTCCCGCACGCCGTCGAAGACGCGGACGTCATGGCTGAGGGTCGGGCCCGGCCTGCCTCCCGGCCGCGCGGAGGAGCATGACGGCGGGCACCCAGACGAGGATGAACGGCGACGGCTCGAAGGCCACCGCTCCGATCGTGCACCAACCGCCGAGTGCCCACGCCACGAACGCGGGAGGAACCACACCCCTGTTGCCGAGCCATGCGACCAGGAGCCCCAGCGTAAGCAGCGGCAGGCCGAACGATCCGATCGTCAGCCAGAAGGCGCCGACGGCGGGCGGGAGCTCGCTCAGCCCGTTCGCGGGGAACCACAGACCTCCGGAGAACCAGGCGGGCAGGTGCGAAACGTTGAGCGCGATGGTGACGACCAGGTGAAACGCGCCGAGGAAGGCGGTGATTCGGCCGCCGAGGACGACCAGGCGACGCCGGGCGGTGACTGCGACATCCATGAAGCACTCCTTACGGAACCGAGTGTTTCGGAACTTCTAGTTCCGTATCGTGTCATGGCCACCGGGCGGGGTGGATTCCGGGGTCGGGCCGCACGGGCCGCCCACGCGTCCATCAGGCGGCTCCGTGGACGACAGGGCGCCGGAGGCGGTCCCGCCAGGGCGAGACCGCCTCCGGCGCGGGATGCCGGTCTATCGCCGGGTGTCCGGTGGCCCGGCCGCCTCGTCCTGCGACTCGTTCTGCTGCAGAGCCTCTTCCAGGAGGTCTCTGTCAATCTGACGCGCAACTGCATCGACATAGACGGAGAAATGATCCATTTCTCCACCATCTCCACCAAAAGACGGCGAGCACGACAAGGGGGATCTCCTTCAGCGGGAACCGAGAGCAGGCGCGCATCTCGGCGAGGGGATATCCGTGCACGACCGCACCACGAGCGACCTGGGCATCGACGCCTGCATCAGCGGCGGCATGCCCGTGGCCGTCAACACATCTCCTCGATGGGCGTATTTCAAGAATCGCCCATCGAGGACCTCTTCGCCCGGCGAATGAGATCAGCGAACCGCTATTTCGCCGGGACCGCATCACGATCCACGAAGAATTACCACTACTGCGAACTATGCGATGATGTCGCCCCAGGTTCGGCTTGCGGCGTCCGGTGGAAGATCCCGCCTCGACCGGCGCGCCTTCCGCTCGGCGACACCGTCGCGGGTCAGTCGTCGCCCTCCACACGCATCACGCCCGCGATCGCGCGCACGATGTCGAGCCTGCGCAGCCCCTCCATCGTCGCCGACAGCGCCGCGTCCGTGGCCCGGTGCGTGACGATGACCAGCTGGGCGTCGTCGCCGTGGCCCTCCTGCCGAACCGTCTGGATGGACACGTCATGCTCCGCGAAGAGCATCGCCACCTGGGCGAGGACACCCGGCTTGTCGGCGACGTCCAGGGACACGTGGCAGCGGGTGACCGTCTCGCCCATCGGGTGGACGGCCAGCGAGGCGTAGATCGACTCGGCCGGCCCGCGGGTGCCCGCCAGGCGGTTGCGGGCCACCGCGACCAGGTCGCCGAGCACGGCGGACGCGGTGGGGGCGCCGCCGGCGCCCTTGCCGTAGAACATGAGCTGCCCCGCCGACTCCGCCTCGACGAAGACCGCGTTGTAGGCCTCGCGCACCCCGGCCAGCGGGTGCGACCTCGGGATCATGGCGGGGTGGACGCGGACGCCGATCGAGCGGCCGTCGTCGGAGCGGGCGCAGATGGCCAGCAGCTTGATGACGTAGCCCATGGCCTTGGCGCTGGCCACGTCGGTCGCGGTGATCTCGGTGATGCCCTCGCGGTGCACGTCGGCGGCGGTGACGCGGCTGTGGAAGGCCAGGCCGGCCAGGATGGCGGCCTTGGCGGCGGCGTCGAAGCCCTCGACGTCGGCCGTGGGGTCGGCCTCGGCGTACCCGAGAGCCTGGGCCTCCTCCAGCGCGTCGGTGAAGGACGCGCCGGTGGAGTCCATCTTGTCGAGGATGTAGTTGGTGGTGCCGTTGACGATGCCGAGCACCCGCTTGACGTGGTCGCCGGCGAGCGACTCGCGCAGCGGGCGCAGCAGCGGGATGGCGCCGGCGACGCTGGCCTCGTAGTAGAGGTCTCCGCCGCCCGCGTGGATGGTGGCGCCGTCCTCGGCCAGCAGGGCCTTGTTGGCGGTGACGACCGACTTGCCGCTGGCCATGGCGGCCAGGATGAGCGAGCGGGCGGGCTCGATGCCGCCGATCACCTCGACGACGATGTCGACGTCGTCGCGGGTGACCAGGCCCTCGGCGTCGTTGGTCAGCAGCGCGGGGTCGAAGGCCACGTCGCGTTTGCGGCCCGGCTTCCTGACCGCGACACCCGCCAGTTCGAGCGGGGCGCCGATGCGGGCGGCCAGGTCGCCGGCCTGCTCCTCCATGAGCTTGATGACCTGGGAACCGACCACGCCGCACCCCAGCAGCGCGACTTTCAAGGGCTCCGGCTTCGTCGACGCCAGGCCGCTGTGTTTCCTGGTGTCCTCGCTTCGCTCGGCCACTAGAGCTGCCCCCTCAACAGGTCGTCCTCGGTCTCGCCCCGCACGATGACGCGTGCCCTGCCGGCCGAGACGGCCACGACGGCGGGCTTGGGCAGATAGTTGTAATTGCTGGCCAGCGACCTGCAGTAGGCGCCCGTCGCGGCGACGGCGAGCAGGTCGCCTGGCGCGAGGTCGGCGGGCAGGTAGTGGTCGCGGACCACGATGTCGCCGCTCTCACAGTGCTTGCCGACCACGCGCGACAGCATGGGCGCCGCGTCGGAGGCGCGGGAGGCGAGCACCGTGGTGTATTCGGCGCCGTAGAGGGCGGTGCGCGCGTTGTCGCTCATGCCGCCGTCGACGCTGACGTAGGCGCGCAGCCCCTCGACGTCCTTGACGGTGCCGACCTCGTACAGGGTGATTCCCCCAGGGCCGACGATGGCCCTGCCCGGCTCGACCGTCAGCCGCGGCACGGGCAGCCCGGCGCTCGTGCAGACCTTGACGACGATCTCGCGGAGGGCGTCGGCGATCACCTTGATGTCGGGGGCGACGTCCTCGTCGACGTAGGCGATGCCGTAGCCGCCGCCGAGGTCGAGCTCGGGCAGCACGACGCCGTGCTCGTCCTTGATCTGCACCAGCAGGGTGGCCAGGCGCGTGGCGGCCACCTCGAAGCCCGCGGTGTCGACGATCTGGGAGCCGATGTGGGAGTGCAGTCCGACGAGTTCGAGCTGCGGCAGGGCCAGGATGCGGCGTACGGCCTCGGCCGCGGCGCCCGTGTTGAGCGACAGGCCGAACTTCTGGTCGTCGTGCGCCGTGGCGATGAACTCGTGGGTGTGCGCCTCGACGCCGGTGGTCACGCGGACCATCACGCGGGGCCTGACCTCCATCTGCTCGGCGAGATAGCCGAGGCGGGCGATCTCCTCGTAGGAGTCGACGACGATGTGGCCGACGCCCACCTCGAGCGCGCGCGACAGCTCCGCCGCCGACTTGTTGTTGCCGTGGAGCGTGATGCGCGAGGCAGGGAAGCCGACGCTGAGCGCGACCGCGAGCTCGCCGCCGCTGGCCACGTCCAGGCCCAGGTCCTCGTCCATCAGCCAGCGCACGAGCTCCTTGCACAGGAACGCCTTGCCGGCGTAGTGCACGTCGGACCCGGCGAAGGCGGTGGCGTAGTCGCGCATGCGGGAGCGGACGTCGTCCTCGTCGACGACGTAGAGCGGCGTGCCGTACTCCTGGGCGAGGTCGCGCACGTCGACGCCGCCGATCGTGAGCGCGCCATCCGTTCGCGTCGACGTTCGCGGCCAGATCGCGGGGTTGATCCGGTTGAGGTCGGCGGGCGCCAGCGGCGGGCGCTCGTGGGGCAGCATCTCAGCGTGCCTGTCCCCGGCTGGATGGGCGAATCGACTCACCCGATCGAGGCTATCGGACGTGATGCAGCCGATGGGACGCCTGCCCACGTATCGAGACGTGACGCGCCCACAAATCGTGGCAACAAGAGGAAATCTTTGCCCAAAATCGCCATATATCTGGATATTTTCAGATTCGCTCGGGGCCGGGGAGCACCGCTCGCACGGCAGCCGCCAGCCGTACCCGGGCCGTGTGCACGGGAGAGGGTCTCTCGTCCCCCCGGGGCACGGCGGGCGCGTTCTCGTGGGCCTCGTGGTAGGCGAGGGCGAGCCTGGGCAGGTAGGCCTGCCACCCGGGGTCGCGGCTCGCCTCGCGGCCGGGCAGTTCGGCGAGCAGTCTGAGCACCGCCCTGTCGCGCGGATCGGTCAGCGTCTCCGGCCTGAAGCCGTCGCCCGGCACGTCGAGCTCACCCGCCCACCTGATGACCGCCGCGGCCCTCGCATGGGCGTATCTCACGACGAAGCCCGGGTTGTCCCAGGTCCTGGGCAGGTCGGGCCACGGATCCTCGAAGGGGACCCGCGCGAACGGCTCGTCGAGCAGCTCGCCCGGGGTGTCGACGGTGATGTGCAGGAACCCCCTGCCGGTGACCGACACCGCGCTCACGCCAGGCAGGGCGCCGACGTCGGCCGCCAGCCGCTCAGGAGGGATCCCCCTACGCAGGGCGGCGGCGGAGAGGTAGACCGCCCGGTGTTCCCATGTGCCCTCGGGCGCCGGCGGGTCGCCGAGCACCTCGGCCAGCCGACGGGGTCGCACGACCCGAGCGTATCCCGGTCAGGGGTCCGCGCCCCTCCCCGTGGAGCTCAGATGAGCGCGTGGGGTTCGGCCGAGCCGTACTCGACGAGATGGGCGGCGCCCAGCAGCCACCGGTCCTCGTCGCGCACCCGCACGTATCCGAACCTGTCCGTCGAGAACACCTTGATCCCGTCCGTACGGCACTGCCGCATCAGCACCTCGTCCCACCCCTCGGTGAGATCCGCGAACCCGATCGCCCGCAGCGCGTTCCTTCTGGCGAGCAGCGTCGCCCCGTTGACCTCCGGCGTGTAGGTGTACTCCGCCTCCGGCTGCTTCAGCAACGTCGCGTGCGCTCCGCGCAGGTGGGCGTAGTAGGAGGCCTTCCCGACGATGTCCGCGGTGCTGAACAGGAAGGCGCGGCTGAGGTCGGCCAGGTAGTGCGAGCCGTACACGTCGCGCGGGTCCATGATCGCGACCAGGTCGGCCTCGCACAGGTCGAGCGCCCTGTTGAGCAGTGCGCCCGTGCTCAGGGCGGGGTCGAGCTCCCTGAAGACGACCTCGCGCGGCTCGAGCACCTCGCGCGCCCGCTCCTCGGCCTCCTCGGGCCCGAAGACGACCACCTGGGTGACGCCCGCCTGCCTGGCGACCTGGGCCAGGCCGTGCTCCAGCGTCGAAGGGTCGAAGACAGGAAGGATGACCGAGACATCGAGCGTCGCGCGGGCGCTCGGCAGCCCGATGGCCTCCAGCAGGTCGTCGACGCGCTCGGTCATGGTGCCCATGTTGTAGGCCCTGCGCAGCGCGGCGTGCGCGCGCCTGGAGTCGCCCTCGGGACCGATGGAGGTGCCGCAGGCGGCCAGCTCGGCCAGCCGCCACTGCGGAGTGCCGGGCGGGCATTCGACGGCGATGGGCCAGCGGTAGGAGGTGAGGACGTCGGGATAGCCGAGGTGGGAGGGCAGGAGCTGGTCGAGCGTGAGCACGCGGCCGTAGCGCCCGCCCGACAGCGGCAGCGGGTTGTGGACGCGCGGCTGGATCGCGAACGGCAGGCGCGGCCAGCCCGCGGCCAGATCGGTCGTGAAGCGGTGGTCGAACAGCTCGGCCGCGGCCGCGTAGTCGGCCACGCTGCCCTGCGTGTGCCAGAAGACGGTGCGGATGCCACGGGCGGCGCACCAGGCCAGCAGCTCGCGCAGCCCCTCGCCGGGCTCGCCGGTGATCTCCGCGGCCCACGGGCCCTGCGTGACCGACTCGACGACCAGCAGGTGCGGCACCTCACCGGCCAGGACGCGGGCGAAGTCACGGGGCGTGAACCCGGTCGTCTGCCGCCACTCGTAACGCAGCAGCGCCTCCGCGTGCGGGTCGGCGATCACGGCCGCCGTCAGGTGCGGGCGGGTGTTGGGACCGGTCGGGATCCGGTACGGCTTGAGCCGCACCGACTTGCCCTCGACCGTCCTGGTCGTGCTGGTGGCCTGGAAGGCCGCTCCAGGGCGCTCGTCCTTCTGCGCGGCGACGGCGACGGGCTTGCGCTTGGGCGCCACAGGCCGCTTGACCGGCTTGGCCGCGCCCTTCAACCCCTTGGCGAGGCGGACGGGGTTGCTCTTGCCCGTCTTGATGGCATCACCGATGCGGTTCCACCTGGCGACCTTGATGGAGGACAGCTTCCACTGCGCGACCTCGGCCTGGTAGCGCTGCTCGGCCAGCTCCTTGCGCAGCTTCTCCGCCGCGGTGCGCTCGCTCTCCAGCTCGGCCTCGGCCTCGGTGAGGCGCTCGTTCATCGTCCTGAGCTCCTCGGTGGCCCGCTCGGCCTCCGCGAGCCTGGCCTGGGCGGCGTCCAGCAGCCTGGCCAGCTCCGCCGCGTGCTCCGCCTCGGCGATGGCGTCGCGCAGCGCGCGGCGCGTGCTCTCCAGCTCAGTACTCACAGGCCCTCCGTCTCTTGGCCCGGCAAAGGATACTCTTTCGCTTGGAATCGGCGTTGAGGAGTGAGATCGCGTGCAGTGGCCGGCGTTCAATGTGAGGCCGTACGTGTGCGGCGCCCTCGGCCGGCTCGACACGGGCCTGCTCGAAAAGCTCGCGGGATCGGGGCCGAAGGTCCGTCCCGCCCTGCAGACGCCCGAGGCGGCGCTGTTCAGCTCGCAGCCGCTGCCGCCCTACCATCGCACCGCCGAGACGTTCGCGTTCTCGTGGGGGGAGCGCAGGCCCGAGCGCGCCGCCGACTGGATCACGGTCGCCGAGACCTACGAGACGCCAGGGCTGATCAGCGACGGCACCCGTACGGTGCTGCACGCGGGCGCGCTCGGCCTGGTCGACGTCTACTACGTGCGCGTGGGCGAGGCGATCTACTTCTCCTCGCTGCTGAAGCCGCTGCTCGAGCTGGTGCCCGTCGGCATCGGCTGGGCGGCCTGGGCGTCGATCATCCAGGTGACCTTCCCGCTCGGGGACGCCACGCCGTACCAGGGGATCAGGCGGCTGCCGGGCTCCAGCGCGCTGGTCCACGCCCACGGGAGGCTGTCGACCGAGCGGCGGCTGCCGCGCTGGCTGCGGCAGGAGCCGTACGAGGCGTGGCGCAGCGCGGGCGAGCTGCTGGAGGTCCTGCACGGGGTCTACGACGACTTCGAGGGCAGGCCGCTGCTGGTGCCCGTCAGCGGCGGCTACGACTCGCGGCTGCTGTGCTCGGTCGCGGTGGCCAGGGGCGCCGACGTCGAGTCGTGGACGACCAGCCCCGACGACGGCACCGACACCGACATCGCGTTCGCCCGCGCGATCACCCGCGAGCTCGGCGTGCGGCACCGCGTCATCACCCAGGACGCCGCCGCCTACCCTGGCGACGCGCTCGAGGTGGCGCGGCGGCTGGAGTTCATGACCCCGCACCACGCCTGGTACGCGCCCTTCGCCAAGGAGGTGCACGGCTCGGGCCGAGTGCTCATCGACGGTCTCGCCGGCGGCCCGCTGCTGAAGAACTTCATGGTCAGCGGCGCGGCACTGGAGGCGAGGACGCAGGCCGAGCGCTCGGCGGCCGTGCTCAGCTCCCTGTCGCTCGGCGCCCCCTCTGCGCCCTTCCTCTCGGAGGCGGCGCAGGCGTGGATCGGCGAGGTCGTGCGCGAGCAGTTCGACGCCTCCACCTCCATGCTCCACGGGCACCGGGCGGAGCTGCCGCTGTCGGTGCTGCACACCCGCACCGTGCGCGGCATCGCCCGCTCGGCGGTCAACCTGGTCGGGCCTGAGGCGTCGTTCGCGGGCCCGTTCATCCATCCCGCCTTCTTCGACGCCGCCCTGTCGGTCGGCGTGGCGCGCAAGGACAAGGGCCGCTTCTACCGCGAGCTGCTGCACGCCGCCAACCCCAGGGTGGCGGCGCTGCCGTCGACGAACGTGGTCAAGCAGCCACTCCAGCGGGTGCCGCTGCGCTCGACCGCCGCTCCCGCCCGCGACTACTCCCACCGGATGCTGGTGAAGGTGGCCGACAGGGTGCCGAGCCTGCTGTCCGACGGGCTGCATGAGGTGATCGGCTCGGGGCCCGACGCGCTCACCCGGTTCAGCGGATGGAACGACCGGTTCTGGGTGCGCGGCCTGGTGCTGTTCGGCGCCTGGCTGACCGACTACGAGAACGACCTCGCCGAGCTGACGCCCCCCTTCTGAGCTGCGGATCTTCCGCGAGAGAACGGAGGGTAACAGCGTGGTTACATACGGATCTCGCGGGTATTACAAGCGGCACAACAAAGCGGGTTCCGGAGGGCCGAAGGGCTGGTAGTGTTCGGCCCGTACCCATGAAGAACGTGCGCAAAATCGCCCCTTAAGGGCGTCCCCGCTGCACGATCTTGATGGGGAAGCGCCGCAAGATACCGGGCACCAGATCACAAATCTGGGCCCGGCAGGGCATGGGGTTCGCAGGGATGACGACTCCAGGCGGCGCGGTCACCACAAAACACGCCGGGGAAACCGGTGACTTCGTCCTGCCCACATCTCCTTCTGTGAGCGTCATATGAACAACCCATCGGTCTCCGAGACCTTCGTCTCGGCCGATCCACGATGGTACAAGCGGGCGGTGTTCTACGAGGTGCTCGTCCGGGGGTTCAAGGACTCCAACGGCGACGGGACCGGAGACCTGCGTGGTCTCATCGAGAAGCTCGACTACCTTCAATGGCTCGGCGTCGACTGCCTGTGGCTGCTGCCGCTGTACGAGTCGCCGCTGCGCGATGGCGGCTACGACATCTCCGACTACGGGAAGATCCTCCCCGACTTCGGTGACCTCGGTGACTTCGTGCAGCTCATCGAGTCCGCGCACGCGCGCGGGATCCGTATCATCACCGACCTGGTGATGAACCACACGAGCGACAAGCACCCGTGGTTCCAGGCTTCGCGCCATGACCCCGAGGGGCCCTATGGCGACTTCTACGTGTGGGCGGACGAGCCGACCGGGTTCCCCGACGCGCCGATCATCTTCATCGGCGCCGAGGAGTCCAACTGGACCTATGACCCGGTGCGCAAGCAGTACTACTGGCACCGCTTCTTCCACCACCAGCCCGACCTCAACTACGACAACCCGGCCGTCCAGGAGGCGATGCTGGAGGTTCTGAGGTTCTGGCTGGACCTCGGGATCGACGGGTTCAGGCTGGACGCCGTGCCGTACCTGTTCGAGAGGGAGGGCACCGACTGCAGCGGGCTGCCCGAGACCCACGCGTACCTGAGGAAGGTGCGTGCGGAGGTCGACCGCCTCTACCCCGACAGGGTGCTGCTGGCCGAGGCGAACGGCTGGCCGGAGGACGTGGTCGAGTACTTCGGCGACCCCACCACGGGCGGCGACGAGTGCCACATGGCCTTCCACTTCCCGCTGATGCCGCGCATCTACATGGCGGTGAAGAAGGAGACGCGCGAGCCGATCTCGGAGATCATGTCGCGCACCCCCAAGCTCCCCGACAACGCCCAGTGGGGCATCTTCCTCCGCAACCACGACGAGCTGACGCTCGAGACGGTGACCGAGGAAGAACGCGACTACATGCACGCCGAGTACGCCAAGGACCCGCGCATGCGGGCCTACCTCGGCATCAGGCGGCGCCTGGCGCCGCTGCTCGACAACAACCGCGACCTGATCGAGCTGTTCACGGCGCTGCTGCTCAGCCTCCCCGGCTCCCCGGTGATGTACTACGGCGACGAGATCGGCATGGGCGACAACATCTGGCTGGAGGACCGCGACTCGGTCCGCACGCCGATGCAGTGGAGCCCCGACCGCAACGCGGGCTTCTCGACGGCCGACCCCGGCAGGCTCTACCTGCCGACGGTCATGGACCCGATCTACGGCTTCCAGGCGGTCAACGTGGAGGCGCAGCAGAAGACCGAGTCCTCGCTGCTGCACTTCACCCGCAAGATGCTGCAGATCCGCCGCCAGCACCCGGTCTTCGGCACCGGCGCCTACACCGAGATGTGGTCGTCGAACCCGTCGGTCCTCACGTTCATGCGCGAGGAGGGCGACGACCTGATGCTGTGCGTCAACAACCTGTCGAAGTTCCCGCAGCCCGTCGAGCTCGACCTGCGGCGCTTCGAGGGCATGGTGCCCGTCGAGGCCAGGGGTGGCGTCCGCTTCCCCAGGATCGGCGAGTCGCCGTACATGCTGTCGCTGCCGGGGCACGGCTTCTTCTGGTTCGCCCTGAAGGCCGAATAGCTCCGACCCGAGAGTCCCCGAGGGTGTCTGCCGACGGCAGACACCCTTTCGGCGCTCACCTGGCGGTGACGGGCACCTGCGCGCGGGCGGCGCGGCGGGCGGGGATCAGCGCGACGGCCAGCGCCGCCCCCACGGCCGCCAGGACGGCCACGACCAGCATGAAGGGCGAGGGTGGACGGGCGATGCCCGCGCCCACGCCGCTGGTGTGGCCCTGAAGGTCGATCAGCCCCTTCACGACGAACGAGCCCGCGGCCGTGCCCACGACGACGCCGAGGACGACCAGCAGCCCCGTCCCCATCACCAGCGTGGCCATGACCTGCCGCGGGGTGAGCCCCATCGCCTTCAGCACCGCCAGATCGTAGGCGTGGTCGCGCAGGCCGAGCGCGCTGGCCGTCAGCAGGTTGGCAAGGCCGATCAGCGCGAGCACGCCGACGAGCGCCACGATGACCACGCGGATGACCGCCAGCCGTTCGGCGGGGTTGACCACGCGCTGGATCTCCAGGCCCTCTCCCGATGCCACCAGCAGCCTGTCGCGCACCTCCGCGGGGTCGGCCCCCTTCTTCAGCGCCAGGCCCCAGAACTCGGGCGGCACCACGTCCTTGGCCGCCAGGCTGTCCACGCCGAGCGAGAGCACCTGTCCGTCGAGGTCGGGTTCGACGGTCCTGCCGACGATCCGGACGATCAGCGGGGTACCGCCGACCGACAGCCACACCCTGTCGCCGATCTTGACCCGCAGCAGGTCGAGCAGCCCCTGCCCGGCGACGGCCTCGCCCCTGTCGGCGTACATGCGGCCCTCGACCACGGGGAAGGGGTACGGCGAGGCGGAGCCGCCGATCGCGCGCACCCTGATCGACCTGGCCTCGCCTGGCACCAGCGCGTCGACCTCGGCGCCCGGGTAGACCTGCTGGACGGCGGGGTCGCGCTGGGCGAGGCCCTTGGCCTCCTCGGAGGTCAGCTTGTCCGGGCGCACCAGCAGCCGGGCGTGCTGGCCCACCTGCTCGGGGTGGGCGAGGAAGTCGTCGAGCGTGGCCCAGACACCGAGCCCGATGGTGATCATCATCATCGGCACGGCGAGGCCGAACATCGTCAGGAAGGCGGGCACCCGCCGGCTGAAGGCGTCGCGGGCGCCCAGCACGAGCGCGGGCGGCAGCCGTACCAGGAGGGCGAGCCTGGCCAGCCGTGACAGGCGGCCGCGCGGCGGCGCCGAGGGCGCGGCGGGGATGGGCGGGGTACGGCTGCCGCGCCACGCGGGCACGCCCACGGCCACCAGCACGACCAGCGCGGTGCCCGCGACGATGGCCAGAAGCGGCACGAGCGCGACGGAGCTCGTGTCGAGCACCAGCCAGGTCACCAGCCAGCCGGGCAGCACGCCGAGCGCGATGCCGAGCAGGCCGAGCGCGCCGTGCTCGACCAGCAGCAGGCTCGCGAGCTGGCCCCTGGTGAAACCCATGGACTTCAGCGTCGCCAGGTCGCGCAGCTGGGACAGCACGCGCCCGCCCGCGGCGTTGGCCAGCGCGAGCACGGCGGCCACCAGGCCGACGATGCCGAACAGCGCGAGCAGCGTGCCGAGCAGGCGGTTGTCGAGCTCCATCGCGGCGCGCACCTCACGCCAGGTGTAGACGCGCTGGACCTCCTCGTCCAGCATCACCACCACGCGCTGGGAGACGAACTGCGTGGCCTCGGGGTCGTCGAGGCGCAGGCCCGTCACCCACTCGCTGCGCCCGAGCTCGGGCTCGACCCTGTCGAGCTTCTCCGGCAGCACCCAGATCAGGCCGGGTGTCCATTCGGGGTAGAAGCCCTGGTCGGCGGAGTCGGCGATGCCGCGCACGTAGAGCACGTGGCGGGCGCCGCTCAGCGCGGTCACGGTGACCGCGCTGCCCAGGCGCAGCCCCAGCGTCCTGGCGAAGGAACGTTCGACGACGACGCCGTCGGGCTGGGCGGGGTTGAGCCAGCCGCCGTCGGCGACCACGGGCCGCGCCACCTCGGGCGCGGCGACCGGCATGGCGCGCAGCGCGGCGGGGGCCTTCCTGCGCTCCTGCAGCACGGTCACGGGCGCCGTGCGGTACGGCCCCGACGCCTGCGTCACTCCGTCGATGGCCTTGAGCGCGACGACCTGCGGCCTGTCCTTGGTGTGGATCCACAGGTGGGCGCCGTTGGTCTGGGCGAACAGGCCGCGCCATGGGTTGGTGCCGTCCTCGAGCAGGGTGGCCGCGGTGATCAGCGCGGCCACGATCCCCGCGATCGTCAGCACGGTCAGTACGGCCTGGCCGCGCCTGGCGCGCAGGTCCGCCTTGATCCATCGGGCGCCGGCTCTCATCGAAGGTCGATGACCTCTCCCGCGCCGCCGCCTCTGCTGGGACGCCTGCGGGCGATCTTGCCGTCGTCGACGATCTGCCCGTCGAGCAGCGAGACGACCCTGTCGGCGAGGCTGGCCACCCTGGCGTCGTGGGTGACCAGGACGATCGTCTGCCCGTCGCGGTGCACCTCGCCCAGCAGGCGCAGCACGTCGCGGGTGTTGCGGCTGTCGAGGTTGCCCGTGGGCTCGTCGGCCAGCAGCAGGCTCGGCTTGTTGGCCAGCGCGCGGGCCAGCGCCACCCGCTGCTGCTCACCGCCCGACAGCTGGGCGGGCGCGGCCTCGACCCGCTCGGTGAGGCCGAGCGCGTCGAGGAGGTATTCCCTGCGCTCGCGCGCCACCTTGGGCGAGGCTCCCGCAAGCAGGGCGGGAAGCTCCACGTTGTCGGCCACGGTCATGCTGGCGACCAGGTTGAAGAACTGGAAGACGAACCCGATCTTCTTGCGGCGCAGCAGCGCCCACGCGCTCTCGGAGAGCGTGTCGGCGCGCTTGCCGTCCAGCCAGATCTCGCCGCTCGTGCGGGTGTCGAGTCCGCCGAGCATGTGCACGAGCGTCGACTTGCCCGAGCCGGAAGGGCCCATGATCGCGACGAACTCACCCTCGTCCACCTGCAGATCCACGCCGCGCACCGCCGGCACGGGCACGTGTTTGTTCTGGTAGATCTTCACCAGGTTGACGGTCTTGAGCACTGTCACGTCAGGTCCTCCTGGCAGCGTTCGAGCCAGTCGAGATCGGCCTGCAGGTGCAGCATGGCGCCCTCGATCAGCAGGAGCGCGACCTGGTTCCCCTGGTCGGTCCGCTCGGCCAGCTCGTTGAGATCGCGCATCAACGCAAGGTAGTGGCGGCGCTGCCGGTTGATCAACGCCATGCGGTCGGCGATGCCGGTCAACGGGGCGAGCACGAGCTTCATGAAGAACTCGTCACGCACCCGCGGGCCCTCCGTCGGCTCGTCCACCCAGTCGGTGAGCGCGTCGCGGCCCTTGGCCGTCAGGTAGTAGACCTTCTTGTTGGGTCGGTTGGACTGCTCGACGTCAACGGCCCTGACCAGGCCATCCTTCTCCAGACGGCCTAGTGTCACGTATATCTGGCCGATGTTGGGTGAGGGATACGCAGTGCCGAAGGTTTGCTCCAGAGCCTGCTTGAGCTCGTACCCGTGTGCGGGTTCCTTCGCGAGGAGCGCCAGCAGGTGCAACCGCACGCCCCACCTCCTCGTTACGCGCTCGTTACGGACATATCCGTTGACGTTCAGATTAGCGCTGTGCATAACATGAATGCATCTACCTAACACGAATGTAATCCGGTCGAAATTTGGAGGTCATGCGTGTTCCGTCCCCTTTCCGTGATGCTGATCGCGCTCCTGGTGGCCGGATGCGCGGCGGCGACGGAAGAGGGCGGGGAAGACCCCAACGGCCCGATCACCTTCGCCACGGGACGCGACACCACCGGCTATCTACAACCCCTGCTGGACCGGTGGAACAAGGCGCACCCCGCGCAGAAGGTGACGCTGCTCGAACTGCCGGAGGCGGCCGACGAGCAGCGCGCACAACTGGTGTCGAACCTGCAGGCCAGGAGCGACCGCTACGACGTGCTCGGACTCGATGTGGTGTGGACGGCGGAGTTCGCCGACAACGGCTGGATCATCCCCCTGGAGCGCGGGCTCTTCCCGCTCGACAGGTTCCTGCCGCCCGTCGTGGACACCGCGGTCTACAGGGGCAAGCTCTGGGCGGTGCCGTACACGAGCAACGCCGGGCTCCTCTACTACCGCAAGGACCTGGTCAAGAAGCCGCCCACGACCTGGGCTTCCCTTCGAGCACAGGCCCTTGCCATCACCAGAAAACACGACATCGGCGGCTACGCGGGACAGCTCGCCGCCTATGAGGGACTGACGGTCAACTTCGCCGAGGCGGTCCAGTCAGCGGGCGGGACCCTGCTCGACCTGGACCAGGCCAAGGCGAAGCAGGCGCTCGACTTCTTCACCCGGGGCCTGCGCGAGGGATGGATCCCTCCGCAGGCGCTGAACTACAAGGAGGAGGAGTCCAGGCTGGCCTTCCAGAACGGCCAGCTGGTCTTCGCCCGCAACTGGCCCCACGCGTACGGCCCCGCCACCCAGTCGAAGGTGGCGGGAAAGTTCGCGGTGACCAGGCTCCCCGGACCCGAAGGGCCCGGATCGAGCTCGCTCGGCGGTGCCAACCTGGCCATCAGCGCCTACTCCAAGCGGCAGAACACCGCGCAGGAGTTCATCAAGTACTTCACCAGTCTGGAGAACGAGCGGCGTGTCCTGACAGAGGGTTCCTTCCCCCCGGTCTGGGCCGAGCTCTATGACGACCCGTCGCTGATCAAGCGCTTCCCCTATCTGCCCGTGCTGAAGGAGAGCATCCTCGCGGCCAAGCCGCGACCGGTCAGCGCGAACTACAACCAGCTGAGCCTGGTGATCGCCAGCGCGGTCTCCAAGGCGTTCAGCCCGCCGTACGACCAACCAACCGATGACGTGGCTGCCTCCATGAAGGCAGAGCTAGCAGAGATCATCGCAACCCAGTGATTCGAGGTCAGGCATCATGCGCAAAGCAGTTGTTCTGGCGGGGCTCGCGGTAGCCGTCGCCGCCTGCGGCAACGCCCCAACAACGACCCCCCAGCAGTCCGGAGCGGCCAGCTCCGCGCCGGCCGCCGCCGCCAAGCCGCTCGAGGGGGTGAACATCGAGATCGCCGCCAAGTGGACCGGTGAGGAGCAGGCCAACTTCGAGGCCGTGCTGAAGGCCTTCCAGGACAAGACCGGCGCCAAGGTCACCTACGCCTCCACGGGTGAGGACACCGGCGCCTACCTCGGCCCGCGCATCCAGGGCGGCAGCCCGCCCGACATCGCGGTCCTCCCGCAGCCGGGTCTGGTGAAGCAGTACGCCGACCAGAAGGCGCTCAAGCCCCTCAGCGCCGAGGTCCAGAAGCAGATCGACGACAACTACACCCCGTACTGGAAGGAGCTCGGCTCCGCGGACGGCCAGGTGTACGGCGTGCTCGTCAAGGCCGCGCACAAGTCGATCATCTGGTACCGCGACGCCGCGTTCACCGACGCCGGCGTGCAGGCCCCGACCACGTGGGACGAGCTGCTGAAGACCGCCCAGGCGGTCTCCGACTCCGGCACCCCGCCGTTCTCGCTGTGCGGCGCCTCCGGCTGGACGCTCACCGACCTGTTCGAGAACGTCTACCTCTCGAGCGCCGGTCCCGAGAAGTACGACCAGCTCGCCAAGCACGAGATCCCGTGGACCGACGCCTCCGTCGTGACCGCGCTGGAGAAGATGGCCGGCATCTTCGGCAAGAAGGACTACATGGTCGGCGGCAACACCGGCGCCCTGCAGACCGACTTCCCGACCTGCGTCACCCAGGTGTACGGCCAGGACAAGGGTGCGATGGTCATCGAGGCCGACTTCGTGGCCGCCTCGGCCACCCAGTCCGGCGCCAAGATCGGCGAGTCCGCCAAGGTGTTCCCCTTCCCGAAGGTCGGCGAGACCGCGCCGGTCGTGCTCGGCGGTGACATCGCGGTGGCGCTGAAGGAGTCCCCCGGCGCCATGGCGCTGCTGGAGTACCTGGCCTCCAAGGAAGGCGGCGAGGTGTGGGCGAAGCTGCCCGGCTACCTGTCGCCGAACCGCAACGTCTCCCCCGACAACTACCCGAGCGACCTGACCAAGCAGCTCGCGCAGACGATCATCTCCGCTGGTGAGAGCGTCCGGTACGACATGTCCGACCTCGCGCCGAGCGCCTTCGGCGGGACCGACGGCAAGGGCGAGTGGAAGGTGCTGCAGGACTTCCTGCGCAACCCCGCGGACGCCAAGGCGGCTGCCAAGGCCCTTGAGACCGAGGCCGCCAAGGCCTGGAAGTAAAGGGGCGAGGCCGTGACCGACAGGTTGAACGGCCCGACCGACCCGCGCGACACCTCGTCGCGCGGGTCCACCCCCGGGCCGGACCCCACCCCCCAGAAGGCGCAGCCGGGCACCTCGACCGCTGAGAACCCCGACCCCGCCCACCCCCGCGTCTCCGGCGACGGCGAGGCCTCCCCGGCCGCCGCCACGGCGGAGAGCGCGGCCAGCACCGCACCGACCGCGACGGTGACCCCCGCGAAGCCCAGCCGCGGCAGGCTGGGCCCCTCGGCCGTCGTGGCCTGGTTCTTCGTCCTCCCCGCCATGCTCCTGCTGGGGATCTGGGTCATCTACCCGATCATCTACTCGATCTTCCGCAGCCTCTACGACGCGACCGGCAGCCAGTTCGTCGGCCTGCAGAACTACGGCACGATCTTCACCGACTCCGGCACGCTCACCACCATCAGGAACAACCTGATCTGGGTGGTCGTGGCCCCGATCGTGGTCACCACGCTCGGCCTGATCTTCGCCGTGCTGACCGAGCGGATCAGATGGTCCACCGCGTTCAAGCTGATCGTGTTCATGCCGATGGCCGTCTCGCTGATGGCCGCCGGAGTCATCTTCCGCCTGGTCTACGAGGAGGCTCCGGACCGCGGCGTGGCCAACGCGCTCATGTCGACGGTCTCGGGCGTGTTCTCCAGCGGTGGCGGCCTGGAGGGGGCCCGGCCGAGGGAGAACGACACCTCGCCGGTCGCCGAGCAGGGCGGCGCCGTCGTCACCAAGCAGCCCGTCCAGGCCGGTCAGCCGGTGCTGATCCCGCTGGTCGGACTCAAGCCCGAGGCCGTTCCCGCCGACGCCAAGCCGGCCGTGGCGGCCACCGGACAGGGCCTGACCGGCACCATCTGGCTGGACTTCACGCCAGGAGGCGGCGGCAAGGCCGGCGAGGTCGACGGCTCGGAGAAGGGCCTGCCCGGCGTGACAGTCGAGGCGGTCAGCGGCGGCGACGTCGCGGCCACCACCACGACGGGCCCCGACGGTACCTTCCGCTTCGAGGGCCTCGCCCCCGGCTCCTACACCGTGCGGCTGCCGCAGTCGAACTTCGAGGCGCCCTTCAACGGCCTGACCTGGCTCGGCCCGACCCTGATCACGCCCGCCATCATCGGCGCGTTCGTCTGGGTGTGGGCGGGCTTCGCGATGGTGCTGATCGCGGCGGGCCTGGCGGGGATCCCGCGTGACGCGCTCGAGGCCGCGCGCATCGATGGCGCCACCGAGTGGCAGGTGTTCAGGAAGATCACCGTGCCGCTGCTGTCGCCCGTGCTGCTCGTCGTGTTCGTCACGATGATCATCAATACACTCAAGGTCTTCGACCTCGTCTTCATCATCGCGCCAGGCTCGGTGCAGCCGAACGCGAACGTGATCGCGCTGGAGATGTGGCGAGTCTCCTTCGGCGGCGGCAACAACCAGGGACTGGGCAGCGCGCTCGCGATCTTCCTGCTCGTCCTGGTCCTGCCGTTCATGGTCATGAACATCCGCCGGTTCAGGAGGGAGCAGTGATGGCTCACGTTCAGGCGGGAGCCGTACGGCGAGGTCCCGTCGCCAGGATCGTCGACCGCCTCGGCGGCGGCGCCGTCCAGGTCGTGATGATCCTCATCGGGCTGTTCTGGCTGGTCCCGACCCTCGGCCTGCTCGTCGTGTCACTGCGCGACGAGACGGTCAACAACTCCGAGGGCTGGTGGACGATCTTCACCAAGCCCGCCGAGCTGACGATCAGCAGCTACTCCAACCTGCTGGCCACCGGCTTCACCGCGTCGTTCTGGAACACCGTGCTCATCACGGTGCCGACCACGCTGCTGGTGATCGGCATCGCCGCGATGGCGGCCTACGCCTTCGCGTGGATGGAGTTCCGCGGGCGTGACACGCTCTTCCTGGTCGTCGTCGGCCTGCTGATCGTGCCGATCCAGATCGCGCTGATCCCGATCGCCACGCTGTACGGCCAGGTGGGCATCTTCGGCACGATCCCCGGCGTGGTCCTGTTCCACGTCGCGTTCGGACTCCCCTTCGCGATCTTCCTGCTGCGCAACTTCTTCGTCGGCATCCCTGCCTCGCTGCTGGAGGCGGCCAGGATGGACGGCGCGTCGGAGTGGAAGATCTTCGCGACCGTGGTGTTCCCGCTGGGCAAGCCCGCGATCGCCTCGCTGGGGATCTTCCAGTTCCTGTGGGTGTGGAACGACCTGCTCATCGCGCTGGTCTTCGCCGACACCGCGTCGCAGCCGATGACCAAGGCCCTGCAGTCGCAGATGCGGCAGTTCGGGACCAACGTCGACATCATCGCGCCTGGCGCCTTCCTGTCACTGATCATTCCGCTGGTGCTGTTCTTCGCCTTCCAGCGGTACTTCGTTCAGGGCATGATGGCCGGCTCGGTGAAGTGATCCACGGGCGCCCGCCCGGCTTCCAGGGGCAGCCGGGCGGGCGCCTGCGGGGTTGCGCGAGAATCGGCCTATGAAGCGTCTTCTCGCGCTGACCACCGCCATCGCGATCGCCCTTCCGTTCACCCCCGCCGCCGCCGACTCCCCCGACTCCCCCGGCTCCCAGGGCGCGGGCGATCCGTACTTCCCGTTGCAGGGCAACGGCGGCTACGACGCCCGCCACTACGACCTGACGCTCGACTACGACCCCGGCACCCGCGTGCTGAAGGGCACGGCGACCATCAGCGCGCGCAGCACCCAGGCGCTCAGCCGCTTCAACCTCGACCTGTCCAAGACCCTGACCGTCGCGTCCGTCACCGTCGACGGCACGGCCGCGCGGTTCACGCACGAGGGCGACGAACTGGCCGTCTCCCCCGCCTCCGCGATCGCAGCGGGGAAGCCGTTCACCGTCGCGGTGGCCTACGCCGGCAAGCCCACCCACATCGTCGACCCCGACGGCTCGAAAGAGGGCTGGATCCGCACCCCTGACGGCGTGTTCAACGCCAACGAGCCGGAGGGCGCCAAGAGCTGGTACCCCGGCAACCACCACCTGACCGACAAGGCCGGCTACCGGTTCACGGTGACGGTGCCGAGCGACCGCGTCGCGGTGGCCAACGGCTCGCTCGTCTCGCAGAACACCGCCATGGGCAGGACGACCTACGTCTGGGTCGCCAAGGAGCCGATGGCCAGCTACCTGACGACCGTCTCCATCGGCGACTTCACGCTCACCGACACCACGGTCGGCGGCCTGCGCACGATCGTCGCCGTCGACCCCGAGCACGCCGCGGCGGCCAAGAACCTGGCCCAGCGGCACGGTCCCGTCCTCGCCTACTTCAGCGGACTGTTCGGCCCCTACCCGTTCTCCACCACCGGCGCGATCGTCGACAACGCGCCAGGCGTGGGCTACGCGTTGGAGTCGCAGACCAGGCCGATCTACCCGAAGGTCCCCGATGAGGTCCTGCTCTCGCACGAGCTGGCCCACCAGTGGTTCGGCGACGCGGTCACCCCCGAGCGCTGGAAGGACATCTGGCTCAACGAGGGCTTCGCCACCTACGCCGAGTGGATGTGGGCCGACAAGCGCGGCGCCACCCCCCTGTCGACGGCCTTCTCCCGGGCTTACGCGAGGACCGCGGACGACCGGTTCTGGCAGATTCCGCCCGCCGACCCCGGCAACGCGAAGCAGCTCTTCAAGGACGCCGTCTACGTCCGCGGCGCCATGACCCTCCACGTCCTGCGCAAGGAGGTCGGCGATAAGGCGTTCTTCACGATCCTGCGCACCTGGGTCGCCGACCACAAGTACGGCAACGCCTCCACCGCCGACTTCGTCGCCCTGTCGAAGAAGATCTCCGGCAAGCCGCTCGACGCCCTCTTCGACGCCTGGCTGGTCAAGCCGGGCAAACCCGCTTTGTGATCTTTTCTGTACGGCATGCGCCCTGGTCTTCCGGGTGGATAAGGTTCATGACCATGGCCGGTCGTCCCCTACACGAAGTAGTCGAATCAGGATGGGCTAGCGCCCTCGAGCCCGTCTCCGAACGGATCTCGGAGATGGGCGAGTTCCTCCGCAACGAGATCACCGAGGGCAGGCAGTACCTCCCCTCGGGATCCAATGTCCTGCGTGCCTTCAACCAGCCCTTCGACGAGGTCAAGGTGCTGATCGTGGGCCAGGACCCCTATCCCACGCCTGGGCACCCCGTCGGGCTGTCCTTCTCCGTGGCCCCCGACGTGCGCCCGCTCCCGGGCAGTCTGCGCAACATCTACAAGGAGATGGAGACCGACCTCGGCCTGCCGATGCCGTCCAACGGCGATCTGACCCCGTGGGCCGACCAGGGCGTCCTGCTCCTCAACAGGGTGCTGACCGTCATGCCGGGCAAGCCGGCCTCCCACCGCGGCAAGGGCTGGGAAGAGGTCACCGAGCAGGCCATCCACGCCCTGGTCGCCCGCGACACGCCCATGGTGGCGATCCTGTGGGGCCGCGACGCCCGCAACCTCGCCCCCATGCTCGGCCGGGTGCCCCGCATCGAGTCCGCCCACCCCTCCCCCCTGTCGGCGCGCAGCGGCTTCTTCGGCTCGCGCCCCTTCAGCCGCGCCAACGAGCTGCTCGTCCAGCAAGGCGCGACCCCTGTGGAGTGGAAGCTGCCATAGGCTCTTCTGCCATGAGTGATGAAGAAAAGTTCCTTCGCCTCACGGTCGAGCTGACCGTCGAGGTGCTGGACGTCGCCGCCCTGCAGGCGGCCGCCCTCGCCGAGATCCGGCACCCTGAAGCCGACCTCGACGAGGACGAGCGCAAGGAGCAGGCGGAGCTGGTCAGCTCCGACGAGACCGGCGCGACCGCGCTGCAGTGGCTCATCGAGCCCGACCACGTGCTCTCGCTGATCGAGCACGTCCAGGAGGTCGAGCCTCGCGAGGCCGTTCTGGGCGTCGAGCCTTCCGAGGGCCCCAGCGACGAGGACGAGGACGACGACCACGCCGGTCACGACCACTGAGGCTCCGTGGGTGGGAGCCACCGCTCCCACCCACCGCTTCACCGGCTCAGCGCCAGCCATTCCTTCAGCGTGAGCAGCCCAGGGTGGAGCGCGCGAAGGGCTTCCACATCGGCCCGGTAGCCCGACTCCCCGAACCAGAACAGCATCCTGCTCTCCTTCCCGAACAGGCGCAGCACCGCCTTCGGCACCTTGGGATACCGCCGCATCCCCAGCAGCTCGGCGATCTCCGGCACGGTCAGCTCGTCGCCGGCCAGCTCGATCTCCTTGCCGAGGTAACGCCCGGGATCCGCGAACGCCATGCGGGCGAACACGCCGATGTCGCGGACCGCCACCATCTGCAGCGGCTTGTCCCTACCGAGCACCGCGCCCATCATCCCCAGTCTGAGGACGGCCCCCTTGGCCGTGAACACGTCGGTGAAGGTGGTGGGGCGCAGGAAGGTGTACGGCAGGCCGACGCGTCTGACGTGCTGTTCGATCTCCCACTTGGTGTCGAAGTGCGGGATGCCGCGCACCCGCTCGACGCCGCCCACGCTGGTGTAGACGAGGTGCCGCACCCCTGCCCGCACAGCCGCGTCGGCGAGCGTGGTGCCCTGGACGACCTCCCCCTTGTGGTGGGGGCTCCTTCGTTCCTGCCTGATGCCCATTATGTGGCTGTGATAATTACATAGTTCACTATCTTTCCTTCAAACTACCCCGGAAGCGAGCGATTCATGACGGAACCAATCAGGCTGGGCGAGCTCCTCATGGCCGCATCCAGGCATTTCTCCCAGCGCGGAATGGCCGCCTTCGGCGAGCACGGCTACACGCCCGCCCGGGTCAGGCTCATGCGGATCATCGACATGTACCGCCGGCCCACCATGAGCACGGCCGCCGACGAGCTCGGCGTGACCCGGCGCGCGGTGACCTCGCTCGCCGACGGACTGGAGAACGACGGCCTGGTCGAACGTGAGCACAGCCAGGAGGACAGGCGCGAGGTGATGCTGCGCTTCACCGAGTCAGGGCACCGCTCGGTCGACCGGATGAAGATGCTCCAGGCCGAGATCAGCGCGGACCTCTTCGCCAACCTCACCCGCGAGGAGCAGCGCCAGCTCGCCCACCTGCTGGAGAAGTTCCTCGGCGAGGCGGGGCAGTGCTAGGCGTCTAGGATCGAACGCATGATCGTCGCATTCTCCATCACGCCGCTCGGTGTCGGCGAGGGCGTGTCCGAACCTGTCGCGCGCGCGGTGAAGGTGGTGCGCGAGAGCGGGCTGCCCAACCACACCGACGCCATGTTCACCACCGTCGAGGGCGAGTGGGACGAGGTGATGGACGTGGTCAAGCGGGCGGTGGAGGCCGTGGGCGAGGTCGCTCCCCGGGTGAGCCTGGTGCTCAAGGCGGATGTACGGCCAGGCGTCACCGACGCCATGACGAGCAAGGTCGAACGGCTGGAGGAGCACCTGCGCGACTGACGCCGCCCGGCTTCCGGGGTCCCTGAAGGGGCGGCTGTGAGGCGTCCCCGCTCACGCCGGGCCTGCGAGGGGCGTCCCCCACCCGTGACCGGGGGTGTCTTCCCGGGTGCCGGCCGTACGGAGGGGACGGGTCACCGCAGCCGGGCGGAGAGCCGGGCGCGGAGGTCGGTGAGACGGGCGATGCGCTCGTCCAGCAGCTGCAGCCGGTCGAGGGCGACCCGCATCGCGACCACACACCGGTCGTCGATGACGGCGAACCGGTCGGGCAGGTCCCTGTCCAGCAGGTCGGCGAAAGCGCGCACGTCCTCCACGGTGAATCCGACGGCCAGCAGTTCGCGGATGTTGCGCACCCGCCGTACCGCCCGCTGGTCGTAGTCGCGGTGGCCCCGCGCCGTCCGCGCCGCCGACAGCAGCCCCTGCTCCTCGTAGTAGCGCAGCGCGCGGGTGGTGGTCCCCGCGGCGGCCGCCGCCTCGCCGATCCTCATACCGGCAGCCGCCCCCGTCCCTCGCCGTGATGCAGCACGCGAGCGGCGGCGGCTCTTCTGATCCTCATCGCGCCTCCCGTCACAGGTCCACGATCACGGTACCCGTGAGCCGTCCGGCCAGCAGGTCGGCCAGCGCTCCCGGCGCCTGGTCGAGACCGTCGTACCTGGTCACCGGTACGGCGAGCAGCCCCTCTCGCCTCCACGCGACGATCTCCTCGCGTGCCCGCGCCACCACACCTGGATGGTCGGCGGCGGTGAAGCCGCGCAGCGAGATCCGCCTGCCGATGACGGTCATCGTGTCGAGCGCGACGGTCTGCCCGGACAGCGCCCCGCACAGCGCGAACCTGGCACCGGGGTTGGCGACTTCGACGGCCGTGGCGAGCTGCGTGCCGCCGACGCTGTCGAAGTAGACATCGATGCCCTCTTCGACCGCCTCCTCGTGATAGTCGTAGGCGGCGTCGAAGCCGAGCTCGTCGACGAGCCATGCGGCCTTGGCCGGCGAACCGACACTGCCGATCACCCGCTTCGCGCCCTTCAGCCTGGCGATCTGTCCCGCCATCGTGCCGATCGATCCGGCCGCGCTGGAGACGAGGACGGTGTCGCCCTCCCTGAGCTCGGCTGCGGCGACGAGCCCGACGTAAGCGGTCTCGGCCTGGGCGAGGTGGGCGAGGGGGTCTCCGCTGATCGGCGTGACGGCGGTGGCGTCGAGCAGCGCGTACTCCCGCCAGCCGAGGTGGTGGGCGACGAGCGTGCCGGGCGGCAGGTCTCCGGCGACGACCTCGCCGACGGCCGGCCCCCACATCACCTCGCCGTGCCGGTAGGCGGGCATGGGCAGGTCGTCGCGTCCCGTCATCAGCAGGCCCATGGCGGCGCGGAGGGCGAGGTGGCGGTTGCGGATCAGGACCTGGCCGGGGCCTGGCTGCTGGAGGGGGGCGTCGACGATGGCGAGTGGAGCGGCGAGCCGTACTTCTCTCATGGCGGCACCGTAGGTGTTGACGTATACGTGAAGCGCAAATCGAGATATATCTTGACCATCGAGCAATCGAGTCATATCTTAACTCTCACAAACGCGATATGTCTCGAAGGAGCGAACGATGAGAGTACCCGTTCTGATCGTCGGCGGCGGCTACGCCGGGCTCAGCGCCGCGGCTCTGCTGGCCTGGCGCGGCGTCGACGTCATGCTGGTCGAACGGCACGCGAGCACCTCCATCCAGCCCAAGGCGTTCGGCGTCAACACGCGCGCCGTCGAGCTGCTGCGTCCCGTGCCCGGCCTCGAGGAAGAGCTGGACGGCATCTGGCAGGGCATCGGCGAGAACATGCGCATCGCGATCGCGTCCAGCCTCACCGACCCCGAGCCCGAAATCCTCTTCGACACCAGCACCGCGCCCTTCCCCACCCACCTGTCCCCCGCCCCCGACCTGGGCGCGCCCCAGTCGGAGGTGGAGCGGGTCCTGCGCCGCAAGGCCGAGGAACTGGGCGCCGACCTGCGCTTCTCCACCGAACTCGTCTCGCTGGAGCAGGACGACGAGGGCGTGACCGCGCTGATCCGCGCCGACGGCGTCGAATCGACCGTCCGCGCCGACTACGTCATCGCCGCCGACGGCTACCGCAGCCCGATCAGGGACGCGCTGAAGATCCCGACCTCCGGCAAGGGCGTGCTGAGCCAGCTGTACGCGATCATGTTCGACGCCGATCTCAGCGGCCTGGTCAACGAGCGCGAGGTCACTCTCTGGTACCTGCAGAACGACACGTTCACCGGCGTCTTCGTCACCGGGACCGGGGTCGGCGCGCACGTGCTCGGCGTCAACTACGACGGTGGGTCGCCCGACTTCGACGCCGTCGAGATGGTACGGCACGGCGTGGGCGTGCCCGACCTCGACGTCACCATCCTCGACACCACCACCTTCACCACGGCGCACGTCCTGGCCGACACCTACCGGGTGGGACGGGTCTTCCTGGCCGGCGACGCCGCCCACACCATGCCGCCGACCGGCGGTCAGGGCGGGAGCACGGCGCTGCAGGACGGCTGTGACATCGCGTGGCGGCTGTGGCTGGTCGTCTCGGGCCAGGCCGACCCCTCCTTCCTCGACTCCTACGACGCCGAACGCCGTCCCGTCGGCGAACTCGTCGCCGACGCCCAGCTCGCCAACCTCGGCTTCCGCATGCCGCCCGCCGAGCGCATGGACTACCCAGAGCCGATCGAGGACCCCTTCGCCGCCATCCTCGGCATCCGGTACCGCTCCGCCGCGATCCTGTCCGAGCCGGACGACGACGGCTCGCCGCTGGAGGACCCCCGCGTGCCCACAGGACGGCCCGGCAGCCGCGCCCCGCACGTGGTGCTCGACTGGGACGGGCGCACGATCTCGACGCTGGACCTGTTCGGGTCGGGGTTCGTGCTGCTCGCCGGGCCGTACGGGCAGAGCTGGGTGGACGCGGGCCGTGCGGTCCGCGACCAGCTCGGCGTGCGGCTCGCGCCGCACCGCATCGGCGGCGAACTGCTGGACGTCGAGGGGGTCTGGCCGGAGCGGTACGGCGTGGGCAAGAGCGGCGCGGTCCTCGTGCGGCCCGACGGGTACGTCGCCTGGCGCAGCACCGGCGCCGACCTCGACGCGGCGGGCACGCTGGAGAACGCACTGGTGCGCATCCTCAGTCTCCTTTAGAGACTTAGCAGGTGTACAGTCGTATGACATGACGAGAGAGGCACGCGAACGCGACGTCCAGTGCGCCATCGCGCAGGCCGCGTCCGTGATCGGCGACTGGTGGAGCCTGCTGATCGTGCGCGAGACCGCTCGGGGGCACCGGCGTTTCGAAGAACTGCTCAGAGAGCTGGGCATCTCCCGCAAGATCCTGACCGAACGGCTCAGGCACCTGGTCGGGCACGGAGTGCTGGAGCGCAGGCCGTACCAGTCGGGGCCGGTCCGCCACGAATACGCGCTCACCGACGTGGGGTGGGCGCTGGCGCCGGTACTGATCTCGATGCAGGACTGGGGCGACCGGTGGCTCGCCGGCGACGGAACCCTGACAGGAATCGCCATGCCCGGCACCGCCGAGGCGCGCAGGGTCCACGCCCTCGTCGGAACGCCGATCCCCGCGCCGCTGCAGCTCGAGAGCTCGACCGGGCTCGTCGACGTGGTCGATGGGCCCACGGTGCTCTTCACCTACCCGGCCACCGGAGTCCCTTCGCCGCTGCCACCCGGGTGGAGCGAGGTCCCCGGCGCGAAAGGCTGCACGCTGGAGAACAGGCTGTTCAAGGAGATGGAGCCGGCGTTCACCGGCGACGGGATCACGATACGCGGGGTGAGCACGCAGCGTCCCGACGAGCAGGCGGTCTTCGCCGAGATGGAGGGGATCCCGTTTCCGCTCCTCTCGGACACCGAGCTACGGCTGGCGGCGGCGCTTCGACTGCCGACGTTCCGATCGGGGCAGCTGGTACGGCTCAAGCGCTCGATCCTGGTGGTGGACGAACTGCGGGTGGTCCGGCACGCGATCTTCCCCGTGCTGGACATCCCCGCCGGCGTCACCGAGGCTCACGAACTCGCCCGCGCCCTGACCCCCTCCTGACCGCCCTCGCACCCGAGACCCCCGCGCGCCCGGCTGACCAGCAAGGACCGCCCTCGTACCCGAGACCCCCGCGCGCCCGGCTGACCAGCAAGGACCGCCCTCCCGTCCTGGCCGCCCGACTGGGTGACCGACCAGGGCCGCCCGCCCCTTGGGTCATCGCTCAGGGGAGCCGACAGGGAGCGGGCTCCCTCCACATCTCCGCGCCAGGACGACTGATCAGCAGCGACGCCCTCTGCTCCTTGCTGTGCGGACGACCGGCCGGCAACACCCCTCGTCCTACGGCAGGACAGCCGGTCGGCAACAGTCTCCCAGCCATACGGCAGGACGGCCGGCGACGCCCTCCCGGCCATACGCAGGGTGGCCGGTCAGGGGTGGGGCGTGAGCAGTTCGTCTCGGCGGGCCAGCAGAGCGGCGCGCTCAGCCGCCAGCTCGGCGCTCCGCCGCGCGACGGCCGCGACCGTCGTTCCGGCCCACCGCGCCACCTCCGCGACCGCGTCACGCGTGCCGCTGATCCGCTGGTGCTTCAACACGTCAGTGACGATGTTGTCGAAGAAGGTGTCCACGAACCACCGCGTGTCCACCTCGGGCAGCTGGGGTCCGGCCGCCACCCCGACGTCCGCCAGTTCCCGCGAGAACACGTCAAGTTGCCGCTGCGCCCGCCACGCGGCCTGGTCGGCCTCCTCCAACCGCGTGCGCTCGACCGAGTCGGCGACGTAACCGCCGCCGAGCACGTCCCACGTCGACGCCCCGCTCGCGGCGTTCAGCCGGTCGAGCACGAGGTCGAGCTCGCGCCCAGCGGCGACGCCCGCCCTGTGCGCCTCGTCGTGCTCGCGCAGATCGGCGGCCAGATCGCCGAGACGTTCCGCCAGGTCGGCCAGTTCCCTCCCCCGAGGGTCGGCCAGCTCGATCAGCATCCGTTCCTTCTCGGCGAGCAGCGTCGCGTACTCCTCGCGAACCGGTCCGAGCCGCGCCAGCTCACCGTCGATGCCTGTGATGTCGCCCTCCAGCGACGCCACCCGGGTGCGCTGGCCGTCCAGCCGCTGCCGCGCGGCCTCCACCTCGGCCCGCTCCTGCGTCAGGCGCTCCTCCTTCGACCCCAGTAGCTTGGCGACGAATCCGGCGAAACCGCTCTCCAGCCGCGTCACGTCGCCTTCCTCGTCGACCAGCTGTTCCTGGAGGGCGGCCACCGCCTGACGCACCGGACCAAGCTGACGTGTGACCGCGCCCCGCTGCCGGGTCAGCTGGTCGAAGCGCCGTACCCGCTCCTTCGCCACTCGGAGTTGCTCGTCGATACCCGCGAAATCCGTCATAACGGCTACGACGAAGCCACACCCACGATCGTTCCCCTCCACCCGACCCCGCCCACCCACTGAAGCCGTGCTCACGGGGACCACCAGGGCGTCGGCGGAAGCCGAGCTAGGGAGCTTCGGGCTGGGTCGGCGCTCCGGAACCTACCGTCCGGTCCATGAAGGCCCGGATCCGACCGTCGGTCGCCGCCGTCGTCCACAGGCGCACGGTTTCCGGCTCGGCGACACGGTCGAGCCGCTCGTTCACCTCATGCCGGAGCTGCGCCTTGGTGTAGCGGAAGGCGTCGGCCGCGATATCGGTGGCCATTCTGCGGGCGACGGCCACCGCTTGGTCCAGCAGGGTTTCCGGGTCGCTCAGCTCGTCGATCAGCCCCAGTGCCAGGGCCGCCTCCGGTTCGTGGTTGGCACCGTCGAAGATCGCGTGGCGGGCGCCGACGGGTCCCAGCGCGAACCGCATGATCTCCAACGCCGTGTACGGGAACGGCACCCCGACGCGCAACTCCGGAACCCCGATCCTGCCGGTCCCCGAGGCCATGATCCGATGGTCGCAGGCCGCGGCGAGCACACAGCCACCGGCGATCGCGTGCCCGTTGACCGCGGCGACCACCGGCTTGCCGAGGTTGAAGACGGATCGGAAGGCGCCGCTGAGCGCGGGCAGGAACTCCGCCACGTACGCGGCGCCGCCGTCCACGACACGCTTGAGGTCGACACCCGCCGAGAACGCCCGTCCAGCGCCGGTCACCACCACGGCCTGAACGGGTCCCTCCTTGTCGTCCAGACCCCGCATCGTCCGCTCGATCGCCCGGCACAGCTCCAGGTCCAGGGCGTTGACCTTGCCGTGGGCCAGCCGTACGACCGCGATGCCGTCCACCACGTCGACCTCGATCACCGCGTTCCCTCCAGCGCTTCGGCTCGATCCAACCCGCGGACGGGCGGGGCGGCCTCCTCCGTGCCGGCCGTTTCAACCACGCCAGCATCCCGCACCAGCAAGATCAGAACACCTGCACCATCATCACACAGGGCCGCCTTCGTCGCGTTTCCACCTCGTCCAGCATCCGCCGATTGACACCACAACGTGCTCGGATGTCTGGGGTCACGTTCGGGAGAAGAGCGCCCCGGCCGGGTCAGCGGGTCGTGACGAGCGGTAGCGCCGCCGAGGGTGCCGGCGTTGAGGAGATGGCGGTGACGGTTTGCCGGCGACCCGTTGAAAGGTCAGCTGCGAGGTTCCGCACGGCCCGCTCGCAGGGCCGAGGTTCGCAGCGTCCCCTTCGAGGAGGCGGACTGCGCTACGAGGTGGACAGTGAGATCGCGACGATCACGCTGGATCGGCCGGACAAGCGCAACGCAGAGATGGCGGCGCGAATCGAGACGAGCCTGCTCGAGGAAATACCTTGCTTGCCGCCGAGCATGTCGTCATGCATTCGCGCGACATCGCGCATGGTTCCATCAATGCCCTGGGGAGCGTTCTCGCTCAACCCCTGCCCGCCTGCCGGCTGTTTCCTGTTCTTCCGCCGGAATCCACGCGAAGGCGCCGGCCTGGGACATCGCGTACTGACGGGTGACCGGGCACGCGTGCCCGTGAACGAATCGCCGCCGCCGCATCGCGTACCTCCCTCGCCGGGTGAGGATCCCTCGCGCGACAAGGGATCATCGACGTCCGCGCGGCCAGCGTACCAGCCCGTAACATCCGCATATCGCCTGATTTGACGGGGATTCATGCGGCCAGCCGTTCGACTTCCGGGTGCGCCCACGCGTGGGTGGCCGCTGCCCACAGAAAGGGCCTCGGCTTGGCTCCGGCGGGGTGGGCGGGAAACCGTCGGGTTCCTGTGACCTCCGCAGAGTGTCCGCCCCCCGGGCAGGGAAGGGGATGACCACCGCACCGACGGAGACAGCCGCCGCCCGGCGAACACCCTCCGCTCGATGGACGCCCTCCGCCCGGCGAACACCCTCCGCTCGATGGACGCCCTCCGCCCGGCGAACACCCTCCGCTCGATGGACGCCCTCCGCCCGGCGAACACCCTCCGCTCGGCGAACGCCCTCCGCTCGAAGTACGCCCTCCGCCAGGCGCAGCGCAGCGGGCCCACGCGCAGGCGCGCCATCGGGACGCCCCGTCCGGGTCTCACCAGGTGATGCTCCCCTAAGCCTGCCGGTCCGACTCGCACGCGACGTGCCGGCCAGGCGCACGGCCTGTGAGGTGACGGACAGCCGCCGGGTCTTCCTCACGCCACCCGGGACGGCAGGCGCGCGGCGGGCCCACATCGCCTCGGCCAGCCGGCAGGCAGCGGACGGGTGTGCATCAGGCCGCCTGACGCGCTGGAAGGTCGTCTCGTTCCGGCGGTCGCGGAGCGCTCGGCACTGAGCGACGCGCGCGTTCTCGGGGGTGACAGCGGGCGTCTGGTCCAGATGACGGCGGGGAGGGCTCCGCCGGCGCGTTTCGTCCAGATCACCGCGAGCCGTGCATCTCCCGTTCGGCCGCCCCGGGCCACCGGGCCTCGCCCTTCGCCTGGTCGATCCTTCCCGAGCGCCGCGGCTCGCGGGTTACTCGCCCGGCCATCCCGCTCCCAGGTCGTCGCGAGCCGGACACGAACCGGATGAGGCGGCGCACCAACGACCCGACTTCTCCGAACCACCGCGAGGCGGACACGAACCGGATGAGGCGGCACGCCAACGACCCGATTCCTCCGAACCACCGCAAGCCGGACACGAACCGGATGAGGTGGCGCACCAACGACCCGATTCCTCCGAACCACCGCAAGCCGGACACGAACCGGATGAGGTGGCGCACCAACGACCCGACTTCTCCGAACCACCGCAAGCCGGACACGAACCGGATGAGGCGGCACGCCAACGACCCGATTCCTCCGAACCACCGCGAGGCGGGCCGGGACCGGGCGACGCCACGGTGCCGGGGGCGGCGCATCGCTCGGGGGGCGGCGCCGGGTGCCGTCCGGTCGACCGCTCCCCATCGCCTCGCCTGTCCGTCTTGTCCGGCTCGCCCCTCGGGAGGGGTCGACAGCCGGTCCGGAACGGCCGTGTACCGGAGTGACAGGTGGGGAATGCTCCATCGGGATCCTCCAGCGGCGGGGGTCGGGGATCTCAGGATGGGGAATGACAGGCTTGACGAGCTACGGCGAACCGGATTCTGTGGACGGGTCAGCGACGCTGTGGACAACCGGAGAACGCTCTCTGGCACCCGATCACACTGGGTAACGCTTATGTGGTGATTTGCACCTATTCGCCCCGTCTTTGTTACGGAACATGCCGTTGACGGCATCAGGTCTGCAACACTCTGCTGTGACCCCTTACCTCTTACTGCGAAGTAATGCTTCATTTCTTCGCAAGAGTGGCTTGTTAAGTTTCAACCCCCAAGGAGTATGTCCGTGTCATCTGCACGCAGGGCCGGCAGGTTCCTGGCAGCGGCGACGGGAGCAGCGATCCTGCTGACGGCCTGCGGCGCTACTGACAACGCGCCCGCCGCGGACCCGTCGACCGCGCCCTCCGCCCCGGCCAGCGGCGGCGCGAACGCGTCGACGATCACGCACACGTTCGAGCAGGAGATCAGCTCGTACAACGCCCAGACGGCCGAGGAGTACTCCTCGAAGAACCACATCGTCCTCAACCGGGTCCTGACGGACTTCTGGTACTTCGGCGCGGACGGCTCCGTCCAGCCGGACAAGGACATGGGCACGTATGAGAAGACCTCTGACGACCCGCTGACGGTGAAGTACACCATCAACCCGAACGCGGTCTGGTCTGACGGCAACGCGATCGCCTGTGACGACGTGATGCTCACCTACGCCGTCGCGTCCGGCAAGTTCCCCGAGTTCAGCTACATCAGCACGGACACGTGGGACAAGATCAAGATGCCCGACTGCGCGATCGGCGACAAGGATGTGACGCTCAACTACACCAAGTCGTACGGTGACTGGGCGGCCACCTCCGTCATCCAGCTGCCGGCGCACATCGTCGCGCAGCAGGGCGGGCTCAGCGACCAGGAGATGTTCGACGCCATCAAGGCGGGCGACCACGCCAAGCTCAAGAAGGCCGCCGAGTTCTTCAGCAAGGGCTGGATCTTCAACGGCAAGCTCCCGGACAAGGCGCTCATCCCGTCGTCCGGTCAGTACGTGCTCGACTCCTTCTCGCCCGGCCAGTCGATCACCCTGGCCCGCAACGAGAAGTTCTGGGGCGAGAAGGCCAAGGCCGAGAAGGTCGTCATCCGCTTCATCGCCCAGGACCAGCAGGTCCAGGCGCTGCAGAACGGCGAGACGAACATCATCGAGCCGCAGTCGAACCCGGACGTGCTCGCCCAGGTGCAGGCGCTGCAGGACGTCACCGTCAAGACCGGTGAGCAGTTCCTCTACGACCACCTGGACTTCAACTTCAACAAGGGCCCGTTCAAGGACGCCAAGCTGCGTCAGGCCATCGCGCTCTGCGCTCCGCGTCAGCAGATCGTCGACAACCTGATCAAGCCGCAGAACCCGAACGCCGCCCCGATGAACGTCCGCAACATCGCGCCGTTCCAGCCGGGCTACGCCGAGGCCGTCACCTTCGCGGGTTCCGACAAGTACAACAAGGTCGACATCGAGGGCGCCAAGAAGCTGGTGGCCGACTCGGGCGTCAAGACCCCGATCAAGGTCAACATCGGCTACAACCAGCCGAACCCGCGTCGTACCCAGGTCGTGGAGCTGATCAAGGCCTCCTGTGACCCGGTGGGCTTCGAGATCACCGACACCGGCAGCGAGAAGTTCTTCGACGACGCCGGCGACCTGGCCAACGGCAACTTCGACATCGCCCTGTTCGGTTGGGCCGGTTCGTCGCTGAACAGCGGCTGGACCTCCACCTACAAGACGCCCACGAAGTGCACCCCGTCGGCCAAGGGCAACAACAAGGGCTGCTACTCCAACAAGGAGTACGACAAGCTCGCCGACCAGATCCTCGGCGAGACCGACCAGACCAAGGTCGGCCCGCTGATCCAGCAGGTCGAGAAGATCCTCTGGGACGACCTGGCGACGATCCCGCTGTACTCGCAGCCGGCGCTGTCCGCCTGGAGCTCGAGCCTCCAGAACATTCAGCCCAACCCGAGCCAGGCCTCCATCACCTGGAACATGCACCAGTGGGCTGCCCAGTAGAACGGCCTAGCCGTCACTGACGCGGGGCCGGTCACCAGACCGACCCCGCGTCAGAGCTGTACAACCCAAGTCGTCAACACCATCAGCCCGCCGAAGCCGCGCTCACGAGGCACCGTGGCGGGCCCGGTTTCCGGCCCTGAGCCCGGCCACCCCCCGCTGTGGCCCCGGAAGCCGTCACCTGCAGGAGGTCGGGGAATTGCTTGTATTCATCGCGCGTAGGCTCGCGATCTCGAGTCTGACGCTGCTCGGCGCCACTTTCATCATGTTCTTCCTGGTGGCGCTGTCGGGAGACCCTCTCGCCGACCTGCGCGAGAGCTCAGCGCCAGAGGCTCCCAGGTTGATGGAGGCGCGCATCGCGGCCATGCATCTGAACGAGCCGATCCCCGTCCGTTACCTGTCCTGGCTGGCCGGTATCTTCCAGGGCGACCTGGGCGTCAACAAGGCGGGCACCACGGTCTCCTCGTTGACCGGCGCGGCCATGGAGTCGACGCTCAAGCTGGTGGTCGTGGCCACCGTGCTGGGCGCGGTGATCGGTATCACGATCGGCATCATCTCCGCGCTGCGCCAGTACAGCAGCTTCGATCACGGGATCACTTTCGCAGCCTTCATCTGCTTCTCGCTACCGATTTTCTGGATCGCCACGCTGCTGAAGCAGTTCGTCGCGATCGAGTTCAACAACTGGCTGCGCGACCCCTTCATCCCGCTTCCGGTCATCTTGATCGTCGCGGTGTTCGCCGGCCTGGTGTGGGCCTCGGTCTACAACGGCGACAGGAAGGGCAAGCTGATCGCCTTCGGCATCGGCGTCGCCGTGACCGCCGTGATCCTGTTCGCGCTGTCGGCGAGCCGCTGGTTCGCAGACCCGGGTCTGGGCTTCCCGTTCATCCTGGTCGTGGGCCTGGCCACCGCCGCGGGCGTCTCGGCGCTGATCGCGGGCGTCGACCACCTGCAGCCGATGTACGCCGCGCTGGGCGCCGCGGGCGTCGGCGCGCTGCTCTACTACCCGCTCCAGCCGATGCTGGTCTCCCCCTCGCTCCTGACCCTGCTCGGCCTGTTCGTGGTCGCGGGCCTGGTCAGCGCGGCGATCGGCTGGCAGTTCGGCGGGCTGCTGCGCCGCCAGGCGATCCCGCTGGCGGTCTTCAGCGGCCTGTTCGTCGCCGCGATGATGTTCATGGACCGCCTGCTCGAGGCATGGGACGGCTACGCGCGAGCGCTCAGGGGCCGCCCCGTCGCCACCATCGGCTCCGAGACCCCGAACTTCATCGGCAACTTCTGGCAGAACACCCTCGACTCCGGCATGCACCTGCTGCTGCCCACGCTGGCGCTGATCCTCGTCGGCCTCGCGGGCCACTCCCGCTACAGCCGCGCCAGCATGCTCGAGGTGATGAACCAGGACTACGTCCGTACGGCACGCGCCAAGGGCCTGCCCGAGCGGACGGTCATCATCAAGCACGCCTTCCGCAACGGCATGATCCCGATCACCACGATCCTGGCCCTCGACTTCGCCGGCGTGTTCAGCGGCGCGGTCATCACCGAGGCCGTCTTCGGGTGGAAGGGTATGGGCGCGATGTTCAGCATCGCGCTGAGAGAGGTCGACCCCATGCCGGTCATGGGCTTCTTCCTGATCACCGGCACCTCGATCGTCGTGTGGAACATGCTCGCCGACATCGCCTACGCCTACCTCGACCCGCGGATCAGGCTGTCATGACGGAGAAGACCGAGATGACCATCAAGACGGACGAGACCACGTCCAGCGCCGCGCAGGGCATGACGATCGTCGCCCGTACCCAGGGCCAGCTCGTCAGGCGCAGGTTCTTCCGGCACCGCGGCGCGCTCGTCGGCATGATCCTGTTCGCGATCGTCTTCGTGCTGGCCTTCAGCTCGATCGGTTTCGGCCCGATCCCCGGCTGGTGGCACCAGCCGTGGACGGGTTCGGGCACCGTCGTGGACAGGGGCCGCCCGACGCTCAGCGTCATCCCCGAGTTCCTCGGCGGCTCGGGCGTCCACCTGGGCGAGCACCCCTTCGGCCAGGACAACATCGGCAAGGACTACTTCGCGCTCACCATGCGGGGCGCGCAGATCTCCATCATCGTCGCGCTGACCATCGGACTGGTCTCCACCGCCGTCGGCACCGTGCTCGGCGCCGCCGCCGGGTTCTTCCGCGGCAAGGTGGAGTCGGTCATCATGCGCTTCACCGACATCATGATCACCATCCCGGTGCTGGTGATCGCCGCGGTGGTCGGCAGCGCGACGGGCAACATGGGCCCCTACTTCATGGCCCTGTTCCTGGGACTCACCACCTGGACCAGTGTCACGCGCCTGGTGCGCGGCGAGTTCCTCTCGCTCCGTGAGAAGGAGTTCGTCGAGGCGGCGAGGGCGATCGGCACCTCCTCCTTCCGGATCATCTTCCGGCACATCCTGCCGAACACGCTGGGCGTGATCATCGTCTCCGCCACGCTGGCCATCTCCTCGGGCATCCTGCTGGAGACCGCCCTGTCCTTCCTCGGCTTCGGTGTCAAGAGCCCTGACACCTCGCTCGGCCTGCTGATCAGCGACTACAAGAGCGCGATGATCACCCGGCCGTGGTTGTTCTGGTGGCCAGGCCTGTTCATCATCGCGATCGCGCTGTCGGTCAACTTCATCGGTGACGGCCTGAGAGACGCCTTCGACCCTCGACAGAACAGGGTGCGCGACTGATGAGCTCCGTACACATCGCCAAGCGCCTGTCCGAGGCGACGCGTCCCGGCACCACCGAGGTGCTCAAGGTCGAGAACCTTCAGGTCAACTTCCCCACCGACGACGGCGTGGTCCAGGCCGTGCGCGGCGTGTCCTACACGGTGCACGAGCGCGAGGTGCTCGGCATCGTCGGCGAGTCGGGCTCGGGCAAGTCGGTCTCCTCGATGGCGGTCATGGGCCTGCTGCCCAAGAGCGCCAGGATCACCGGCAGCATCTCCTACCGCGGCGACGACATGCTCAAGATGTCCGAGCGCAAGCGGCGGAGCCTGCGGGGCAGGAAGATCGCGATGGTCTTCCAGGACCCGATGACGGCGCTCAACCCCGTCCACACCATCGGCGACCAGCTGGCCGAGGCCGTGCTGGCGCACGAGCTCGTGCCGTACAAGCAGGCCCAGGCCCGCGCCAAGGAGATGCTCGACCTGGTCGGCATCCCGCAGGCGGCGGCCAGGCTCAAGTCCTACCCGCACGAGTTCTCCGGCGGCATGCGGCAGCGCGCGATGATCGCCATGGCGATCATCAACAACCCCGACGTCATCATCGCCGACGAGCCGACGACGGCGCTCGACGTGACCGTGCAGGCGCAGATCCTGGAGAAGCTGCTCGAGGTGAAGGACGCGGTCGACGCCGCGGTCGTGCTCATCACGCACGACCTGGGCGTCATCGCGGGCATGGCGCACAGGGTGCTGGTCATGTACGCGGGCAAGCCGGTCGAGATCGGCGACGTCGACACGGTGTTCAACACGCCGCGCATGCCGTACACGGCGGGCCTGCTCGGCTCCATCCCGTCGCTCGAGACCTCGGGCAACAGGCTGCGGCCGATCAAGGGCACCCCGCCGTCCCTGATCAACCTGCCCGTGGGCTGCCCGTTCTCGCCGCGGTGCCCCATGGCCACCCCCGAGTGCACCACCACGGAGCCCTCGCTGGAGGAGACGGACGGCGGCGCGCACTACGCCGCCTGCCACCACTGGCCTCAACTTGCTGAAAAGGCAGATCCGACCGCCATCTTCCGCACGAACAGCGAGACCACGTCATGACCGAGAAACTGCTCGAGGTGACCGACCTCGTCATGAACTTCCCCGTCAGGGGAACCGGCCTCATGCGCCGCGTCGTCGCGCAGGTACAGGCGGTCAGCGGCGTGTCCCTGCACGTCGACAAGGGCGAGACGCTGGGCGTGGTGGGTGAGTCCGGCTGCGGCAAGTCGACGACGGGCCGCGCCATCCTGCAGCTGCACAAGCCGACCGCCGGCTCGGTGAAGTTCGGCGGCAAGGAGCTGACGGGGCTGCCGAACCGGCAGATGCAGGCCGTACGGCAGGACATGCAGATCGTCTTCCAGGACCCCTACGCGTCGCTGAACCCCAAGATGCCGGTCAACGACATCATCGCCGAGCCGCTGAAGGTGCACGGCCGGTGGGACAAGAACGGGCCCAAGCGGGTGGCGGAGCTGCTGTCGCTGGTGGGCCTGTCGCCGGAACACGGCAACCGCTACCCGCACGAGTTCTCCGGCGGTCAGCGGCAGCGCGTCGGCATCGCGCGGGCGCTGGCGCTGGAGCCGAAGCTGCTGATCCTGGACGAGCCGGTGTCGGCGCTGGACGTGTCGGTCCAGGCGGGCGTGGTGAATCTGCTGGAGGACCTGCAGGACTCGCTGGGGCTCGCGTACATGTTCATCGCGCACGACCTGTCGGTGGTGCGGCACATCTCCGACCGGGTGGCGGTGATGTACCTGGGGAAGGTCGTGGAGACCGGGCCCAGGGACGACCTGTACGACCGGCCCGCGCACCCCTACACGCAGGCGCTGCTGTCGGCGGCTCCGACGGCGAACCCGGAGGAGGAGCGGCGCAGGGAGCGGATCATCCTGACGGGTGACGTGCCTTCGCCGATGGACCCGCCCAGCGGGTGCCGGTTCAGGACGCGGTGCTGGAAGGCGCAGGAGATCTGCGCGACCGAGGAGCCGGCGCTGGTGGACCGTGGGAACGGGCATCCGGTGGCGTGCCACTTCGCTGAGGTGAACACCAAGGTCGTCTGACCCTTTGTCGGCAGGCCCCCGCTCTGGTGGGCGGGGGCCTGTCCGCTGTCCGGGGCCTGTCCGGGACCGCGGAAGCGGGGCCGCGGGAACAGGGGCGCGGGAACAGGAGACGCGGGAATGGGAAGGCCCCCGCCGGAAGGAGACAGCGGGGGCCCTGGTAGGCGGGGTTACTGGGTGAAGCCGATCGACGACCAGTCCTTGGTCGCGAAGCCGAACGCCCCGTAGTTCGCCACGGTCTTCTTCGCCGCGAAGATGCTGGGCCGCTGGTACAGCGGGATCGTGTGCACCTCGTCCCAGATCAGCTTGTCGGCCTGGTTGCCGTACTCGATGTACTTGGCGGGGTCCATCTCCCCTGCCGCCTTCTCGATCAGCGTGTCCAGTTCCGCCGACCCGATGCGCGGGAAGTTGCTGCCGAAGTTGTCCTTGCCGGTGGGCTGCTTGTAGATCTGCGGCAGCGCCCCGTTCGGGAAGGGCGTGCCGAGCCACGAGAACGGCACCAGGTCGAAGTTGCCGGGGATGATGTAGTCGTCGAAGAACTTGTCGTCGGGAACCGGCTCGACCTTGATCTTGACGCCGACGTCCTTGAGCATCGCCTGGGTCAGCTCGCCCTCCTGCTTGGCCAGCGGGTAGGCGGCCGGGACGATGAAGCGCAGCTCGAGCTCCTTGCCGTCCTTCTTGCGGTACTCGCCCTCCATCTTCCAGCCGGCCGCGTCGAGCAGCTGCTTGGCCTTCTCGGGGTTGTACGTGCCGAGCTCGCCGGAGTTGTCGACGTAACCCTTGTGGGTGTTCATGTACAGGTGGTTGTTGAGCACCTGCACGGGCCAGTCGAGGTCCTTGAGGTCGGACTGGGTGATGGCCTCGCGGTTGATGCCGAGCTGGACGGCCTGCCGGACCGACTTGTCGGTGAGGTTGGGCGCGGAGCCGTTGACGGTGATGTGGCGCCAGTTGGGGGCCGCGGCCTTGCGGATGTCGACGTTCGGGACGTCCTTGGCGCGCTTGAGGTCGGCGGCGATGGGGTTGACCTCCATCACGTCGAGCTCGCCGTTGGCGAAGGCGTTGACGGTGGCGCCGGAGTCGAGGGCGCGGAAGATGACCTTGTCGAGCTTGGCCTTGCGACCCCACCAGTTGTCGTCACGCACGAGGGTGACGGTCTTGCCGGTCTGGTCGAGCGAGTCGACCTTGAACGGGCCCGCCGTCACGGGGATCTTGTCGATCCAGCCCTTGTTGAACGCGGCGGGGTCGGAGTTGGTGGCCGCGGGAAGGAGCGGGGAGAACATGCCCTTCCAGTCGGGGTACTGCTTGGAGAAGGTGACGACGACGTCGTAGTCGGTCGCGCCCTTCTCCACCGAGGAGACGCGGTCGTAGCCGTCGGTGGAGCTGACCTGGTACTTCTTCTCGGTGCCGTTGAGCGCCCTCCACTGGGCGACGAAGTCCTTGTAGGTGATCGGCTCGCCGTCGGACCACTTGGCCTTGTCGTTGAGCTTGTAGGTGACGACCTGCTTGTCGCCCTTCAGCTCCATCTTCCACTCGGTGACGTAGTCGGGGTTGTTGACCAGCTCGGCCTTGTCGTCAGCCTTGCCCATGCTGGGCATGCTGGCGTCGTAGACGTCGGAGACGGTCGCGTGGGTGCCGTTCACCTGGTTGTAGTTCCACTGCTGCTGCCACTGGGTCAGCGCGAGGGTGATGGTCCCGCCGTCCTTGACCTGCTCGTAGGCGACAGGGTTGATGGAGCTGCCGGGCAGCGCGGCGGCCTGCTCCTGTGCCTGCTTGACCGCCTCCTTCGAACCTGTGGCGGGCTTGTCGGCGCCGCCACCGCAGGCGGCGAGGGCGAGAGCCAGCAGCGCCGCGCCAGCGGCGGCCTTGTAGCCAGCGACCTTCACGAGTTCCTCACTTCGGGATAGTGGCAGGCGGCGCCGTGATCGTCGGCGTGCGTGAGCCGTACAACAGGGGGTTCATCGGACACACACCGCGCGCGCTCGGGCTCGGGGAGCAGGGCGCGCTTGGGGCAGCGGGTGTGGAAGCGGCAGCCGGTCGGGGGCTGCGCGGGGCTGGGCAGGTCGCCTTCGAGGATGATCCTCTTGCGCGATCGCTCCAGCGCGGGGTCGGGTAGCGGGATGGCCGACATGAGCGCCCTGGTGTAGGGGTGGGCGGGCGTGCCGTACACCTCGGTGACGGTGCCGATCTCTACGATCTTGCCGAGGTACATGACCGCGACGCGGTCGGCCAGGTGGCGGACGACGGACAGGTCGTGGGCCACGAACAGGTAGGACAGGCCGAGCCTGGCCTTGAGGTCCTCCAGCAGGTTGATGACGCCGGCCTGGATGGACACGTCGAGCGCGGAGACGGGCTCGTCGAGGACGATCAGTTTGGGCTCCAGGGCCAGCGCGCGGGCGATGCCGATGCGCTGGCGCTGCCCGCCGGAGAAGTGCTGCGGGTAGCGCTCGGCGTAGGACGGGTCGAGGCCGACGAGGTCGAGCAGCTCGGCCACGCGCTTGCCGATGTCCTTGTGGCCGTGGGCGCGCAGCGGTTCGGCGAGGATGTCGCCGACCGGCATGCGCGGGTCGAGCGCGGCCATCGGGTCCTGGAAGACGATCTGCAGGTCGCGGCGGAGCGTCCTGCGCTCGCTCTTGGTCAGCGCGGCGCTGTCCTTGCCGAAGACCACGACCTTGCCGCCCTGGGCGGCCTCCAGCTGCATGATCTGCTGGAGGGTGGTGGTCTTGCCGCAGCCTGACTCGCCGACCAGGGCGAGGGTCTCGCCCGAGGCGATGTCGAGGCTGATGCCGTCGACCGCGTGCACGGTGCCGACGCGGCGCTTGAAGACGGCACCCTTCATCAGCGGGTAGTGCCTGACGAGGTCGTCGAGTTCGAGCACCTTGTCGCGCAGGCCGCGTGGCGTCCGCAGGGCGGCGGGCTCGTCGACGGCCTCGGGTGCGGGGAAGACGTCGGCGCCCCTGAGCTTCTTCAGCTCGATCTCATGGGAGCGGATGCAGGCGACCTTGCGCTCGCCGACCTGGACGAGATCGGGCTCGGCGTCGTCGCACGCGGCCACCTTGAGCGGGCAGCGGGGCGCGAAGGGGCAGCCGGGCGGCAGCGCGGCGGGCGAGGGCGGCGTGCCCTCGATCGGCACCAGGCGCTGGTTGTCCTGGTCCAGCCGGGGAATGGAGGCGAGCAACCCCATCGTGTACGGCATGCGAGGCTCGTAGTAGATCTCTTCGACGGTGCCCTGCTCGACCGGCTTGCCGGCGTACATCACCAGCACCCTGTCGGCAAGCCCCGCGACCACCCCCAGGTCGTGGGTGATCATGACGATACCGGCGCCGGTCTCCTTCTGCGCGGCCTTCAGCACTTCGAGGACCTGGGCCTGGATGGTGACGTCGAGCGCGGTCGTGGGTTCGTCGCAGATCAGCACGTCGGGATCGTTGGCGATGGCCATCGCGATCATCGCGCGCTGCCGCATGCCGCCGGAGAACTCATGGGGGAAGGCCTTGGCGCGCACGTCGGGGTGCGGGATGCCGACGAGGTCGAGCAGTTCGACGGCCTGCTTGGCGGCCCGCTCCTTGGTGACCTTCTGGTGGACGCGGACCGCCTCGGCGATCTGGTCGCCGATGGTGTAGACGGGTGTGAAGGCCGACAGCGGGTCCTGGAAGATCATGCTGATCGACTTGCCGCGGCGCTTGAGGATCTCCTGCTCGCGCATGCCGAGCAGCTCGTGGCCGTGCAGTTTGACCGAGCCGCTCACCTGGGCGCCGGGGGGCAGCAGGCCCATGACGGCCAGCGACGTCACGGACTTGCCGGAGCCGGACTCGCCGACGATGCCGAGCACCTCGCCCCTGCCGACCTGGTAGGAGACGCCTCTGACGGCTTGGACGCCGCCGCGGAAGGTCACGTTGAGGTCGGTCACCTCGAGGATCGTCATGAGTGGCTCCCCGGGTCGAGGGCGTCGCGCAGTCCGTCGCCGATGAGGTTGATGCACAGGACGAGCAGGATGAGCAGGCCGGCGGGGAACAGGAACAGCCACGGGTAGCTGATCGCCTCGCTGCCGCCCGCGGCGGAGATGAGCGTGCCGAGTGAGACGTCCGGTGGCTGCACGCCGAACCCGAAGTAGGACAGCGCGGTCTCGCCGATGATGGCGCCGCTGACGTTCATGGTGGCGTCGATGATGAGCAGCGACGACAGGTTGGGCACGATGTGCCGGAAGATGATCTTCCAGTCGCTGATGCCCATGTAGCGGGCGGCCAGGACGTACTCCCGCTCGCGCAGGGAGAGTGTCATGCTCCTGACCACCCTGGAGGTGATCATCCAGGAGAAGGCCGCGAGCAGCACCACGAACCACAGCCAGGTGGCGCCCTTCAGCCGCGGCGACAGGACCGCGATGATCAGGAAGCTGGGCAGCACCAGCAGCAGGTCGGCGCCCCACATCAGGGCCTTGTCCAGCCAGCCGCCGAAGTAGCCGGCGAACGCGCCGACGACGGCGGCCACGCCGGTGGAGATGAGCGCGACGAGGAAGCCGATGAGGATCGACTTCTGCATGGCGCGCAGCGTCACCGCGAACACGTCCTGGCCGATCTGGGTGGTTCCCCACCAGTGGTCGGCGCCGGGCGGGGTCCTGAAGGCGGTGAAGTCCTTGTCCTCGAACCCGTACGGCGAGACCAGCGGCCCGAGGTAGGCCAGCACGAGCAGCAGGATGACTCCCGCCAGGCCGAAGATGACCTGCGGTTTGGCGATGACCCTGCGCAGGACGACCTTGGAACGCATCTCTAGCTCACCCGCACTCTCGGGTCGAGCGCCGCGACGAGCAGGTCGGACAGCAGTCCCGCGACCAGGACGCAGACGGCGGCGAACAGGGCGACGGCGGCGACGGAGTTGGTGTCGTTGTGCTGGATCGACTCCACCAGCCACGCGCCCATGCCGTGCCAGCCGAAGATCTTCTCGGTGAAGGTGGCGCCGGTCAGCATGGTGCCGAAGGCGAAGGCGAAGTAGGTCGCCGCGGGGATGAGCGCGGTGCGCAGGGCGTGTTTGTAGAGCGCGGTCCTGCGGGACAGTCCCTTGGCCTGTGCCGTACGGACGAAGTCCTGGCCGAGCACGTCGAGCATCATGTTGCGCTGGATGCGGCTGTAGAAGGCGATCTGGCCCAGGCACAGCGACAATGTCGGCAGGATCAGGTGGTTGAGCCTGTTGAGGAGCTGGTCGGTGCCGCTGAGCGCGGGGTTGTACTCGCCGGTGTACTCGATGAGCGTGTGCCCGAGCGCGGTGTTGATCCCCGTGGCGCCCATCGTCAGCAGGGTGGCCAGGACGAAGACGGGCACGGCCATGATGACGAACGAGGCGATGCCTATCGCCCTGTCGCTGAAGCGGTACTGCCTGATCGCGGCGAACGCGCCGACGGCGACGCCGAGGGCGGAGCCGAGGATGGTGCCGATCAGCAGCAGGCGGAGGCTGACGCCGATCCGCCGGACCATCTGGTCGTTGACCGAGCCGCCGTCCCATGTCTTGCCGAAGTCGCCTTTGACCAGGCCGGACACCCAGGTGCCGTAGCGCTCGAGCAGGGGCGTCTTGTCGTTGAGGTTGTACTCGTTCAGCGTGCTGTCGACGACCCCTGCGGGGATGGGCGGCTGGCGTCCCTCGTAGTTGGCACGAGGGTTGAGGCTGCTGGCCGCCAGCAGGTACGCGAGGCTCGCGGCGATGGCGACCAGGATGACGCTCGACAGCAGCCTGCGCAGCAGGTACTTGCCCATTGCCCTCCGTTCGGACGAACGGGGGCCGTGCAGCCTGAGCTCCAGGGTCGCCCCCGCGACGAGAAGGCCGTGACCATCCCTTGACAGGGACTTGACGGCTCGTCGCAGGTTATCGGGCTGTCCGTATTACGGATTCACATCGGACCGATAGATCACAAGGGTCTGCCCGGGCACCGTGAGCCCGTCACGAGCAGCGAAAACACCCTCCTCAGAGGACAGCAGAACGGACCCCACCGACATGGGCAACGTCACAGGATCCGGACAAAAATTTACCATGACGCTCAGTGACGAACGCTTGACCATCAGCCATTTGGCCTGCTCGTCGTACTCGGCCTCGACCCGATCCAGGCGGGGGTCGGTCAGCTCCGGCAGCGCCTTGCGCAACGCGATCAGGTCGCGGTACCAGCACAGCACCGACCAGTGCTCCTCCTCCTTGATCTCGCTCCAGTCGAGCTTGCTGCGCTGGAAGGTGTCCTCGGCCGAGGGATCGGGCGCCACCCATTCGTAGCCGAACCCCTCGAACTCGCGGGCCCTGCGCTCGCCCTCTCCCTCGCGGAGCGCGGGCTCGACGTGGTCGGTGAAGAACAGGAACGGCGTGCGGGCCCCCCACTCCTCACCCATGAACAGCATGGGCGTGAAGGGCGAGGTGAGCAGCAGTCCGGCGCCCAGCTTGAGCGCGGTCGCGGTCAGGCGGTCGCCCGCGGGCCGGTTGCCGATCTGGTCGTGGTTCTGCAGGCAGCACACCAGCCGGTAGCCGGGCACGCCGGCCAGCGGTGCGCCGTGCGAGCGCCCGCGGAAGCTCGAGTAGCCGCCGTCATGGACGAACCCGGACGTCATGGCCTTCGCGAGGGACCGCATCGAGGCGAAGTCCTCGTAGTAGCCATGCCGTTCGCCCGACACCGCGGTGTGCAGCGCGTGGTGGACGTCATCGTTCCACTGGGCGGTCATGCCGAGACCGCCCGCCTCCAGCGGCATGATCATGCGCGGGTCGTTGAGGTCGGACTCGGCGATCAGCGTCAGCGGCCTGCCCACGGAGCAGGCCAGCGCGTCCACCTCCTGGGCCAGTTCGGCCAGCAGGTGGGTGGCCCGCCTGTCGTGCAGGGCGTGGACGGCGTCGAGCCGCAGCCCGTCGATGTGGAAGTCGCGCAGCCACTGCAGCGCGTTGTCGACGAAGTAGCGCCTCACCTCGTCGGAGCCGGGGCCGTCGAGGTTGACCGCCTCGCCCCAGAAGCTGCCGCTGTAGCCGGCGAAGTAGGGGCCGAAGGGATGCAGGAAGTTGCCCGAGGGGCCGAGATGGTTGTAGACGACGTCGAGCAGCACGCCGAGGCCCGCCCGGTGGCAGCCGTCGACGAACTCCTTCAGCCCGTCGGGTCCCCCGTAGGTCTCGTTCACGGCGTAGAGGTCGACCCCGTCGTAGCCCCAGTTGCGCCCGCCGGGCACGGGAGCGACCGGCATGACCTCCACGAAGTCGACGCCGAGCTCGACGAGGTGGTCCAGCCGTTCGAGCGCGGCCGTGAACGTGCCCTCGGTCGTGAAGGTGCCGATGTGGAGCTCGTAGATGACCGAGCCGCGCAGGTCGCGGCCCTTCCATTCGTGATCGCTCCAGGTGAAGCGGGCGTGGTCGTAGACCCTGCTCGGCCCGAAGATGCCCTCGGGCTGCCTGCGGGAGCGCGGGTCGGGGTAGGGCCCCGCACCGTCGACGAGGTAGCGGTAGTCGGTGCCGTGCCCGGCCGCCGGCACGTCCACCGACCACCATCCGCTCGACGAGTCCGGCCGCAGCGGCTGCCGCCCGCCCATGGTCTCGATCTCGACAGAGGTCGCCTGCGGTGCCCACACCTCAAAGATCATGTCTCTCCAGGAGTGCGACGGGATAGCGGCTGAGCAGGTGGCCGACAGGAGTGCGGCCGGTGTACAGCTGGCGGGTGAGCAGGTCGCGCCAGCGCCCCTGGGGCAGCGTGATCGAGGTCGCGCCCCAGCCGCCGCGCCTGGCCAGCCGTACGGGCAGGCGGGTCGCGACCGCGACGGCGCGTCCCCTGCCGAAGACGACCGCGTGCTCGGCGGCCTCCCCTGACGCGGCCATCGGCTCGTACGGCGCGGCAGGCCCGAGCCTTCGACGCAGGCGCAGTGCCTGGGTGGTGACCAGCAGCTTGGCCGCGTCCCACGCCGACTCGGCGGCGCACGGGAAGGTGACGGGCCGCCGGTTGTCGGGGTCGACGAGGGAGAAGTCGGTGCGCTCGTTGCCCTGGTAGACGTCGGGCACGCCCGGCATCATGAGCTGCACCAGCTTCTGGCCGAGCGAGTTGGCGACGGCGTAGCGGTCGACCTGCGCGGTGAAGTCGCCGATCGGCAGTTCGACCGCCTTGCGGGCGAAGGCGCGCAGCCCCTCCTCGTACGCGGGGTCGGGGGCGATCCACGAGGTGGCGGTCTTGGCCTCGCGGGCGGCCTTGAGCAGGTAGTCGGTGAACCTGTCGGCCGAGATCGGCCAGGCGGCCATCAGGGTCTGCCACGCCAGGTAGTCGAGGCCGGGGTCGAAGGCGAGCTGTCCCGCCCAGCCGTCCACGGCCCGCTCCCACTCCGTGGGCAGCTCCGACAGCACCTGAAGGCGGGCGCGGACGTCCTCGGAGCGCTTGGTGTCGTGCGTGGACAGCGTGGTCATCGTGAAGGGCCGCATCTGCCCGCAGTAGGCGTGGAAGTCCTCGACGGACGTCCCGAAGTGGTCCGGCTCGCCGCCCACCTCGTTCAGGCAGGCCAGCGGGAACCACCTGTAGAGCGCGGTGTCCTCCACGCCCTTGGCCATGACGGGGCCGCAGGTCTGCTGGAAGCGGACGATCGCCTCCGGCGTGCCCTCCAGGACCGCTCGGGCGGTCTCGGGGTCGGGCGCGGCGGCTTCCACGATCTGCCTGGCCGGCGGCTCGACCGGCTCGCCTGGGGTGACGTAGGCCCGGTAGACCGGCATGGCGACCAGCAGCTCGGTGAGGTCGGCCGGAGACACGCCGGTGACGCGGGACAGCCGGTCCACCTCGCCGCCGAAGAACAGCTCGACGACCTCGCGCTTGGCGCGCGTCATCACGCTCGGGTAGTGGGCGTCCTGCCCGGTCATGCGGGTGAACAGCTCGACCAGCGGCGCCTTGCCCTCGGGGTCGACGAACAGGCCGTTGACGCGGTTGAGCACGTCGTAGCCGGTGGTGCCGTCGCAGGCCCAGTCCTCGGGCAGCCGCTCGTCGCCGATGAGGATCTTCTCGACGACCGTCCACACCCCGCCGGTCCTGGCGCGCAGCTTGTCCAAGTAGTCGCGCGGGTCGGCGAGCCCGTCGGGATGGTCGATCCGCAGGCCCTCCACGAGACCCTCGTCGAGCAGCCAGAAGATCACCTCGTGCGTGGCGAACAGGACGGAGGGCTCCTCCACGCGCAGCCCGATCAGCGAGGAGACGTCGAAGAAGCGCCGGTAGCCCGGCCCCTCTCGCCAGTCGATGATGTGGTAGTACTCCGACGCGGGCAGGTCCTCGGCGAAGGAGTGCACCGCCACCCTGCCATCGCGCCACTCGATGTCGAACCAGTGCGCGTACGGCGAGTCCAGGCCCTCGCTGAGCACGGACCTGAACTGCTCGTTGGCCGTGTTCATGTGGTTGGGCACGATGTCGATCACGATGGCCAGGTCGTGGGAGGCCAGCACCTCCGCCATCTCGCGGAACCCCTTGGCCCCGCCGAACTCCTCCCTGATCCTGGAGTGGTCGATGACGTCGTAGCCGTGCAGCGAATCGGGCACCGCCTGCAGGACGGGTGACAGGTAGACGTGGCTGACGCCCAGGTCGCGCAGGTAGGGCGCGATGCCGGCGACCTCGGCGAAACCGAAGCCGGGTGTCAGCTGGACGCGGTAGGTCGAGACGGGTCTAGACACCGCGCAACACCCTCATCGAGCGTCCCGGCACCTGCAACCGCTCCCCTGCTCTCTTGACCCTGGTGTCGAGCATGATCGGCATCGCGGTGTCGATCTCGGTCAGCCACATCTCGCCGTAGTCCTTCGGGATCGTGAACCTGATGGTGTCGTGGTGGGCGTTGAACAGCACGAGAAAGGAGTCGTCGACGATGGGCCTGCCCCTCCTGTCCGGTTCGGTGATCGCCTTGCCGTTGAGGTAGACGGCCAGCGACTTGGCGTAGCCCACGTTCCAGTCGGCGACGGTCATCTCCTCGCCCGAGGGGGTGAGCCATGCCATGTCGTAGTTGAAGCGCCTGCGGCGGAAGACGGGGTGCTCGCGACGCAGCTTGGCCAGCCGCTGCGTGAACTCCAGCAGCAGCCACTTGTTGCGCACGTCGGACCAGTCGACCCAGGTCAGCTCGTTGTCCTGGCAGTAGCCGTTGTTGTTGCCCTGCTGGGTGCGGCCGAGTTCGTCGCCGTGGGAGAGCATGGGCACGCCCTGCGACAGGAAGAGCGTGGTCAGGAAGTTGCGTTTCTGCTGCTCCCGCAGCGCCTCCGTTCCCGCGTCCCACGAGCGGTTGTCGTCGGTGCCGTCCCTGTTGTCCTCGCCGTTGGCCTCGTTGTGTTTCTCGTTGTAGGAGACCAGGTCGTGCAGGGTGAAGCCGTCGTGGCAGGTCACGAAGTTGACGGAGGCGACGGGGCGGCGGCTGTCGCTCTGGTAGAGGTCGCCCGAGCCGGTGAAGCGGGAGCCGAACTCGGGCAGCGTGGCCGGTTCGCCACGCCAGAGGTCCCTGATCGTGTCGCGGTACTTGCCGTTCCACTCGGTCCACCTGGCGGGGAAGTTGCCGACCTGGTAACCGCCGGGGCCGACGTCCCACGGCTCGGCGATCAGCTTGACCTGCGACAGCACGGGGTCCTGCTGCACCAGGTCGAAGAAGGCCGACAGCCGGTCGACCTCGTGCAGCTCGCGAGCCAGGGTGGCGGCCAGGTCGAAGCGGAAGCCGTCGACGTGCATCTCCATGACCCAGTAGCGCAGCGAGTCCATGATCATCTGGAGGACCTGGGGGCTGCGCATGAACAGGCTGTTGCCGGTGCCCGTGGTGTCCATGTAGTGCTGGGGGTCGCCGTCGACCAGGCGGTAGTAGGTCGGGTTGTCGATGCCCTTCAGGCCCAGCGTCGGCCCCAGGTGGTTGCCCTCGGCGGTGTGGTTGTAGACGACGTCGAGGATGACCTCGATGCCCGCCTCGTGCAGGTTCCTGACCATCGCCTTGAACTCCAGCACCTGCCCGCCTCGCTGCCCCTGGCTGGAGTAGCGGTTGTGCGGGGCGAAGTAGCCGCTGGTGTTGTAGCCCCAGTAGTTGGTCAGCCCCTTCTCCTCCAGGTGCTGGTCGGTGACGAACTGGTGGACGGGCATCAGCTCCAGCGCGGTCACGCCGAGCTTGGTGAGGTGGTCGATGATCTCCGGGTGGCCGAGCGCGGCGTAGCTGCCGCGGATGCGCTCAGGGATCTTGGGGTTGGCGATCGTCAGCCCGCGCACGTGCGCCTCGTAGATCACCGTGTCGTGGTACGGCGTGGCGGGCGGCCTGTCGTGCCCCCAGCCGAAGAACGGGTTGATGACGATCGAGCGCGGCATGAAGGGGGCGGAGTCCTCGAGGTTGGGCATGTCGCCGTCGTAGAGCGCCTTGTTCCAGGTGACGCCGCCCTCGATCGCCTTGGCGTACGGGTCGAGCAGGAGCTTGTGGGGGTTGCAGCGAAGGCCGCGCGCGGGGTCGTAGGGTCCGTGCACGCGGTAGCCGTACCGCTGGCCGGGGCCTACGCCGGGCAGGTAGCCGTGCCAGATGAACCCCTCGCATTCGGTGAAGGGGACCCTGGACTCCTTGCCGTCCTCGTCGAACAGGCAGAGCTCGACGCGATCCGCCGCCTCGGTGAACAGCGCGAAGTTGGTGCCCGCGCCGTCGTAGGTGGCACCGAGAGGATACGGGTCTCCCGGCCAGATCTCGATCATCGAGGCTCCCCTTACGCTCTGGCCCCCATGTTCGCCCAGGAGGCAGCGGCTGCCTAGATGCCCGCTCAGAAGCCACCGATAACCCCGCGCCCGTCATCGATCGGGTTCGGGCCGCTGCCTGCCCGAACCCAGGCAGGTGTGGCACGCGCCCTTTCTGGTGACTCCTTCCCCGCCGCAGCCGCCGCACGTGACCATGGAGGCGAAGCCGGAGTGGCGGTAGACGTGGACCAGCGGCTGGGGCTTGACCACCGTCCATCCCTGCGCCTCGGCCCTCCTGTCCCACCGGGCGAACGTCCAGATGTCGAGCAGTTCGAACAGGTTCCTGAACGGCGAGGTCATCGCCGCCCTGAGGTTCAGATCGCTGATCTCCATCGGGCACTCCGTTCTTTGTCGCGGATTTACCCGCTTTGGCAATTGCCAAAGGAATATGCCGGTGACGTTTACCTATCTCACGTGCCTCCGGCAATCTTCCTCGGGAGGTACGATCACCGCATGGAGAGCGCCAACTCCACCCTCCGCCAGCGGCAGCTGGCCAAGCGCCTGCGGGAGCTGCGCCAGGAGTCGGGGTTGAGCATCGCCGACGTCGCCGAGCGCCTGCTCTGCTCCCCCGCGAAGATCAGCAGGCTGGAGACCGCGCGCCGCAGGGCGAGCCTGCGGGACGTGCGCGACCTGTGCGCCATGTACGGCCTGACCGACGCCGGCGAGGTCGAGCGGCTCATGGTCCTGGCCAGGGAGTCCAGGCAGGACGAGTGGTGGCTGAAGGCCGAGGACGTCGACTTCCGCCCGCTGGTCGGGCTGGAGAGCGAGGCCGTCGCGATCTCCGAGTACGAGACGACGACCGTCCCCGGCCTGCTGCAGACCCCCGACTACACGCGCGCCGTCATCCGCGGCTACCTTCCGCTCATCGATCCCGAGGTGCTGGAGGAGCGCCTTCGGGTCAGGATGAAGCGCCAGGAGATCCTGTCGAAGGCCCAGGCCCCCCGCTACTGGGTGCTGCTCGACGAGTCGGCCCTGCACCGCCACGTGGGCGGGCGCGAGGTCATGCGCGGACAGCTGGTCCGGCTGAGAGAGCGGGCCGACCTGCCCAACCTCACGGTCCAGGTGATCCCGTACAGCGCGGGCGCGCACATGGGATTCGACGCCGCCTTCAGGCTCATGGAGTTCGCCAACGACACCGAGATCCGCGACACCGTCTACATGGAGACGCTCGCCGGCACCTTCTACATCGAGAAGCCCGCCCAGCTCGACCGGTTCCGGGAGGTGCTCAACTATCTGCGCGCCGTGGCACTGAGCCCTCAGGACTCCGCCATCCGGATAGAGGATGGCATTCGGTACTTCACTCCATGAATTAGGGCCGGAAATTACCTTCGGCAAGTGCCAGAGCGAGTTACGATTCGGGAACCACACCGCGCACCTGGCAGGTGACGACGGATGGTTCACCCGTCCCACTTCGAGTCTCCAGGAGAGACAAGATGACGTCACCGCGCCAGGCCGAGCCCCGGTGGAAGTCCTCCCCGCACTGCAACAACGGCAGTTGCGTCGAGGTCGCCGCGTTGCCCGGGGCGCAGATAGGCGTGCGCGACAACAAGCAGGCCGACGGCCCTGTCCTGCGGTTCTCCGCACAGGAATGGCACGAGTTCGTCATTCGCGTCAAGCGCGACTGAGCGCCACACGTGCGTCTCTCGCGCCCTTCGCGAGATACCTCCGGGTTACGATTGCCCTGCGCACGACATCCTGCAGGCAACCGCTGAGAGGTAGCGCATGAGCTCCCCCCAGAATCTGTCCTGGCATTCCTGCAACAACGGTCAATGCGTTCAGGTGGCCAAGCACGCCGACAGGGTCCTCATTCGCGACGGCAAGGATGCCGACGGGGCCGTTCTGCGATTCTCGCTCCAGGAGTGGGAGAGCTTCCGCGACGCCGTAAAACAGGGCCGTTTCGACGGCATCTAGGTTTGCGTCGCTCCCCCATGGCAATGTGCGTCCGCCATGGGTGGATTCAAGAAGTTCTTACTGCGGGGCAACATCGTCGAGCTCGCCGTCGCCGTCATCGTCGGCGCGACGTTCAGCGGGCTCGTGCAGGCGCTGGTCGCCGACCTCGTCACGCCGTTGATCGGGGCCGTCACCGGCGGCAGGGAACCCGACTTCGCGCAGTACTCCTTCACCGTCAACGGCAGCGAGTTCAAGTACGGCGACTTCCTCAACCACCTGATCAGCTTCCTGATCATCGCGGCGGTGGTCTACTGGCTGATCGTGATGCCGATGACCAGGCTGATCGGCCTGTTCGAGGGCGACAAGGCGGCCACGGTGAAGCAGTGCCCCGAATGCCTCAGCGAGATCCCCGCCGAGGCCAGGCGGTGCGCGCACTGCACGGTCGAGCTCGTCCCCGACTCCGAGAAGCCCCAGGTCTGAGCCGACCGGGCGGGCCCTGCAAGATAGGGGCATGAGCGTGGAGTTGATGGTCTGGCGCGAGAGCGAGCCGATCACCAGGGAGCAGGCCGCGGCCGCCTACCGGGCGGCCCGTGCCGACCGTCCTGCCGAGTCCGAGGTGGCCGAGGTCGCGGCCCTGGTCAAGGAGTTGCCGGGCCACGCCGTCTCCTATCCGGGACACGCGTTGATCACCATGGCGCCCGAGGAGCTCGACGAGGTGTCCAACGCCGCGTTCGCCCTGGCCAGGCAGCACGGCCTGGTCTGCTACGACCCCCAGCGCGACCTCGTGCACAACCTGTCGCCGCTCGGCGTCGACCCCGCGACCCAGCTGCACACCGGCGACGGCATGATGGTCGTCAACCCCGACCTGGGGCTCGTGCGTGACGTGCTCGGCACGCTGTCCCCGCAGAACCCCTTCGCCGTCCTGGTGACCTTCGGCCACCACTTCATCCAGGTCTCGCCGGGTTACGAGCTGGAGTACAAGGAGGGCACGCTCCGCACGACGCTCGTGACCCGCCTGGAAGAGGTGCGGCGGGCCTTCGACGAGTACGCCAGGGGCGAGCGCGGCTTCCTCGACCGCTTCGAGTGGACCTCCGACTAGGCCGACGGATCGAGGTTGCCGCCCGACAGGATGGCCACCGTACGGCCGGGTGCCGTCCTGCCCGCCAGGTAGGCCGCGGTCGCGACCGCCCCGCTCGGCTCGGCCACCAGCCGCGCGCGGGCGGCCAGATAGCGCATCGCGTCGCGGATCTCGTCCTCCGTGACGGTCACGATGGCGTCCACCCGCGCCCTTACGTGCGCGAACGTCAGCTCGGACAGGTCCGCGCGAAGCCCGTCGGCGATGGTGCGAAAGGTCCGCTCCGGCTCCCACGTGACGCGCCGCCCCGCGGCCACGCTCTCCGCCGCGTCGGCGGCGAGCTCGGGTTCGACGCCGATCACCCGCACGGAGGGGTCGAGGGCCTTGACCGCCGACGCGATCCCCGAGATCAGGCCGCCCCCGCTCACCGGGACGAGGACGACCTCGACGCCGGGCAGGTCCGCCATGACCTCCAGCCCGATGGTGCCCTGGCCCGCGATGACCGCCGGATGGTCGTACGGCGGGACCAGCGTCAGCCCGCGCTCGGCGGCGAGCTTCTCCGCCGCGACCACCCGCTGTGCCGGGGGGACGACGACCAGCTCGGCTCCCCACGCCCAGATCGCGTCGGTCTTGACCTTCGGGGCGCCCTCGGGGACGACCACGACGCACGGGATGCCCTTGAGCCGGGCGGCGTAGGCGAGGGCCTGCCCGTGGTTGCCGGAGGAGTGGGTGACCACGCCCTGGGGGTCGAGGACGGCGACCGCGTTGGTCGCTCCCCGGATCTTGAAGGAGCCCACGCGCTGGAGACTCTCCGGCTTGACCCAGAGGTCGTCGGCCTGGATGAGCGGGGTGCGCAGCACATGGGGCGCGACGCGGTCGGCGGCGGCTCGGATGTCATCGATCGAGACGAGCTCCATGAGCCCATTGTCCTCGCCGCGCGCGCCAGGGGACGCCCGGCGACGGCGGCGAGATCACGCGGTCGTTCGCCGCGACCGGCCGGTTCCGGTAAGACAGGAGTCCATGAGCCTCTATCCAGCCATTGAGCCCTACGACTCCGGAATGCTCGACGTCGGCCACGGCGACGAGATCTACTGGGAGGTCTGCGGCAATCCCGAAGGCAAGCCCGCGGTCATGCTCCACGGCGGGCCCGGCAGCGGCTGCTCGGCCAAGCACCGCCGCCAGTGGGACCCCGAGGCGTACCGGATCGTGCTGTTCGACCAGCGCAACTGCGGCCGCAGCAGGCCGCACGCGAGCGACCCCGGCGTGTCACTGGCGGCCAACACCACCTGGAACCTCGTGCGCGACATCGAACGGCTGCGCGAGCATCTCGGGATCGACGTGTGGCAGGTGTTCGGCGGGTCGTGGGGCAGCGCGCTCGCGCTCGCCTACGCGCAGACCCACCCCGACAGGGTGAGCGAGCTGATCCTGCGCGGCATCTTCACGCTCAGGAAGCACGAGCTGCGCTGGTTCTACCAGGAGGGCGCGTCGTTCCTCTTCCCCGACCTGTGGGAGTCGTACCTGGCGCCCATTCCCGAGGAGGAGCGTGGCGACCTGATCGCCGCGTTCTCGCGGCGGCTCGGCAGCGCCGACGACGAGGTGCGGGTGGCCGCCGCCCGCGCCTGGGCGCAGTGGGAGGCGGCCACGATCACGCTGCTGCCCGATCCCGAGCACGTCGCCGAGTTCGAGGAGCCGGCCAAGGCCGTCTCCTTCGCCAGGATCGAGAACCACTACTTCGTCAACGGCGGATTCTTCGAGCCGGGCCAGCTCATCCGCGACGTGGACAAGATCAGGCACATCCCCGCGGTCATCGTGCAGGGCCGCTACGACGCCTGCACGCCGATGGCTACCGCGTGGGACCTGCACAAGGCGTGGCCCGAGGCGGACTTCCACGTCGTCGACGACGCGGGACACGCCTTCACCGAGCCCGGGATCGCGGCTCGGCTGGTCGAAACCACGGACTCCTTTCGCGGGCCCGCCGTACGACAGGAGTGAAGGCGCCGACCGTCATCAACGCCAGGAGGGGTGCCATGAGCACGCCGAACAGGTAGCCGATCGCGACGTCGTGGGGGTAGTGGACCCCCACGAACACCCGGGAGAAGGCCATCAACGCGGCCAGCGGCAGCACCAGCCAGGCCAGCCGCCGCCAGGCCAGGACCAGCGCGCCCGCCGAGGCGGCGGCGATCACGGAGTGGTTGCTGGGGAAGGACCAGTCACCGACAGGCGGGCATGCCGCGATGGTGGCGATCCCTCCCCTGCACGGCCGTTCCTCCCTGATGAGGAGCTTGACGCCCTCGCTGAGGGCGTAGGCGCCGACCACCGCGACGGGGCCCGCGAGTGTGAGGGCCAGGTCGCGATCGGAAGCCGCTCTCGACCGCCAGACGGACAGGGCGAAGAGCGCGGCGAACAGCAGGAGACCTGCGTCCGTGCCGGTCTCGGCGAGGGCGTGCACCCATGCGGGCGTGCTCATGGCGAAGCCGACGATGTCCCCGTACACGTGGCGTCATGTCCAATCGGTGAAGGATCGATGAACATGTCACCGTAGAGGGATCACGACCGGTTCGCCTCGACCTTTCGGTCGATCTCAGGCCCGTGTCAGCACCAAACGGTCGAGATCGAGGTATTTCTGCCTGAGCTCGCCTTCGGTGATGAGGCCTCGGTCGTAGGCCTCGATCGTCGCGTCGCGTTCCGCCACGTAGTAGGCGGCCATGATCTCGCTGCGGAGCGGCGTGAAACCGCGCTCGACGCAGTCGCAGAACACGTTGACCTTGCCTTCGACCAGTTCGGGTTCGACGGTGCAGGCCAGCTCTCTCGCTCTCAGCCTGCGCACCGCCTCGCGTAGCGTGACCGGGCCGAGAGCGCCGTTGAAACAGGTGTCAAGCGTGATCTTCGTCGTCCTCACCTTCTCAGTAGCCCCCTTACCCACAACCCCCGGCGTAACACGAATATTCCCAGGTCAAGCGGGGTACGGGCGCATGGTGATCGGAGAGCACGTCGTCGTCGGATACACGAACGACCCGGGTGGACATGACGCTCTCGCGCTCGGGGCCGCCATCACGCGGGTCACCGGCGGGGAGCTGACCGTGGCCACGATCTATCCCCCTGGCAGTCCCGGGCTCGCCGTCGAGGCCCAGGCCAATCTCGCGCACGCGGCGGAGGCGCTCGGCGAGGTCCCCGCCGAGTACCTGGCCTTCGAGAGCCGCGGTTCGGGCAGGGGCCTGTCGGTGCTGGCCAGCAGGATCAGGGCGGACCTGATCGTGGTGGGCTCGGCCCAGGGCGGGCAGCGCGGCCGCATCGCGATCGGCAGCACGGGAGACCACCTCCTGCACCTGGCGCCCGAGGCGGTCATGCTCGCGCCCGCGGGCTACGAACCGCCGGAGGCGCCGAGCCGCCTGACGCTGGCCTACGTGCACAGGCCGCAGGCCGACGAGGCGGTCGAGCGGGTGGCGCAGGCCGCGCTGCGGCTCGGCGTGCCCATGCGGCTCATCACCTTCGACCTGCGCACCGAGGACGCGGGGCGGCTGCGTGACGACCTGGCGCTGGCCGTACGGCTGGCATGGGAGAGCACCGGCATCGAGGCGGAGGCCGAGACGGCGGAGGGGCACGATGTGGCCGCCGCGCTGGCCAGCGTGGAGTGGCCGCCGGGCGACCTCCTGATCTGCGCGGCCAGCGAGGACGCCCAGCCGCACAGGGTGTTCCTCGGCGAGGTGGCGATGAAGGCGCTGAAGGCGTCGGCCTGCCCCGTCGCCGTGCTGCCGAGGGGCTTCTCCTAAGCTGCTGGCGTGCCGCACAGAGCCCGAGTGATCGTCTTCGTGGTGCTCGGGAGCTTCGCGAGCATCTACCTGGTGGCCGGCTCCCCGCTGGCGCTGGTGGTGTTCGGCGCGCAGGCGCTTTTCACGGTCCGGCGCGGGTGGTGGCAGCCGGTCGTCGTGACGGTCGCGGCCTACGCCTCGGTGCTGGTCGCGGGCAGCTCGGTCGGCATCCTCGGCTTCGTGGGCGGCTCGCTGCTGCTCACGCCGCTGTGGCCGCTGGCGGCCGGTGTCGCGGTGAGCGCCGCCGCGCTCGGCACGGCGGACGCCACGATCAGCGCGGTGCTGATCTCGCTGGTCATCTACGGCCTGACCCGGCTGACCGAGCGGGTCGACGAGGTCCACGCCACCAGGCTCGCCCTCGCGATGTCCGCGACCGCCGAGGAGCGGCTGCGCATCGCCGCCGAGCTGAACGAGGGGCTGGGCAAGGCGCTGACGGTGATCGCCGCGGGCGCACGCACGGGCAGCCCCGACGTCGCCACGGCACGGAAGGCGCTGGCCGACGCCAGGTCGGCCGCGTCCGGCTACCGGGCGATGTCGCTGACGCCCGAGATCACCACCGCCAGGGCGATGCTGGCCGCGGAGGGAGTGGCGGTCGAGGTCCGCATGGGGCACACCGAGCCGCTCGGTCCCGCGGGCGCCCTGCTGGCGGCGCTGCTCCGCGAGGCCGTGACCGAGGTCGTCCGGCGGCGCGCCGCCACCATCTGCCTCATCGAGACCTCCGCCGAGGAGGGCAGGATACGGCTGCGCGTCACCAACGACGGCGCACGCACCGCCGACGACGAGAGCATGGGCGCGTTGCTGCCGCAGGTGGAGACGGCGGGCGGCACGCTCACCGCGGAGCTGACCGCCGAAGGCAGGCTGACCGTCGAGGCCGTGCTGCCGGACACGCGCCCTTCCGCCGAGCCGGAGCACGACAGGGGGGCGTACGCGCTGTCCGTCGCGCTGCTGGCCACCGTCCTCGCGGGGTTCTCGCTGAAGGCGCTGTTGCTGGCGGAGCCGGTGTGGGCGGCGGCCGCGATCCTCGCCGTGATCTTCGTCATGCAGCTGCGCTCGGTGACCGGCCGCCACATGGTCGCCCTCGGGGTCATGGCGCTGCTGACGTACGCGCCCATCCCCTTCTTCGGCAGGGCGTGGCTGGGAGTCGCCGGGTTCCTCGCGGGGCCTGTCCTGCTCGCCTTCCCGTGGGCGCTGGCGCTGCCGCTGGTGGCCGCCGTGGTGGCGAGCGTCGCGGTCGCGGGCGTGCTGCTGGCCCTGCCCGTGGCGCTGACCGTCAACTACGCGGTGAGCACGGTGGTCACCGGCCTGGTCGTCTACGGCCTGGTCAGGCTGGCGCAGGTGATCAAGGAGCTGCAGGACTCGCGCCACGGCCTGGCACGTGCCGCGGTGGTCGAGGAACGCCTCAGGGCCGCCCGCGACCTGCACGACCTGCTCGGCCACAACCTGGCGGCGATCCTGCTCAAGTGCGAGCTGGCCCGCCGTCTGGACCCCGAGCGGGCCAGGGCCGAGCTCGACGACGTGCTGACGATGGTCGAGCGGGCAGAGGCCGACCTGCGGGCGGTCTCCGGCGGTGACCTGACGATGTCGCTGGCGGCCGAGGCGGAGTCGGCGCGCTCGGTGCTGGCCGCCGCCGCCATCGAGGTCACCCTCGACCTGGACCACGGCGACCTCGGCGAGCAGGTGGAGACCGTGCTGAGCACCGCGCTCAGGGAGTCGGTGACGAACGTGCTCAGGCACAGCTCGGCCCGCCGGTGCCTGATCGAGACCGCCCACGAGGACGGCGTCGTACGGCTGCGCGTCCGCAACGACGGCGTGCGGACCGCGTCGCCGGAGCGGCGGCGCGGCTCGTCAGGGCTCGGCAACCTCACCACGAGGCTGGCCGCGCTGGACGGACGCCTCACCACCTGCCACGAGGACGGCTGGTTCGAGCTGGTCGCGCAGGCGCCCACCCTGGCGTGGGTTCCCGTCAGGGCCGGCTGACCGTCAGATCCAGCCCGACTCCCTGGCGATGCGCGCGGCGTCGGTGCGGTTGCGGGCGTTGAGCTTGGCGACGATCGTGGTCAGGTAGTTGCGCACGGTTCCCGCGCTCAGGTACAGCTGGGCCGCGATCTCCGGCGCCTCCGCCCCGCCGGCCGCCATGCGCAGCACGTCGGCCTCGCGCGGGGTGAGCGGGTTGTCGGCCAGGTCCCACGCGGTGACCGCGAGAGAGGGATCCAGCACCCGCTGTCCCCCTGCCACCTTGCGGATCGCCGCGGTCAGCTCCTCGGGCGGCGCGGTCTTCAGCACGAACCCGTCGACCTGCGCGCCCAGCGCGCGCCGCAGGTGGCCGGGCTTGCCGTACGCGGTGAGCATGAGCGTGCGGCAGGCGGGGAGCTTGGCGCGCAGCTCGCCCGCCGCCTCCAGGCCGTCGATCGTGCCGGGCATGTCGATGTCGAGGACCGCGACGTCCGGCCGGTGCGCCAGCGCGGCGGCGAGGACGGCGTCGCCCGACTCGACGGCGGCGACGACCTCGATGTCCTCTTCGAGGCCGAGCAGCGCGACCAGGGCGCCCCTGATGACGTGCTGGTCCTCGGCCAAAAGCACACGAATCACAGGGATATGTCTACCAGTGTCCGGATCATGACGACGTCATACCCGGCTCATGACGGCGTCTCTGGCCGATGAATCCTCAGGTCAGCAGGCTGTTCCCCATGACAGACGTGGTGCGGTTGGACGCGGTGAGCAAGATCTACGGCAGGGGGCAAGGAGCGGTGGCGGCCCTGCGCGAGGTGTCGGTGGGTATCCCGCGCGGCACCTTCACCGCCGTGATGGGCCCGTCGGGCTCGGGCAAGAGCACGTTCCTGCACTGCGCGGCGGGCCTGGACGTGCCCTCCTCCGGTTCGGTACGGCTCGGCGACACCGAGCTGGCCCGCATGAACGAGACGGCGCTGACCGAACTGCGCAGGCAGCGCGTCGGCTTCGTCTTCCAGTCCTTCAACCTGGTCTCGGCGCTCACGGTGATCGAGAACATCACGCTGCCGCTGCGCCTGGCGGGGGTGAAGGCGGATCAGGCGTGGCTCGCCGAGATCGTGCGCCGGGTCGGCCTCGAGGGCCGGACGGGACACCGGCCCGCCCAGCTGTCGGGCGGTCAGCAGCAGCGCGTGGCCATCGCCAGGGCGCTGGTGACCAGACCGGAGGTGGTGTTCGGCGACGAGCCGACGGGCGCGCTCGACACCATGACCGCCCGTGACGTGCTGACGCTGCTGCGCGAGGTGGTCTCCTCTCTGGGGCAGACCGTGGTGATGGTCACCCACGACCCGGTGGCCGCCTCCTACGCCGACACCGTGCTGTTCCTGGCCGACGGCAGGATCGTGGACTCGATGGCCGCCCCGACCGCCGACAAGGTGGCCGAGCGGATGACCAGGCTGGGGGCGTGGAAGTGATGATCTCCTTCGCGATCAGGACGTTGCGGCACCGCAAGGCGGGGTTCGCGGGCGCGTTCGTGGCCCTGCTCTGCGCGGCGGCGCTGGTGACCGCCTGCGGGATGCTGCTGGAGACCGGCCTTCGGGGCGGGGTCGCGGCCGAGCGGTACGCGGGCGCGCCGGTGATCGTCGCCGGTGACCGGTTCGACCGTCAGACCACCCGTGACGACGACGGCGACGTCAAGACCAAGGCCAAGCCGCTGTCCGAGCGGCGCTGGATCCCCGCCTCCATCGCCGCCGAGCTGAAGAGGGCGCCCGGCGTCGAGAAGGTCGTGACCGAGGTGACCTTCCCCGTCGGGCACGCGCTCGGGCACGGATGGGAGTCGGCGGCGCTCACGCCGTTCACGCTCGCCAAGGGGCGTGCGCCCAGGGCCGACGACGAGGTCGTCGTGGACGCGCGCTTCGCCGGAGCCACGCTGGAGGCCTCCGGGCGGGCCTACCGCGTGGTCGGCGTCACCGCGCAGGCCCTGCCCAGCCAGGACACCGTCTTCTTCACCACCGCCGAGGCGCGGCGCCTGGCCGGCAGGAAGGGGATGGTGAGCGCGATCGGCGTCTTCCCCTCCTTCGGCGGCCAGGTGAAGGGCGCGTTCGCCTACACCGGCGACGAGCGCGGCGCGGTGGAGTTCCTCGGGGCGGAGAAGGCCCGGACGACGCTGGTCAGCCTGGGCGGCGCGCTCGGCGGCACCTCGCTGCTGGTGTCGGTGCTCGTCGTGGTCGGCACCCTCGCGCTGTCTGTCCAGCAGCGCCAGCGCGAGCTGGCCATGCTGAGGGCGATCGCGGCCACCCCCCGGCAGATCCGCAAGCTGCTCGGCGGCGAGGCGCTGCTCGTCAGCGCGGGCGCGGGCGTGCTCGGCTCGGGCGTGGGCGTCCTGCTCGGCCTCTGGCTGCGCACCAGGTTCGTCGCGACGGGGGCGATGCCCGCCAATCTGCAGCTCGTCGTCAGCCCGTTCCCGCCCCTCGCCGCGATGGCGGCCACCGTGGGCGCGGCGTGGGCGGCGGCACTGGTCTCGGCCCGCCGCACGGCCAGGATCAGGCCGGTGGAGGCGCTCGGCGAGGCGGCCTTGCAGAGCGGCGGGCTGCCCATGGCGCGCGTGGTGGCGGGCGTGCTCGCCCTGGCAGGCGGCGTGGTGCTGACGATCCTGGTCTCGACCCTCGACACCGAGTCGGCCTCGGCCCCTGTCACCCAGCTCACCGCTCTGGTGTGGACGATCGCCATCGCGCTGCTCGGCCCGGTGATCGCCAGGTTCGTGACCGCGCTTCCCCTGCGCACCCCCGGCGCGGGCGGGTTCCTGTCCGCGGCGAACCTGCGCGCGAACACCAGGCGCATGGCCGCCGTCGTCACCCCGCTGAGCCTGCTGATCGCGATGACCTGCACGATCCTGTTCAGCCAGACCACCATGGAGAACGCCGCCCGCGAGCAGGCCGCGGCGGGCGTCAGGGCCGGCCACGTGCTCGGGTCCGGCATCTCCGCCGCCGCCGTCCGCGAGCTGCCGGGCGTCGTGGCCGTCACCGAGGTGCTGCGCACCTCGGTCAGGATCGACCTGGACAGGTACACCGCGCAGGCCGTCACCACCGAGGGCCTGGAGAAGACCATGGACCTGGGCGTCGTGGCCGGCTCGCTCCAGAAGCTGGACGAGAGGTCGGTCGCGGTCAGCACGACGGCCGCCGGGCGCCTGGGCCTCTCGGTGGGCTCCGTTCTCGCCCTCACGCTCGGCGACGGCACCCCGGCCGAGCTGACCGTCGCCGCCGTCTACGGCAGGGGTCTCGGCTTCGGCGACCTCACCCTCTCCCACGCCCTCGTCGCGGGACACGTCGACGATCCGCGCGGCCGCATCCTGGTCGCCGGAGGCGACCCGGCCACGCTGGAGCGGTTCGGCGCCCGGCTGCCCGCCGAGGTGAGCGGCTCCAACCCGGCGGTGGCCTACGTCGCCATGGGCCTGATCGTCGCCTTCTGCGCGATCGCCGTGGTCAACACGCTGGCCATGTCGACCGCGGCCCGCACCCGCGAGCTGGCGCTGCTGCGCCTGGTCGGCACCACCAGGCGGCAGGTCCTGCGCATGCTGCGGGCGGAGAGCCTGGCCGCCGTGCTCGTGTCGACGGTCCTCGGCAGCGCCGCTGCGCTGATCACCCTGACGGCCTTCAGCACGGGGATGACGGGATCGGCGATGCCGTCCGTGCCGCCGCTGACCTACCTGGCGGTGATCGCCGCGGCCGCGACGCTCGCGCTGCTGGCCACCGCGATCCCCGCGAGGTTCGCCCTCAGCCGGCCGCCCGCCGAGGCGATCGGCGCCCGCGAGTGACAGCCTGGCCGTACAGCTCCAGGTAGCGCTCGGCCATGACCGACGGGGAGAAGCGTGCGCGGGCCTCGCGGCGGCACTCCTCCGGATCGATCTCGTCGACCCGCAGCAGCAGCTCGGCCAGTTCCTCCTCGGTGTCGGCGAGCCAGCCGGTGCGGCCGTGGTCGACGAGCTCGGGCATGCAGCCGCGCCGCAGGCCGACCGGTGGCACGCCGAGGGCGAGGGCCTCGACCACGGCGGTGCCGCCGGGCTCGTCCCACTGGATGGGGAACAGGGCGGCCTTCGCCGAGGCGTAGAGCTCGTCCCTGTCGCTCCCGCCGACGCCGCCGATCCAGCGGACCAGGTCGCCGTCCAGGTAGGGGGCGACCTGGTCGTGGTGGTAGCGGACGTCGGGGTGGCCGTGCAGCGGATGGTCGGGGTCCTGCAGGACGGCCTCCAGCTCGGCGGGGGTGTTCAGGCCGCTCACCGGGCCCGCCATCACCAGCGGCAGGCCGAGCTTCTGGCACACCCGCGCCGCCAGGTGCTGGCCCTTGAGCGCGCACACCCTGCCCATGACCACGACCTGCTCGCCGCCTCCCCCGGCCGGCTCCTCATCGGCCAGCGGCGTGGCCAGGTGGACCGCGCCGAGCGAGGCCGCGCGCAGGGCGGAGGGCGCGCGGGCCAGCTGCGAGCCGGAGACCCCGTTGACCGCGATCCCCGGCGGGAAGGCGCCGTAGAAGGCCGGATGCTTGCGCAGGTCCCAGTGCAGGGTGTGCAGGACGGGCGGGCCGCCGAAGGCCGACAGCGTCGCGGGACCCACGACCTCCAGGTGGTCGTGGACCAGGTCGATGTCGTCGCGGCCGCGCAACTCGTCGAGCACGCGCGCCTGGTGCGCGTGGGCCAGGCCCATGACCTGGTTGTACGGCTTCTGCAGATCCCCGAACTGCCCGTCGGGGAACGTCCAGATCAGCTCGTCGGCCTCGATGCCGCTGGAACCCACCGAGGCGAGTACGACGTGCACGCCGCGCGAGCGGAGGGCGGGCACGAGAGTGGCGACGACGTTCTCGATCCCGCCGTAGCCCGAGGGCGGGATCGGCAACCACGGTCCTGCGTTCACCAGGATCTTCATGCCACGTCCTCCTCCATGACCTTGATCAGGGACGCGAGCGGTGGCCGCTCGGCGACGGACACGTCGGTGACGGTGTCGGGATTGAACTGGCGCAGGAGTGTCGCAGGCGGCTCCGAGGCGACGATCCTGCCCTGGCGCTCCAGCCGCGACCAGGCGGTGAGCAGGATCTGCCCCGCCATCCTGCCGAGGGCGGCCGTGCTCTGATGGGAGTGCTCACGAGAGCCGAGGTCCACCTGGGCCATGGCGTCCATGCCGATCAGCTCGAGGAGATCGACGAGCAGGCCGAACTCGACGCCGTACTCGGTGACGAACGGCACCCGCTCCAGCACCGACCTTCTGGCGGCGTACTCGCCGCCGAGCGGCTGGGCGAACCCGGCCAGCTCGGGCCAGAACAGGTTGAGCAGCGGCCGCGCCACCAGTTCGGTGACCCGCCCTCCCTCGCCCCGACGTCCGCGCAGGGGCCGTTCGTAGGCGCCCTTCACGAACTGCGTCCCTGGGTCGGCCAGCAGCGGCCCGAGCAGCCCCGAGACGAAGTGGGAGCCGAAGTTGCGCAGGTCGGAATCGATGTAGACGACCAGGTCGCCATGGCTGGCGGCCAGGCCCTTCCACAGCGCCTCCCCCTTGCCCGACAGCGGCGGCAGCTGGGGCAACACGTCGTCCTGGCGGACGACCCTGGCTCCCGCCTTGGCCGCGCGGGCGGCCGTGGCGTCGGTGGAGCGGGAGTCGACGACAAGGATCTCGTCGACCAGTCCGGACAGGTCGTCGCGGATCGCCGAGACGATCGCGCCGACCGTGCGCTCCTCGTCTCGCGCGGGAAGCACCACACTGACGGTCGTGCCGCCCTTGGCCAGACGCAACGCGTCAAGCGGCCAGTCGGCGGCGGTGCTGGTACCTGGTTCCATGCAGTCTGCCCCGATCTGATGACGTCATGAATGGCAGAACTGCCCTTTTCATAGCGATTCGAACGTCGTTGTTTGCTCGACCGCAGATGAGGCATATGCCATTCCGTGACCTCACTCACCCGAATCGGCATCATCGGAGCGGGAAATGTCGCCGCACGCCACGCTGACGTCCTCTCCACATTCCCCGACGTGACGATTGCTGGAATCGCCGACACAGAACCCCACAAGGCCGAGGCGTTGGCCTCACGGCATGGCTCCCCCGCCTACGGCGACCATGCCGACCTGCTGGCTGCCGGCAGACTTGACGCGGTTTACGTGTGTGTTCCTCCTTTCGCGCACGGTACGCCAGAGCTTGACTGTTTGGAGTCCGATCTACCGATATTTGTTGAAAAACCGCTCGCGCTGGACCTCGAAACGGCCGAAAGGATCGGCGCGGAGATCCAACGTAAAAGTCTGCCATCGGCGGTCGGACACCACTGGCGATACCTGGACATCATCGACAGGGCGAGAGAACTGCTCGAAGAGCGCCCGATCCAGCTCGCGATCGGCCACTGGCTGGACAAGGTGCCGCCGGTGCCGTGGTGGATCAGGCGCGAGCTGTCCGGCGGCCAGGTGCTCGAACAGGCCGTGCACGTCCTCGACCTGGCCAGAGCGCTGGTGGGCGAGGTGACGATGGTGCACGCCGTGCCAGGGGGGACGCCGGAGGAAGGGGAGGTCGACAGGGCCACCGCGGCCGTGCTGCGGTTCGAGTCGGGGGCCGCGGGCCTGCTGGCGGTCACCTGCATGCTGACCGCCAAGGGCCGGGTGGGACTCGAGGTGTGCGCGGAGGGAGTGTCGCTGGATATCAGCGAAACCCGGCTCGTCACCGACGGGCGGAGCATCATGGAGGACCCGGGCAGGGCCAAGACGAGGGTGGACAGGGAGTTCGTGAACGCGGTCCAGGGAAGGACGAGCGACGTGCGCGCGCCGTACGAGGAGGCGCTGCGCACCCACAGGCTGGCGCACGCGGTCGCGCGCTCGGCGGGCGAGAGGGTTCCCGTGATGCTGCATGGATGAGATCCGCACGCTGAGCATCGAGGCGCCGGGCGAGATCACCTTCGTCGAGGAGAAGACGAGCTCGCTGGAGGACGGCGCGTTCCGCGTCGAGACCGTCTACAGCGGCATCTCCGCGGGGACCGAGCTGACCTACGTGAAGGGCACCAACCCCTACCTGAACGCCACGTGGGATCCCGTGCTCGGGCTGTTCATCGAGGGCGTGCCGTCGATCGGGTACCCGGTGCGCGGGATCGGCTACATGCAGGTCGGCATGGTCACCGAGACCAGGACCAGGGCGGTGCGGGAGGGCTCGCTGCTGGCCATGGCCTACGGTCACCGCACCGGCTACGTGGCCGACCCGCTCAAGGACCGCTTCGTCGAGCTGCCCGACGACCTCGATCCGCTGCTGGGCATCTACGTCGCGCACATGGGCCCCATCTGCGCCAACGGCCTGCTGCACGCCGCCGCCGACCTGTACGGCCCCGCCTTCCACAGCCTGGGCGACGGCGTGCGCGGTCGCAGGGTCGCGATCACAGGCGCGGGCGTGGTCGGCCTGCTGACCGCCTGCTTCGCGCTCAGGCACGGCGCGGCCGAGGTCGTCGTGGTGGACGAGACGCCCGAGCGGCTGCGCGTCGCCGAGGCGCTCGGCGCCATGACCGTCAGCGAGGACCCGGCCGTCACGTTGAAGGAGCGATGGCGGCACGGCCCCGGTGACAGGGGCGCCGACGTGGTGTTCCAATGCAGGGGGCAGGCCCGCTACCTGGCGCTGGCGTTGAAGCTGCTCAGGCCCCAGGGAACGGTGATCGACCTGGCCTTCTATCCCCAGGGCGCCGACGAGGTGCGCCTGGGCGAGGAGTTCCACCACAACGGGCTGTCGATCAGGTGCGCCCAGATCGGCAGGGTGCCGCGCGGCCTCGCCCACGCGTGGGACAGGGAGCGGCTCTCCCACGAGACGGTCGAGCTGCTCAGGAACAGGACGGGGCTACGTGAGCACGCGGTGACCGACGTCGTCGGATTCGACCAGGCTCCCCAGCTCCTCGCCGACCTGGCGCAGGGACGCCGGCACGCCATCCAGGCCGTGCTGAGCCAGGACGTCGAGGACTAGCGCCGCCGACCAGCTGAAGTCCGCGCAGCCGTGCCCCTCGGCGGTGAACGGGTCGAAGTACTCCCTGAACCCCGAGGTGCTCACCGCCCTGATCAACCCATCGGCCAGCAGTTCGGCCAGGTCGGCCCTGCGGTGGCGCAGGCCGTGCCAGACCAGCCAGGTCAGGTTGATCCAGCTCGGCCCCCTCCAGTAGCGGACCCGGTCGAACTCCGGCGTGCCGGGCGCGAAGCTGGGCAGCAGCCCCAGCTTGATCTCGAACCTGTCGAGCGCCGTGCCGATGAGCGCGGTGACGATCTCGCGCGGCAGGTCGGGCAGGATCAGCGGCACCAGGCCCGCCGCGCTGTGGGAGCGCAGCAGGATGCCGCTGGCGGTGTCGCGGCTGTGGAACAGGCCGTCGTCGTAGAGGTGCTCGACCATCGCGGTGGTGATCCTGGCCGCCTCCGCGTGGTGCGGCGCCGGGTCGAGACCGCAGGCGGCGGCGATCTTCGCCAGGGCGGACTCCGACGCGCCGTACGCGGCGTTGAACAGCGGGTCCTCCACGGCGAAGGCGCCCGCCCTGCGGTAGCCGGTGTCGCGGTAGGCGCGGGCGAGCGCGGCGTAGGCCTCGTAGTCGCGGTCGGTGGGCCGCTCGTCGGCGCTGACGTGGGTGAGGTCGCGGCGCACGATGCCCGTGGGGCCAGGGGCGACCGCGGCCAGGGGGATGTCCCACGCGGGGCTGTTGTCCATGCCCGACTCCCACGGGTGGACGATCGACATCAGACCCTCGGCCGACTGCCTGGCCGTACGGAGGAATCGTTGCTGGGCGACCAGGCGCGGGTACAGGCGTCTCAGGAAGGTGGTGTCGGGCTCGGCCAGGTGCACCTGCCACGCCGCGATGGCGTGCACGGGAGGTTGCACGATCCCAGAGGTGGCGCTGCCCGAGGGGGCGCGGACGTCCCAGAACTCCGGTCCGGGGAAGTAGGCGCCCTCGGGCACGTTGGGGTTGAAGACGATGTGCGGCACCCTCCCGTCGCGCCACTGCGCGCCGAACAGCGACAGCAGCTCCGATCGGGCCCTGCGCGGCGACCACCGCGCGTTGCCGATCGCGATGAACGCGGAGTCCCAGCTCCACTGGTGGGGGTAGAGCCGCCGCGAGGGGACGGTGTAGCTGCCGTCCCAGTTGGCGACCAGGACGCGCACGGCGTCGCGTGCGATCATAGGAACTTCCTGACGAAGGCGGCCGTCTGCGGAAGGACGATCTCGGGTTCGCCGCGCAGGCGGCACTCCAGCGCGAGGTAGCCGTCGTAGCCGATCGCGTCCAGGGTGGCCAGCTGCGCGCCCCAGTCCAGGTGCCCGGTGCCCGGCTGGTTGCGGTTCGACTCGCTGATCTGCATGTGGGCGAGGTACGGCGCGGCCTCCACCAGCGAGCGGCAGGGGTCGTCCTCCTCGATGTTCATGTGGTAGGTGTCGCCGACGACCTTGACGGAGTCCATGGAGCAGTACGAGACCGCCTCGGCCAGCGTGTTGACCATGTGGTTCTCGTACCTGTTGAGGGGCTCCAGCATGATCTTCACACCGTTGCGCTGTGCGTGCTCGCCCAGCAGGCCGAGCGCCTCGGCCAGCACCTCGCGGTCCTCCTCGGGGCCGCGCGGCGGCTCGAAGGGCGGCAGCCGCCTGGAGAACTGCCCCCACGAGGCGGGCGTCATCACGCCGATGCCGCCCAGCTCGGCGATCACCGTGAGCTGGGAGCGCAGCTGCTGGATGGCGTCCTTGCGCTTGGCGGGGTCGAAGTCGCCGATGAAGTGCGGCATGTCGACGCAGACGGTGGGCATGACCACCCCGTCGGCCAGCGCGCGCTTGAGCTCGGTCAGCCTGGTGGCGAACTGGAAGTCGCCCTTGCCGCGCAGCTCGATCGCGTCGAACCCGGCGTCGACGGCGAACGCGAACTTCTCCTGCAGCGTGCGACCAGGCAGCAACTGCTCCTGTACGGCCAGCTTCATACTGTGCTTCCTTCGAAGGCGAAGACGAGTTGCAGAACGTCCGCCGGATGGTGGTCGAGCAGGTCGAAGGCCTCGGCGGCGGACTCGACGGGCATGACGTGGCTGATCAGCCGTCCGGCGTCGACCTCGCCGCGGTAGACCAGCTCCATGAACGTGCGCTGCAGCCGTTCGACGTCCCATCGGTGCGACAGCCACGAGGCCACGCCGCCGATCTGGGAGGAGACGAGCTGCACCTGGTTGTGGTGGAACTCCTCGCCGAGTCGCAGCCCGAGCGCCTCGCCCTGGTAGAAGCCGGCCGCCACGACCCTGCCGCCCTTGCGGACGGTCCTGATGGCCTCCTGCAGGCCCAGGTGGCTGCCGCTCAGCTCGATGGCGGTGTCGGCGCCCTCGATGCGCTTGCGCACGAACTCGGCCACCGAACCCGTCTGGATGTCGAAGGCCTCGGCCGCGCCGAACTCCTTGGCCAGGTCGAGGCGGGCGGGCAGCGCGTCGGCGGCGACCACCCTGGCGCCGTTGAGCACGGCGAGGCGGGTGGCCAGGAGCCCGATCACGCCCTGCCCGAACACGGTCACCTGGTCACCGAGGTGGATGTCGGCGGCGTGGACCGCGTTGAGCGCGATCGCGCCCACTCTGGCGAAGACGCCGATGAGGGGATCGACGCCGGGGGGGATCATGTGCCCGACGAGCTTCTCGGCCGGCACGACCGCCTCGTCGCGGTGGCCCCAGATGCCCCACACCAGCGACCCGACGGGCGGGTCGGCGACGTCCGGCGCGGCTTCGACGACCTCGCCGACCTCCTGGTAGCCCCAGCCCGCGAGGGGATAGGAGTGGCTCTGGCCCTCGACGAACAGCCGGCGCTCGGTGTCCCAGCGGCGGTTGAGGTAGGGGTTGGTTCCTCTGTAGGCGGTCAGTTCCGTGCCCGCCGAGACGCCTGAGTACAGCGTGCGCACGCGCACGGTACCGGGCGCCAGTTCGCCGGGCTCCTCATGCGTGACGCGTACAAGACCCGGCTCTTCGATCGTGATGACGTGCATTACCCACACTTACGCTTTTTGATCAAACAGAAGTGGCTGATTTGGCGCATGATTGCAAACCATAGCTGCGCTCAAATCACACTTAAGTCTACGTCTTTAGCCGAGCATTGCCGTGAATTTGAGGAGCCGTTTCCGGAAAGCAACCTTTCCCATGATCAATCGTGTGGGGGCTGACCAGGCACGACGGCCCGCCGAGTTTCTCAACGGATGCCGGAAATTGCACAGTGCGTTGCTCGACCTGTTCAAGGGGTACTCCAGGCACAACACCTCAGGAGGAGCGAGTCATGCCGTACAAGGTAACCGCCGTCCTCTCCGCCGCGCTGCTGGCCCTCACCACGGCCGCGTGCGGCGGTGGCGCGGAAGATCGGCCCGCCGACGCGATCACCGTATGGACCGAGGAAGCACTCGCCGACCGCATAGCCGTGCAACGCCGCATCATCGCCGATTTCACCGAAAGGACCGGTATCAAGGTCAATCTGGTCGGCGTGGCGGAGGACCAGTTCAGCCAGATCGTCACCGCGGCCGCGGCGGCCGGACGACTGCCGGACGTCATCGGCGCGCTCCCGCTGGCGGCGGTGCGCGAGCTGGAGGCCAACGACCTGCTCGACACCGAGACGCCGAAGAAGGTGGTGGACCAGCTCGGCCGCGACACCTTCTCGGCAAGGGCGCTGGAGCTCGACACGGCCTCCGGCAAGCTGCTGGCCGTGCCCAGCGACGGGTGGGCGCAGCTGATCCTCTACCGCAAGGACCTGTTCGAGAAGGCGGGCCTCCAGCCGCCCGACACCTACGAGCGGCTGGAGGCGGCGGCCAAGAAGCTCAACACCGGAGGGGTCGCGGGCATCACCCTGGCCAACGCGCCCAAGGACTCCTTCACCGCGCAGAGCTTCGAGCACGTGGCGCTGGCCAACGGCTGCCAGCTGGTGGACAACGGCGGCAACGTCCTCCTCGACTCCCCTCCGTGCGTGCAGGCCCTCGACTTCTACGCGCGCCTGGCCTCGCGGTACTCGGTGAAGGGTGAGCAGGACGTCGACTCGACCAGAGCCACCTACTTCGCCGGCAAGGCCGCCATGACCATCTGGTCGTCCTACATCCTCGACGAGCTGGCCGGGCTCAGGAACGACGCGCTCCCGTCCTGCGCCGAGTGCAGGAAGGACAAGGGGTGGCTGGCCAGGAACACCGCCGTGGTCACCGCGCTGAAGGGACCCGGGAGCGGCACGCCCGCCCAGTACGGCGAGATCGTCTCGTGGGCGGTGACCAGGGACGCCAACGCCACGGCCGCCCAGCGGTTCGTCGGCTTCATGATGAACGAGGGCTACGAGCGCTGGATCGGGATGGCGCCGGAGGGCAAGTTCCCCACCCGCAAGGGCTTCGAGGCCAAGTGGACCGCGCTGCCCGCGGGCGTCGACGCCAAGAAGCCGCTGGCGGAGATCTACCCGGACGACGTGCTCGACGCGCTGCGCAGCAGCCCCGACACCTTCGCCAGGTGGGGCATCCCGCAGGGGCAAGGCAAGCTGGTCGGGGCCACCATGGGCGAGCTGCCCGTGCCCAAGGCGCTCAGCGCCGTGGTTGCCGGCTCGCTGACCCCGCAGGCCGCGGCCACCCAGGCCAAGGCGGACGTCGAGGCGATCAAGCGCGGGATCAGGCAATGACCCTGCGTCAACGGGAGGCGAGGGCGGGCCTGCTGCTCATCTCCCCCACGCTGGTCATCACCCTGGTCGTGGTGGTCGTGCCACTGCTGTGGGCGATCATGCTCGCCTTCCAGGACGTCCGCCTGATCAACGTCAGGCGGACGGGGGTCTTCGGCAACTACACGCTGGAGAACTTCAGCTACGTCATCTCCGAGCCGGGATTCTGGACCTCCCTGGCCAACACGCTGATATACACCGTGGCGGGCACCGCGCTGTCGATCGCGATCGGCCTGGTCGCCGCCCTGGCGTTGAAGGACGCCTTCAAGGGACGCACCCTGGTCAGGGCCTCCATCCTGACCCCCTACATCGCCCCCGTCGTGGCGGTCGCCTTCCTGTGGGAGGTGATGCTGAACCCGCAGTTCGGCATCGTCAACACCTGGCTCGACGAGCCGATCGCCTTCCTCACCCAGGCCGGCGGCACCTTACTCGGCCTGCGGGTGCCGGTGGCGCTGCTCACCGTCATCGCCTTCGAGGCCTGGCGTTACTTCCCCTTCGCGTTCCTGTTCATCCTCGCCAGACTCCAGGCGCTGCCACGCGAGCTCGACGAGGCGGCCGTCGTGGACGGCGCGACGCCGACCCAGCGCTTCCGCCACGTGATCATGCCGCAGCTCTGGCGGGTGGTGGCGCTGCTTTCGGTGCTGCGGTTCGTGTTCACCTTCACCAAGTTCGACGACGTCTACCTCCTCACGGGGGGCGGCGCGGGCACAGAGGTGATCAGCGTGAGGGTCTACACCTTTCTCACCGCGCGTGACGACATCGGCGCCTCGGCGGCCCAGGCCATCGTGCTGGCCGTCGTGCTGGTGGCCTTCCTGGCGGTGTACCTGAGGTTCTTCGGGGGCGAGCATGAGTAGGGACCGCTTCGAACGCGCGCTGTTCAGGGTGCTCAGGCCGCTGGTGATCGCGTTCCTCACCCTGATCACCGCCTTCCCCTTCCTCTACATGGTGATGCTGTCGGTCCGCGACATCCAGGAGCTGATCCTCGACCCAGGATCGCTGTGGCCACGGCACTTCACCCTGGCCCCCTACCAGGACGTGCTGGGCAGGCAGGGCTTCCTGACCTTCATGCGCAACAGCGCGATCGTCGCCGTCGCCTCGGTCACGGTGACGCTGCTGATCTCCATCCCCGGCGCCTACGCGGTGGCCAGGCTGCGCTTCCTCGGCCGCCGCCAGGTGCACTTCCTGTTCCTGGCCGTCTACCTCTTCCCCGCGATCGTGCTGGCGATCCCGCTGTTCGTGCTGTTCACCATGATCGGGCTGCGCGGGTCGCTGGCCGGGCTGATCCTCGTCTACATCGCCCAGACCGTGCCGGTCGTCGTCTACATGCTGCGCAACTACTTCGAGACCGTGCCGCAGAGCGTGGAGGAGGCGGCCGCCATCGACGGCTGCGGCAGGATCGAGACGATCTGGCGGGTGGTGCTGCCGCTGTCGAAGCCCGCGCTCATGGCCACCGGGCTCTACGCCTTCATGATCGCTTGGAACGAGTTCCTCTTCGCCCTGCTCTTCCTCGTCGAGCGCAGGGAGAGCTGGACGGTCTCCCTCGGACTGTCCCAACTGGCGGGCAGTATCGAGATCCCGACGACCGTTCTCATGGCAGGATCGGTAGTCCTGACGCTACCCATCGTGTTGGTGTTCTTCGCCAGCGAACGGCTGTTGACGGAGGGCCTCACGGCCGGCGCGGAGAAGGGCTAGAGATGCTGACGGCGGGACACCTCCTCCAGTTGATCAGGCAGGGCACGTGCCGTACCCGCAAGGAGCTGATCGAGCGCACCGGCCTGTCCAGGTCCACGATCACCGACAGGGTGGACCGGCTGATCGAGGCCGGCTACATCCGCGAGGCCGACAAGGGGGCGTCAGGGGGCGGGCGCCCGCCTTCGGTCCTCGCCCTCGACTCCACCAGCAGGGTCGTACTCGTCGCCGACCTCGGCGCCAGCCACGCGCGGGTGGCGCTGACCGATCTGACCGCGCGTCCGCAGGCCGAGGAGTGCGCGAGCATGCGCATCGACCGCGGCCCCGAAGAGGTCCTGACCTGGGTACGGCAGGCCTTCGATCGCCTGCTCGACCGCACGGGACGCCCCCGTGACCAGGTGTGCGGCATCGGCCTCGACCTGCCAGGCTCGGTCGACCACACCTCGGGCAAGGTCCTGCGGTCCTTCCTGATGCCCGGATGGGACGACCTGCCGATCAAGGCGGCCTTCGGCGGCGGGTTCGACGTGCCGATCCTGGTGGAGAACGACGCCAAGGCGATGGCGCTCGGCGAGTGGTGGGCCTCCTACCGGCACTCGCCCTCCCTGCTGCTGGTGAAGGTCTCCACCGGCATCGGCGCGGGCATCGTGCTCGACGGGAGCATCTACAGGGGCGTGGAGGAGGCCGCGGGCAACATCGGCCACGTACGGCTGAGCGAGAGCGACGTCAGGGTCTGCACCTGCGGCTCGAAGGGCTGCGTGGCCTCGCTGGCCAGCGGTCACGCCGTGGCCGAGGACCTCGGGCAGGAGAGCAGCCGCGACGTGGTCCGCCTGGTGCAGGCCGGAGACCCCGAGGCGATCGCCCGCACCCAGGAGGCGGGGCGCACGCTCGGGCTGGTGCTGGCCACCGCGGTCAGCCTGCTCAACCCCGGCGTGCTCGTGCTGGCGGGCGACATGGCCGAGACGAGGGAGCACTACCTGACCGGCATCAGGGAGAGCGTCTACCGGCGCAGCCTGCCGTACACGACCAGGAACCTGGAGATCGTGACCAGCGTGCTGGGCGCCAGGGCGGGCATCATCGGGACGGCCGTGATGGTGATCGAGCACGTGCTGTCACCCGCGAGCGTCGACGCCGCGCTGGGGTGAGCCCCGTGGCGGGCCGGGAGACGGGGCTAGCGGGCGAGGCTTTCGCGTAGCGTGGCGGGCGCCTCCACCATCGAGGGCCCGTACCAGGTCAGCAACCGCCCGCTCACCAGCGCGCTCCTGCCGAAGCACTCGGGGCCGTCGTTCTCGTTGAAGGCGTACGGCTCGTCCGGCAACACCACCAGGTCCGCGTTCTTCGCGACGAGCTCGTCGAGGGGGATCTTGGGATAGCGCTCGGGATGGTCCCCGTAGAGGTTGTCGACGCCCAGCCGCCTCAGCACGTCGCCGGTGAAGGTGTCACGGCCGACCACCATCCACGGCCGCCGCCAGATCGGGATGATCGCGGTGCGCCTGGCCTCGGGCTCCGGCAGGTCCCACGCCTCCCGCGCACGCTCCAGCCAGGCGGGCTCGGGGCCGCGGCAGGCGTGCTCGAACATCCTGGCCAGCGAGGTGAACGCGGCGGCGACCGTCTCGATCCGCGTCACCCACACCGCGAGGCCCGCCCGCCTCAGCGCCTCGAGGTCGGGCTCCCTGTTCTCCTCGGCGTTGGCCAGCACCACGTCGGGCCTGAGCGCCACGATCCGCTCGATGTCGGGGTTCTTGGTGCCGCGCACCCTGACCACGTCGAGGTCTGCCGGATGGCTGCACCAGTCGGTGGCGCCGACCAGCTTGCCCGTGGCCGCCACCGACTCGGTGAGCGACGGCACGAGGGACACCACGCGGTCGACCGTCGAGGGCACCCGCACCTCGGCGCCCGTGTCATCGAAGGCCACGGCTTCTCCAACAGGCCTGGCGGCGGATCCTTCACGAGGGAGGACCCGCCGCGGGAGGGTTACGCCAGGGCCTTGAGCGCGCCCTCGTAGTCGGGCTCCTGGGTGATCTCGGGGACCAGCTCGGAGTAGACGACGTTGTTGTCGCCGTCGAGCACCACGACGGCGCGGGCGGCCAGACCGGCCAGCGGGCCCGACTCCTGGGCGACGCCGTACGCGGTCAGGAACTCCCTGCCGCGCATCAGCGACAGCGTCACCACGTTGTCGAGGCCCTCGGCGCCGCAGAAGCGGGACTGCGCGAACGGCAGGTCGGCCGAGACGCACAGCACGGCCACCTCGGGGTGCTGGGCTGCCAGCTCGTTGAAGCGGCGGACCGAGGCCGCGCAGGTCCCCGTGTCGATGCTGGGGAAGATGTTGAGCACCTTGGTCTTGTCGCCGAACGCGGCGAGCGTCACGTCGGACAGATCCTTGCCCACGAGGCTGAACGCGGGGGCCGCGTCGCCCGGCTGGGGGAAGGTGCCGCCGACCGTGATCGGGTTGCCCTTGAAGGTGACATCGGACATGAACGCCTCCCGGCGAAAAGGTGTCAAAAGCCAAGAGCTCGATCCTATGGCCTCGCCTTGCTCGCGGTTCCGGCGCACCAGGGACCATGGGACTCAGTACACTCGGCGAGTTCGACTGGCCCTCCACTGGAGTGACATGTGAGCAGTGGGCTCGTTGACGCCCCTTCTTCGCCTTTGCCCCCTCCAGGGCCGCCTCCGCGGGTGCGGAGGCGATGGCTGCGCTGGGTCGTCGCGGTGACGATGACAGTGGTGCTCGCCGTCGTCGGCGGGTTGATCGGCGTCTACGTGAAGCTGACCGGCAACGTGCAGCACATCGACGTGACCGGCGACCTGGGCGCCACCCGGCCGCCCAAGGCCGCCACCACCGCGCTCAACGTGCTGATCGTCGGCTCCGACCAGCGTGACGGCAAGAACGCCAGATACGGCCGCACCATCGAGGGTGAGCGCACCGACACGATCATGCTGGCCCACCTGTCGTCCAGGCGCGACGACGCCATGGTGATCAGCTTCCCCCGCGACTCCCTGGTGCAGTTGCCCGCGTGCCGCGCCAAGGGCACGCTGCCAGGCCAGCAGCCCCACATCGGCATGATCAACGAGTCGTTCAACTCCGGTGGCATTGGCTGCACGTGGAAGACGATCGAGTCGCTGACCGGCATCCGCATCGACCACTTCGTCAAGGTCGACTTCACCGGCTTCAAGAGCATGGTCGACGCCGTCGGCGGCGTCGAGGTGTGCCTGCCCGAACGCATCGACGACACGAAGGCGCTGCTCCACCTCGACGCGGGGCGGCAGTCCCTCAGCGGCGAACAGGCGCTCGGCTACGTCCGCGCCCGCTACAGCATGGGCGACGGCTCCGACATCGGGCGCATCCAGCGGCAGCAGATGTTCATCGCCTCCATGCTCAAGAAGGTCATGAGTGGGCAGACGCTCACCGATCCCGCCAGGCTCCTCGGCTTCCTCGACGCGGCCACCAAGGCCGTCACCACCGACCCGGGCCTGACCCCCGGCGTCATGAAGGACCTGGCCGAGAGCGCGCAGGGCATGACCGCAGGACAGATCCGCTTCATCACGACGCCGTGGCACTACTCCGTCACCAGCCCTGGGCGGGTGGAGTGGGTGCAGCCGCAGGCCAGGACGCTGTTCCAGATGGTGGCCAAGGACAGGAGCGTGGCGGGGATCAGGGGCGGGCAGGCGAAGATCCCCCGGTCGAGGATCAATGTGGAGGTGCGCAACGGCACCCTTCGCTCCGGTCTGGCAGGACAGGTGGCGGTGGGGCTCGAACAGCGCGGCTACCACATCACCAAGATCAGTGACGCGCCGCACAAGCCGTACCCGACGACCCTGCTCCTGTACTCGCCGAACGGGGAGACCCGCGTGCCCACGATCACCCGCGACCTGCTGTCCGGCACGCCGCGGCTCGTGGCGGGGGCGACCACGCCGCGGCTGGTGCTCACGATCGGCGACGACTGGAAAGGGCTGAAGCCCCTGCAGGCGGGGGACTCGGAGGCGCTGAAGGGGTTCGACGCCACCCACGACACGTGCGCGGCGTGACACCGGGGTCAGGACGGAGGCTGGAGCCTGCCGTCGGCCAGGCCCTCGTGGCCGAGCCTGATGAGGGTCTCGCCGAGCGCGGTCGCCTCGCGCAGGGCGTCCTCCATGCTGGCGAGCCGGCGGAAGGCGTCGCCGTAGGCGCGCTGCTCGGCCAGTGACAGCCTGGGCAGGCGGGTACGGCGCGCGTCGACCCTGCTGGAGCCCGCGGGCACCCGGGCACCTGCCGAGCGCAGGAACCCGGCCAGGAAATGGGGGTCCACCCGATGCTGGTCGACGCGGTAGAGAGTCAGCTGGGGGCCGAGGACGGCGCCGTCCTGGCTGACGACCCTGGCCGTGGCGTAGGTGGCCACGACGTCTCCCGGCTGGATCCTGACCAGGCCGGGCTCGGCGGTCGTGGCGCCCGACGGGGTGGTTCCGCGCTCCACGTCGTCGGCCGTCAGCACGGGCAGGTCGCCGCCGTCGGCCGCCATCCTCGGCGGGGCCTGCAGGATGGTGACCAGGCCCGCCTTGACCAGCTCGCCGATCGTGGTGGCGGGCTGGTCCAGCGGCTGGTCGAGGACCAGCAGGTCGGGCGCGTCGACGGAGGCGGCCAGGAAGCGTTCGCGCGCGTCGGCGAAGGCCCTGCCGAGGTCGGCCCCCGCGCGGGGGGCGTGGCGGGAGGGGCTGAGGTCGACCTCGTCGTCGAGCAGGTCGATGATGCGGACCTGGTGCGCGCCGTCCCGCAGGGCGGGCTCGACCCTGGCCAGGTCGCCCTCGGCGTCCACGATGACGATCTCGGAGGGCGGGCGCTCGCCGCTCTCGGGCCTGCGCAGCAGCCACAGGTCGGGGCCGCCCTGCCAGAGCGTCACCACGGCCCGCAGGGCGCCTGCGCGCAGCAGGTTGCCTCTGATGCGGCGGCCCGCCCTGCGGCTGGCGGCGGCGGCCGGCATGAGGATGGCGACCAGGCCGCCTGGCCTGACGTGGGTGAGGCAGTGCTGCACCCAGGCGAGCTCGGACTCGCCTCGCGGCGGCAGGCCGTGCTCCCAGCGGGGGTCTCCGGTGAGCTCGTCGTAGCCCCACGACCGCTCGTTGAACGGCGGGTCGCAGACCACCGCGTCGGCGCGAGGGCCGGGGAAGGCGTCGCGCCTGAGCGCGTCGCCGTGGACGATCTCGGCCTCGACACCGCGCAGTGCCAGCCTGGCGGCGGCGATGCGGGCGGAGCTGCCTTCGAGCTCCTGGCCGAGCGCCCTGGCACCGTCGGGTCCTGCCTTCGCCCGGCCAGAGGGCGACAGCGGCAGCAGGAGGGTGCCGACACCACAGGCGGGGTCGAGGACGATGCCGCCCCGGGGCGCGGCCAGCCGTACCATCAGGGCCGCGACGTCCTCGCGGGTGACGGAGAGTTTGCGGGAATGGGCCTCGAAGTAGCGGGCGCAGAGGAACTCGTAGGCGGCCAGCTCGCCGCGCTCGGCGGCCAGTTCGCGCAGCACAGTGACCAGACCCGCGTCGAGCCCGTGATCGCCGCCGTCGGGACTGGCGAGAAAGTCCCCAGCGGCGGCCACGAGCTCGCCAAGCTGAAGATCTCCCGAGGCTTTCAGGCGTTGCCACGCGCGATCTGCCAGCGAGACCTGGTAGGACTTCCCATAGCGACTCAGCCACGCCTCGACCTCGCGCAGCGCGAAAAGCGGCTGCGCGGCGGTTCCGTCGACGGGTTTGGGGAAGTCGTCGTGGCGGCGGCGCCAGTTGCTCACCGCGGCCCGCCCGACACCGGCGAGCCGAGCGATGTCGCCGGCGTTCACGGTCGGGTCGTGGCTCATGGAGGCCACATTAGTTCACAACACTCTTCAGCGCATCTGCTTGTGAAGTGTTTCAACCAATGATTTACTGCATACTATGACGCACAACATCCGCTATGCCGCCGGGTCGGACGTGGGCCGACGAAGGGAGCAGAACGAGGATTCGGGCTACGTGAGCGCCCGCATGCTGGCGATCGCGGACGGGATGGGCGGCCACGCGGCCGGCGAGCTGGCCAGCTCCGCCACGATCGCGGTGCTGCGCGAGCTCGACGCAAGCTTGCCAGAGGCAGGCGCCGATCTCGAAACCGCCCTGGAGGCGGCCGTTCTGGAGGCGGGGCGCAGGCTTGCCGAGCTGGTCGAGATCGACCCTGCTCGCAGGGGCATGGGCACCACGGTGACCGCCATGTTGTGGGACGGCACGAGGTTCGCTTTGGCTCATCTTGGCGATTCCAGGGCGTACCTGCTGCGCGACGGCGCGCTCTACCAGATCACCAAGGACCACACGCTGGTGCAGTCGATGGTGGACGAGGGTCGCATAACGGAGGACCAGGCGGCGGTGCACCCGCGCAGGTCGATGGTGTTGCGCGTGCTCGGCAGCGAGGGCAGGTCCGAGCCGGACATGTCGCTGCGCGAGGCGGAGGTCGGCGACCGCTACATGTTGTGCTCCGACGGGCTGACCGACGTTCTCGGCCCTGAGACCCTCCACGAGATCCTGACCTCGTACGGCGAGCCGGACGCCGCCGTGCGCAAGCTCATCGAGCTGGCCAACGAGGGCGGAGGGCCCGACAACGTGACCGTCATCGTGGCCGACGTCGTGCCGTCGGGGGAGGGCGGCACCTCGATGTACCGGGTGGGCGTCGGGTCATGAAAAGGTACGGCGGTTCTCAAGCAGCGTGAAAGCGCAGGAGCACACACTCTCAGCAAAGAGAGGGGAAACTCCATGAGGACCAGCCGTACCATCCTGATCGCCGCGACCGCGGGGCTCCTGACGGCGGCCCCCGCCACCATCGTCTCCGCCTCCACCGGCGCTCCGGCCGGTCCTGCCGTCTCGGCCGGCTCATGGGGTCCGCTGTTCGCCCAGGGCGACAAGGCCGTCACGCGCGGGACCCTCACCGTGGTCAGCCGGGACGAGAACACCATCCCCGTGACCGCCACGGTCCGGGTCAAGGGCAAGATCACCGACTTGACCAGCAGCAAGGGCTGCGGCTGGACGGTCTTCCGGATCTCCTACCTGAAGAGTGACGGCAGCGTGCCGTTCAAGCACCGCTCCTACCTCGACTGCTCCAAGGGCACGCCCAAGGAGTTCTCCTTCACCGACCACCGCGTCGTGCTGGTCGAGGTCAAGGTGTGCAACGAGGGCAAGGCCAAGGAGCCGTCGCTCAACTGCTACTACTCGGGAAGCTGGAAGAACCTCTACTCCTACCTGAAGTAGTAAGTCACAGCAGTCACAGAACGCATATTTCACCTCATATCTAGACACTTTCCGGATGTCCGGCACGCGATCACGATGGCGCTACTACAGTCCCTCGTTAGTCGCCGGTCTTCTGGGGAGGAGTCGTCCTGGACCCGATCGCTGAAGGACTGCTGAAGGCGGCGCGCCCCGAACTCGGATACCGGGAGAAGGGCGGCCAGCACACGAAGTTCGGCACGTGGTACGCGAACCTCGTCCAGGACCCCCAGTACCGCGACGCGCCATGGTGCGACATGTTCATCGCATGGGCGGCGCAGAAGGCGGGCGTACAGGACTTCGTCGGACAGTTCGCCTGGACACCCTCCCACGCGGCCTGGTTCATCCAGCGGGGCGCCTGGTCACAGACCCCCGAGCCCGGCGCCCTCGTCTTCTACGACTGGAAGGGCGGGAAGAGCTACAAGGGCATCGACCACGTCGGCATCGTCGAGAAGGTCGCCGGATCGAAGATCCACACGATCGAGGCGAACGTCGACAGGGTCTGGCTCAAGCGCAAGGTCCGCGACACCGACAAGGTCGTCGGGTACGGCCTGCCCCGCATGGTCAAGGAGCGTCCCACGCTGATCGAGGTACGCCCCTCGGACAAGCCGCTCCAGCCCTTCACCGTCCAGGCGGACGCGCCCGTGGCGCGGGCGGGAGACTCGCCGTTCGACCTGCTGGGCACACCCCAGGCGTTACTCGCGGCGATGGTGCTGACCACCGTGATCGTCTCGTTCAGGATGGCGGGACGCTCCCGCGGCTCCGGCAGACACCGCAGGGGACTCTTCCCGTGGATCACCTCGACCGCCACCTCCGGTGCGGGCGCGCGTCCGGCGGGCTCGCCCACGCCGGCTCGCGCCACTCCCCCAGCGCGCGGACCGGCTTCGAGCGCGACCTCCCCGGGCACCGCACCCCAGGTCCGCGCCACGTCCACGGCACGGGGGCCGGCTTCGGGTGCCGCCTCCTCGCCTTCTCCGGAAGCGCGCAGGTCGGGGAGCGAGAGCGCGGCGAGGGGTTCCGCGACCCGTACGGGCGGCCCGCCGACCCTCCGGCCCTCCGGCAACTCGCGCACCCGCGTGCCCGAGAGCGCCACGCCCCGCCCTCGCATGCCGGCCGACACCGCCACGCCCCGCAGCCGCGTGTCCGACAGCTCCACGCCCCGACCCCGGGTGCCGGCCGGTGATGCCGCGCCGCGTGCCAGGGCGCAGGCTCAGGCGGAGCGGGCTCGCGGGCCGTTGGAGCGTTCCGGCGAGCGTGCCCAGGCAGGCCGTACCTCGGGAAATCCGCATCCGGCCGCCCCGCAGACCTCCCCGGGTACGGGCAGGCGACGCAAGCCGTATGAGGCGACGACTGGGAAATAGTAGGACGTCCTAGTATCTTCGGAAGGGAGGCCCCTCACAAAGGAGTGATCAGGCGTGCACGCACCGGTCCATCCCGTCCGATTCGTGACCGCGGCGGCGCTGTTCGACGGCCACGATGCCGCGATCAACATCATGCGGCGGATTCTGCAGTCCCAAGGAGCCGAGGTCGTGCATCTCGGGCACAACAGATCCGTCGACGAGATCGTCACCGCCGCCATCCAGGAGGACGTCCAGGGCGTCGCGATCAGCTCCTACCAGGGCGGGCACGTCGAGTTCTTCAGCTACCTCGTCGAGTTGCTGCGCGAGCGGGGCGCCGGGCACGTCAGGGTGTACGGCGGAGGCGGCGGCGTGATCGTCCCCGAGGAGATCGAGCTGCTGCACTCCAGGGGCGTGGCGAGGATCTTCTCCCCCGAGGACGGGCAGCGGCTCGGCCTGCCCGGGATGATCAACAAGCTGATCGAGGAATGCGACGTCGAGCTCGGCGACCCGCCGTCGGTCGAGGCCGTCGCCTCGGGCGACAATGCGGCGCTGGCCAGGGCGATCACGCTGATCGAGTCGGGACGCGCGCCCGACGAACTCCTCGCGGGCCTGCGCGCGCTCGGCGGCGCGACCGCCGAGCCAGAGGAGACGGCGGTGCGCCGGGCGCCCGTCCTTGGTATCACCGGCACCGGCGGGTCGGGCAAGTCGTCGCTGACCGACGAACTCCTGCGCAGGATCCGGGTCGACAACGACGACAAGCTGCGCATCGCGGTCATCGCCATCGACCCCACCAGGCGGCGGGGCGGCGGCGCCCTCCTCGGCGACCGCATCAGGATGAACAGCCTCGGCGGCCAGACCTACTTCCGCTCCCTCGCCACGCGCGGCGCCTCCAGCGAGGTGCCCGCCTGCCTCGACGACGTGATCGCCACCTGCCGCGCGGCCGGGTACGACCTCGTCATCGTCGAGACGCCCGGCATCGGGCAGGGCGACGCGGGGATCGTCCCCCACGTGGACGTGCCGATCTACGTGATGACGCCGGAGTTCGGCGCGGCCTCCCAGCTGGAGAAGATCGACATGCTCGACTTCGCCGAGGCCGTCGTGATCAACAAGTACGAGCGCCGCGGGGCCGAGGACGCGCTGCGCGACGTGCGCAGGCAGATGGTGCGCAACAGGGCGGCCTTCGGGGTTTCGCCCGACGACATGCCGGTGTTCGGGACGATCGCGGCCCGCTACAACGACGCGGGTGTGACGGCGCTGTATCACCACCTGCGCGAGGTGCTCGGCGAGCGCGGCCTGCCATCCGGCCCTGGGCTGCTCCCCCTGGTGCAGGGGCGCACCTCCAAGACGGCGGCGGCGGTCGTGCCGCCCGCGAGGGTCCGCTATCTCGCTGAGATCGCCGAGACCGTCCGTGGCTATCACGCCGAGACCCTGACCCAGGTGGCGGTGGCACGGCGCCGCCAGCAGCTGATGGCCGTCCGGGCCCTCCTCGACGAGACCGCCGCCGCGGGCCCGGCGAGCGAGCCCACCACGACCGGCACCCCCACCATGACCGGCGAGCCGACCACGACCGGCACACCCGGCGCCGGGCCGGGCGCTGCGACGGACGCGCGGCTGGCGGAGCTGGCGGCGCGGGCCGAGCGCGAGCTGTCCGACGAGAGCAGGAGCCTGCTGGCCGAGTGGCCGGCGCTGAAGGAGCAGTACACCGCCGACGAGCTCGTCGTGCGGGTCCGCGACAGGGAGATCCATACCCCGCTGTGGCGCGAGACCCTGTCCGGCAACAGGATTCCGCGCGTCGCGCTCCCCCGCTACGACGACCACGGCGAGCTCCTGCGTTTCCTGCGCTCGGAGAACCTCCCCGGCCGTTTCCCGTTCACCGCGGGCGTGTTCCCCTTCAAGCGGGACGACGAGGACCCGACCAGGATGTTCGCCGGCGAAGGCGATCCGTTCAGGACGAACCGCCGATTCAAGCTGCTGTCCGAGGGACAGCCGGCGACGCGGCTGTCCACCGCGTTCGATTCGGTGACGCTGTACGGCAACGACCCCGACCTACGGCCCGACATCTACGGAAAAGTCGGGACTTCTGGCGTGTCGATCGCGACGCTCGACGACATGAAGGTGCTCTACGACGGCTTCGACCTGTCCGCACCGAACACCTCCGTCTCCATGACCATCAACGGCCCTGCCCCCACGATCCTGGCCTTCTTCCTCAACGCCGCCATCGACCAGGCCATCGAACGCTTCGAGTCGGCCGAGGGCCGCGCGCCGTCCGCGCAGGAGGCGGCCCAGCTGCGCGCGAAGACGCTCGCCACCGTGCGGGGCACCGTACAGGCCGACATTCTCAAAGAGGACCAGGGGCAGAACACCTGCATCTTCTCCACGGAGTTCTCCCTGCGGATGATGGCCGACATCCAGGAATGGTTCATCCGCAACCAGGTGCGCAACTTCTACTCGGTGTCCATCTCCGGCTACCACATCGCCGAGGCGGGCGCGAACCCCATCAGCCAGCTCGCCTTCACCCTCGCCAACGGCTTCACCTACGTCGAGGCCTACCTCGCCCGCGGCATGAACATCGACGACTTCGCGCCCAACCTGTCGTTCTTCTTCTCCAACGGCATGGACCCGGAGTACTCGGTGCTGGGCCGCGTCGCCCGCCGCATCTGGGCCGTCTCCATGAGGGAGCGGTACGGCGCGGCCGAGCGCTCGCAGAAGCTGAAGTACCACATCCAGACCTCGGGCCGGTCGCTGCACGCCCAGGAAATGGACTTCAACGACATCCGCACCACCCTGCAGGCGCTCATCGCGATCTACGACAACTGCAACAGCCTGCACACCAACGCCTTCGACGAGGCCGTCACCACCCCCTCGGCCGAGTCCGTACGGCGGGCCATGGCGATCCAGCTCATCATCAACCGCGAATGGGGCCTGGCCAGGAACGAGAACCCGCTCCAGGGCTCGTTCATCATCGACGAGCTGACCGACCTGGTCGAGGAGGCGGTGCTCAGCGAGTTCGAGCGGCTGTCGGACAGGGGCGGCGTGCTCGGCGCGATGGAGACCGGCTACCAGCGCGGCAAGATCCAGGACGAATCGATGCTCTACGAGACCCGCAAGCACGACGGGTCGCTGCCGATCATCGGGGTGAACACCTTCCGCAACCCGCGCGGCGAGGTGGAGCACGGGCCGCTCGAGCTGGCCCGCGGGACGGAGGAGGAGAAGCGTTCCCAGCTGGACCGGCTGCACGGCTTCCACGCCAGGAACCGCTCGGAGTCGGCGGCGGCGCTGCGGCGGCTGCGGGAGGTCGCCATGTCGGAGGAGAACGCGTTCGAGGTGCTGATGGACGCGGCCCGCGTGTGCTCGCTCGGCCAGATCACCGAAGCGCTCTTCGAGGCGGGCGGCCAGTACCGCCGCAACGTCTGACCGGGCCCTCCACCGCCACGAACCCCGGGGCGAGAGCTTGAGGCCTGCGCGGTCACGCGCGAGGTGCTGAGCACGTCCGGGCTGGTGCCGGGTGGGCGATCGTCGCCTACCCGGTGTCCCGGGCCGCGCGGGGTCAGGGTGCCGGAGCCGCCTCTGGGGTGGCGGCGCCGGGGTTGTCGCGCACCACGTCCAGATACTCGGCGATGGCGTCCCTGTTGCGGGTCAGGCACCTGATCCGCTCGGTCATGCGGTCGCGTTCGTGTTCGAGCGTGGCGAGCATCTCCGGGGTCGCGTCGGAGAAGTGGATGATCCGGGGCTTGTCGAGGCACGGGAGGATCTGCTTGATGAGCCGGGTCGGCAATCCCGCGTCGAGCAGCCCCCTGATCTGCATGACCCGGTCCACCAGGCTCTCGTCGTAGGCGCGATAGCCGTTCTGGCAGCGGCTGGGGTTGATCAGGCCCTGCTCCTCGTAGTAGCGCAGCAGACGGCGCGGCGTGCCGGTGCGGTCCGACAGTTCTCCGATACGCATGTGCTCCACCTCACACCAGGACACGTTGACCCTCACATGTATGTGATGGTTTGAGCATACGAGGCATGAGTAAAGACACCACAGATGCACCTGCCGATTCCCGCACCGGGATCGAGGATCAGCGACTCCCCCTGCCTGCGCTGCTGGCCTTGGCCACGGCCGTCTTCATCACCAGCCTGACCGAGACGCTCCCGGCGGGCGTGCTGCCCGCGATGAGCGCCGACCTCGGCGTGGGTGAGTCCGCGATGGGACAGTCGGTCACGATCTACGCGATCGGGACCGCTTTGACGGCACTCCCCCTGACCGCGGCCACGGCGGGGTGGCGGCGCAAGCGGCTGCTGCTGACGGCGATGGCGGCCTTCGCCGTCGCCAACACCGTCACGGCGGTCTCGGCGAGCTTTCCGCTGACCATGGTGGCCCGGTTCGTCGCCGGGGTGGCCGCGGGCCTGGCCTGGGCGCTGCTGGCCGGGTACGCCCGTCGTATGGCGCCTGTCCACCTGCAGGGCAAGGCCATCGCGATCGTGATGACCGGCATTCCGATCGCGCTGTCGCTGGGGGTGCCCGCGGGAACCTTCCTGGGCAAGGCGCTCGGCTGGCAGGTGTCGTTCCTGATCATGACCGGGCTCACTCTCCTGGTGATCGCATGGATCGTCGCGACGGTCCCGGACCACCCCGGCCGGCAGCGGCAGGGCGGGACACCGATGCTGCGGGCCCTCCGCGTTCCCGGCGTGGCACCGGTCCTGTTCGTCACCCTGGTCTTCGTGCTGGCGCACACGATCCTCTACACCTACATCGCCCCCTTCCTCGACCGGCTCGGCATGGGCGGCTCCACCGACCTCGTGCTGCTGGCGTTCGGCGCCGCCTCGCTGGTGAGCATCTGGTACGTGGGCGCCCACATCCACCGCCGGCTGCGCGCCCTCACCATCGCCGGCACCCTCCTGGTCGCCGCCGCGGCCGCCATCCTGGCGCTGACCACCGGCAACCCCGCCCTGGTGTACGGCGCGGCGGCCCTGTGGGGCCTCGGGTGGGGCGGCGTCCCCACGCTGCTGCAGACCGCCGTGGGCGACGCGGGCGGCGAGTCGGCCGACGCCGCCCAGGCCATGCTCGTCACGCTGTGGAACGTGGCCATGGCCGGCGGCGGCGTCGTCGGCGGGATCCTGCTCGGCCTGCTCGGCTCGGCCTCCTTCCCATGGAGCGTGCTCGCGCTCCTGGCCCCGGTGCTCGCCGTCGTGCTCGCCGCACGCGCGCACGGCTTCCCCGCCGTTCGCGCGACCTCGTGAACACCCGCACAGGCATGGCGTCGAACCTGGCCGACGAGGTCCAGCAGCGTGTCGGGCATCTCCCGACGATCGGGCCAGCGAAACGCGGGAACGCTCGCGCGCGGTGACGCGAACCCGTGGAGCGCCGCCCACAGCGCGATGGCGGCGTTCCGTGGCGACCGGCCGGTCACCGAGGTCCATGCGTTCCGGCCTCCCCGGGGGACGGGCCTCGCATCGAAGCGCGTCCAGAAAGGGGCGTGCGCCTTCGCGGTAAGCGATCAAGATCCACCGGGTTGCTGTAGATTCCCCGGAGGGTCTCGTGCTGGCTTGTCCCGAGGGGAGCAGGGAGGGGCGGATGGTCATCGGTGACCGCTATGAGCTCGACGACCTGCCCCTGGGCCGGGGTGGCATGGGTGCCGTCTACCGGGGCCACGACCGGCACCTGGATCGGCGGGTGGCCGTCAAGCTGCTGTACCCGCTGCCCGGCAAGGACGCCGACGAGGAGCTGGAGCGGCGTTTCATCAGGGAGGCGCGCATCCTGGCCCGCCTGGAGCATCCCGGCGCTCCGGTCCTGTACGACTTCGGCACGCACGAGCAGCGGCTGTTCCAGGTGATGCAGTTCATCGACGGGGTCACGGTCGCCGACCTGCTGAGCGAGCACGGCCCGCTGCCGGTGCCGTGGGCGGTGGCGATCACGGCGCAGGCATGCGCGGTGTTGTCGGCGGCGCACGCGCTGGAGATCTGCCATCGGGATCTGAAGCCGACCAACCTCATGCTCTGCCCTGACGGCAGCATCAAGGTGCTGGACTTCGGGCTCGCGATGTTGCGGGAGTCGAACGGCACGCAGTTCACGAGGATCGGCCAGATTCTCGGCACTCCGGCCTACATGGCACCGGAGCAGATCCAGCGGGGTGTCGCCGAGCCGCGCAGCGATCTCTACTCGCTCGGGTGCGTGCTGCACGAGATGCTGACGGGGCGGCAGTTGTTCACGGGGCCGACAGAGTACGTGGTGTTCGAGAAGCAGGTGAAGGAACGGCCGCCTTCGGTCCCTGGGCTGCCCGCCGCGCTCGGGAAGGTGCTGTCCGACCTGCTGGAGAAGGCGGTGGAGGCGCGTCCAGGCGACGCGAATCTGCTGTACGAACGGCTGCAGCCGTTCGCGGTCGACCTGCCGATGCTGCCGGGGTTCCTGACCCCTCCGTCGGCGCCGAGTCCCGGCAGGATGTACGCCAAGGTGCTCGGCCGCGTTCTCGGCTGAGAGAACGCTCTCCCGTGCAGGTAACACTCTGGAAACGGCCCATCACTTTGGGAGCGCTCCCATTGCGCGTGAATCCATCCCGCTAGCTGCGAAAACAGCTCCAATCTGGAGAGAGCGCTCTCTCGCAGGGCGGCGAAACGCTCCGTTGACACGGTCCCGGCCTGGCCCCAACCTTCTCAGAGAGCGCTCTCTCAACGACTCAACCCCACACCGCCCTCAGGGAGGGTTCCATGGCCATGCCGTACTCCCAGGCCCGCCGCTTCGGGCGGCTCGCCGTACCGGTGCTCACCGCTTCCGCGCTCGCCCTCGCTCTCGCCGCCTGTGGCGGCGGCTCGCAGCAGCCCGCCGCCACGGGCGGCGGCGACGAGAAGGTGACGCTCAGCGTCGCCCTCTTCGGCGACTTCGGCTTCAAGCCGCTGTACGCGGAGTTCAAGAAGACGCATCCCAACGTGGAGATCGTCGAGCGGGTGACGCAGTTCAACGACCACCACAACAACCTGGTCAAGCGGCTGGCCACGAACGCGGGCGCGGCCGACGTCGAGGCGGTGGAGGTGGGCTACATCAGCTCCTTCACCTCGCAGCCCGACAAGTTCCACGACCTCAAGCAGTACGGCCTGGACAAGCGGCAGGGCGACTACCTGGACTGGAAGTGGCAGCAGGGCCTGTCGAAGGACGGCACCAAGCTGCTCGGCCTCGGCACCGACGTCGGCGGCCTGGCCATGTGCTACCGCAAGGACCTGTTCGAGAAGGCGGGGCTGCCGACCGACCGGGAGAAGGTCGCCGAGCTCTGGCCGACGTGGGAGCAGTACATCGAGACCGGCAAGAAGTTCGCGGAAAGCGTCAAGGACGCCAAGTTCGTCGACTCCCCCGGCGAGATCTTCCGCGCGATCGTCAACCAGGCGCCCGTCGGCCTCTACGACGCGCAGGACCAGATCGTCGTCGCGTCCAACCCCGAGGTGAAGAAGGCCTGGGACCTGTCCAACCAGATCACCCAGAACGACCTGAGCGCCAAACTTGCCGCCTTCTCCCCGCCGTGGAACACCGGATTCGCCAAGGGCTCGTTCGCCACGATCATCTGCCCCGCCTGGATGACCGGTTACATCCAGGAGCAGGCCAAGGACGCGACGGGCAAGTGGGACATCGCGAAGGTTCCCGGCGGCTCGGGCAACAGCGGCGGCTCCCACCTGCTGCTCCCCAAGCAGGGCAAGCACCCCAAGGAGGCGGCCGAGCTGATCGACTTCCTCACCTCGAAGGACAACCAGGCCCGCGTGTTCAAGGAGGAGGGCACCTTCCCCTCGATCCCCGCGCTCTACGACGACCCCTCGATCCAGAGCTTCACCAAGCCGTTCTTCGGTGACGCGCCGATCGGCAAGATCTACTCCGACGCGGCGCGCAACCTCAAGCCCCAGCACCTCGGCCCCAAGGAGGGCGACGTGCGCGTGGCCATCGGCGACGGGCTCGGCAGGGTCGAGCAGGGCAAGCAGACGCCGGACGAGGCGTGGGCGCAGGTCGTCGCGGACGTCCAGAAGATCAAGTAGCAGCCGGTACGGCGGGGCGGCGCGCGCCCCGCCGTACCGCATCGAACCAGAGGACTTCCGCATGGCCACCCTGCCAGCCGCGGCGGCGCCCAGGAGGCACCGCCGTCTCGTCAGGCACACGCTCGACCTCAAGCTCTCGCCCTACGCCTACGTGGCCCCGTTCTTCCTGCTGTTCTGCGCGTTCGGCGTCTTCCCGCTGATCTTCACCGCGTGGGTGAGCCTGCACGAGTGGACTCTCACCTCCGACGTGCACACCTTCATCGGCGTGGAGAACTTCGGCACGCTGCTCGCCGACGGCTACTTCTGGAACGCCACGTTCAACACCTTCTCCATCGGGGTCGTCTCGACCGTGCCGCAGCTCGTGCTGGCCATCTGGCTGGCACACCTGCTCAACCGCCCGCTGCGGGCTCAGACGTTCTTCCGCATCACGCTGCTGGTGCCGAACGTGACGAGCGTGGTCGCGGTCGTGGTGATCTTCAGCCAGCTCTTCGGGCGCGACTACGGGCTGGTCAACTGGATGCTGTCGTGGTTCGGGATCGACGGCGTCGCGTGGGCGGAGGGCACCGCCACCTCACACGTGGCCATCTCCGCGATGATCATGTGGAGGTGGACGGGCTACAACGCGCTGATCTTCCTGGCCGCCATGCAGGCCGTGCCCAGGGAGCTGTACGAGGCGGCGACGATCGACGGCGCGTCGCACCTGACCCAGCTCAAGAAGATCACCATCCCGATGATCAGACCCACGATCATCTTCGTGGTCACGGTCTCGACGATCGGCGCGATGCAGATCCTCGCCGAGCCCCTGCTGTTCGGGGCGGGAAGCGGGGCGGGCGGCATCACCAGCGGCGGCCCCGACCACCAGTTCCAGACGCTCGCGCTCTACGTCTACGACCTGGGCTTCAACAAGTTCGACTTCGGCTACGCCTCGGCGGCCTCGTGGGTGATGTTCCTGTTCGTGGTGGTCGCGGCGGGCGTCAACTACCTGCTGACCCGCCGGATCGGAGGGGCTTTCAAGTGAGACGACGCCTCACCTACCTGACGCTGCTGGCGGTGGCGTTCTTCTCGGTCTTCCCGCTGTACTACAGCGTGGTCGTGGCCTCGCGGCACAACTCGGCGCTGGCCGAGGCGCCGCCGCCGCTGGTACCCGGAGGCAATTTCTTCGCCAACGTGGCACGCGTCTTCGACACGGTGCCCTTCGCCATGGCGCTGCTCAACTCCTTCCTGGTGGCGGGGTCGATCGCGGTCGCGGTGATGTTCTTCTCGACGCTGGCCGGGTTCGCCTTCGCCAAGCTGAGCTTCAGGGGCAAGAACATCCTGCTGCTGATCACGGTGGCGACCATGATGGTCCCCACCCAGCTCGGCATCATCCCGCTCTACATGCTCATGGTGAAGATCGAGTGGACCGGCTCGATGTACGCGCTGGTGGTGCCCGCGCTGGTGAACGCCTTCGGGGTGTTCTTCATGACGCAGTACCTGTCCCGCGCGCTGCCCACCGAGCTGCTGGAGGCGGGCAGGGTCGACGGCGCCACCACGTGGGGCCTGTTCTGGCACGTCGTCCTGCCCGCCGCACGACCGGCCGCGGCGGTGCTCGGGATGCTGACGTTCATGACCGCGTGGAACGACTACTTCTGGCCGCTGGTGGTGCTGACGCCGGAGAACCCGACGGTGCAGGTGGCGCTCTCGACGCTGGCCAGCGGCTACGTCAACGACTACGTCCTCGGACTGTCGGGGACAGCGGTGGGAACCCTGCCGCTGATCCTCGTCTTCATCCTGCTCGGCAAACAGATCATCGGAGGAATCATGCAAGGAGCGGTCAAGGGATGACGATCACGACCATGGAGACGCGGGGGACCGTGGTCTTCCCTGAGAACTTCGTCTGGGGCGCGGCGACCGCGTCCTACCAGATCGAGGGGGCCGCGAAGGAGGACGGCCGGGGCCCTTCGATCTGGGACACCTTCTCCGCCACGCCGGGGAAGGTGCGCGACGGCGACACCGGCGAGGTCGCCTGCGACCACTACCACCGCTACCGCGACGACGTGGCCCTGATGAAGGAGCTGAGCCTCAACGCCTACCGGTTCTCCGTCGCCTGGCCCAGGATCCAGGCCACGGGCACGGGGCCCGCCAGCCCCGCGGGGCTCGGCTTCTACGACAGGCTCGTCGACACGCTGCTCGAGGCGGGCATCACGCCCTACGTCACGCTCTATCACTGGGATCTGCCGCAGGCGCTCGAGGACCTCGGCGGCTGGACCTCCCGCGAGACGGCCTACCACTTCGCCGAGTATGCCGCGATCATGTACGGCCGGCTCGGTGACAGGGTGAGCCACTGGACCACGCTCAACGAGCCGTGGGTCTCGGCCTTCCTCGGCTACGGCAGCGGCGTGCACGCGCCGGGCCGTACCTCTCCGCACGACGCGCTCAAGGCCGCGCACCACCTGCTGCTCGGCCACGGGCTCGCGGCGCGGACGCTGCGCTCGGCCGGCGCCGAGGAGATCATGCTGGTGGTCAACTCGGCACCCGTGCTGACGCCCGCCCAGGTGAACGACCCGGACGCGGCGGTTTCGGAGGCCGACGCGGCGGCCGTCCACCGCATCCACACGCTGCTCACCAGGCAGTTCCTGGACCCGGCCCTGTTCGGCTCCTACCCCGAGGAGGTGCTGGCCGCCGCAGGGCGCAACGGCGGCACCGCGCACATCCTCGACGGCGACCTGGAGATCATCAACGCGCCGATCGACCTGGTGGGGATCAACTACTACAACCCCTGCGTGGTGGAGGACGGGCCCGGCCTCGGCGCCGACCCGGCATGGCCAGGCTCGGAGGGCGTGCGCTTCGCCCCGGCCGACGCCCCCGTCACCGCGATGGGCTGGCCGATCGTGCCCAGCGGCCTGTCCCGCCTCCTGGTACGGCTCTCGCAGGACTACCCGCAGGTCGGCCTCATGGTCACCGAGAACGGCGCGGCCTTCGACGATGTGGTCGAGGACGGCAGGGTGCACGACGGCGGCAGGCTCGCCTACCTCGAAGGACACCTGCGCGCGGCGCACGAGGCCATCGCGGCGGGCGCCGACCTGCGCGGCTACCTGGTGTGGTCGCTGCTGGACAACTTCGAGTGGGCCGAGGGCTACAGCCACAGGTTCGGCGTCGTCCACGTCGACTACACCACCCAGGTCCGCACCCCCAAGGACAGCGCCCTCTGGTACCGGGACGTGATCGGCAACAACGGGTTTTCCTGGTCCCCCAACAAACCGTAATACCACCGATATTGACCTCGTCATGTGCGCCATCAATTCTCAGAGAACGCTCTCACCGGCACAGGAGGATGCACATGACGACCGCCCCTCGACTTCTTGTCGGAGCCGCGGCGCTGGCGCTCGTCGCCACCGGCTGCGGCTCCACCGGGTCCGGGTCCTCCACCGGCCAGGCGGCCCCCGCGGCCGACTGCGCCGCCTACCAGCAGTACGGCAAGCACGACGGCAAGAAGGTCACGGTCTACTCCCCCATCAGAGACGCCGAGGCCGACCTCTTCCAGCAGAACTGGAAGACGTTCGAGAAGTGCACGGGCATGAAGATCACCTACGAGGGCACGGGCGAGTTCGAAGCGCAGATCCAAGTGCGCTCGGACGGCGGTAACCCGCCTGACCTGGCATTCTTCCCCCAACCAGGCCTGCTGGCGCGCTTCGCGAAGGCGGGCAAGCTGAAGGCCGCTCCCGCCGAGGTCAAGACGCTGGCCGACCAGGGCTGGTCCAAGGACTGGATCAACTACGGCACCGTCGACGGCACCTTCTACGCCGCTCCGCTGGGCGCCAGCGTGAAGTCGTTCGTCTGGTACTCCCCCAAGACCTTCCAGGAGAAGGGCTGGCAGGTCCCCAAGACGTGGGACGAGCTGATGAAGCTCAGCGACACCATCGCGGCCACCGGCGTCAAGCCGTGGTGCGCGGGCATCGAGTCGGGTGAGGCGACGGGCTGGCCGGCGACCGACTGGATCGAGGACGTCATCCTGCGCGAGCTCGGACCCGAGGAGTACGACAGGTGGGTCGCGCACGAGCTGAAGTTCAACGATCCCAAGGTCGTCGCGGCGGTCGACAAGGTCGGCGCGATCCTCAAGAACGACAAGTACGTCAACGGCGGCTACGGCCCGGTCAAGTCGATCGCCAGCACCGCCTTCCAGGAGGGAGGCGTGCCGATCACGACGGGCAAGTGCGCGATGCACCGCCAGGCCTCCTTCTACGCCAACTTCTGGCCGGAGGGCACCAAGGTGGCGGAGGACGGCGACGTCTTCGCCTTCTACCTCCCGGGCAACGACCCCGCCAAGAAGCCGGTGCTCGGCGCGGGCGAGTTCGTGGCGGCCTTCGCCGACCGGCCCGAGGTCCAGGCGTTCCAGCGCTACCTGGCCACGCCCGACCACGCCAACTCCAGGATGAAGCTGGGCACCTACGTGTCGGCGAACAAGGGCGTCGACCTGGCCAACGCGCAGAACCCCATCGACAAGCTGTCGATGGAGATGCTGCGTGACGAGGCGACCGTGTTCAGGTTCGACGGCTCGGACCTCATGCCGGCCGCCGTCGGGTCGGGCACCTTCTGGAAGGGCATGACCGACTGGATCAACGGCAAGGACACCAAGACGGTGCTCGACTTCATCGACGCCTCCTGGCCCAAGTCCTGATCTGCCCCGGTACGGCGGGCGGCCGCCCGCCGTACCTCCAGGGAGGACGGCCGCCCCGCGCTCCCTGAGTCGCCCCGCACGCCCCCCGACGACGCCCCACCCGGCGCGGGGAACCCCAGGAGGACCCTTGGACCTGGACTTCGATCTGGCCGCCGAGTCGCCCAAACTCACCCAGCTGGTCGTCGGCGTCGTCGCGTTCCTGGCGGTCGTCGGCCTGGTCCTGCTCCTGCTCGACAGGGCGCCGATGCGGCAGAAGGCCCGCCTGCACGCCGCGATCCTGCTGGCCCCCGCTCTCGTCCTGCTGGCCGTCGGCCTGGTCGTCCCCGGCGTCCGCACCACCCTGCTGTCGTTCATGAGCGGCGACGGCACCGCCTTCGTCGGCCTGGACAACTACGCGTGGATGTTCACCCAGCCCGAGGCGGTGACGGTGCTGCGCAACACCCTCATCTGGGTGGTGCTCGTCCCGCTCCTGGTGACCGCGATCGGCCTGGTCTACGCGGTGCTCGTCGACCGCAGCAGGTTCGAGTCGCTGGCCAAGTCGCTCGTCTTCCTGCCGATGGCCATCTCGTTCGTCGGCGCGGGCATCATCTGGAAGTTCGTCTACGCCTACCGGCCCGAGGGCGTCGACCAGATCGGCCTGCTCAACCAGGTCGTGGTCTGGCTCGGTGGCGAGCCGAGGCAGTGGCTGCTCGACCCGCCGCTCAACACGCTCTTCCTCATCGTGGTGATGGTCTGGATCCAGGCCGGCTTCGCCACCGTCGTGCTGTCGGCCGCGATCAAGGGCATCCCCTCCGACATCGTGGAGGCGGCCAAGCTCGACGGCGCGGGCCCGGCGCAGATGTTCTTCAGGGTGACGCTGCCGTCGATCAGGCCCGCCGTGATCGTCGTCCTGGTCACCCAGTCGATCGGCACGCTGAAGCTGTTCGACATCGTGCGCACCATGACCGGCGGCCAGTTCGACACCAGCGTCATCGCCAACGAGATGTACAACCAGGCCTTCAGGTACGGCGAGACCGGCAAGGGCGCCGCGTTAGCGGTGTTCCTGTTCGTGCTGGTCACGCCGATCGTCGTCTACCAGATCCGCAGCAGGAGGGCCATCCGATGACGACCCCGACCGCCAGGGTCCGCGCCGGCCTGTCCAGCAGGACGGCCTCCCTCGTCGCGCTGCTGATCGCGCTGCTCTGGACGACGCCGACCTTCGGCCTGCTGCTGTCGTCCTTCAGGCCCGAGGACCAGATCAAGACGTCCGGCTGGTGGACGTTCTTCTCCGCGCCCACCCTGACGCTGGAGAACTACCAGGAGGTGCTGTTCGGCACGTCCTCCTCCTCGGGGCAGCTGGCGAGCTTCCTGCTCAACTCGATCGTCATCACGGTGCCCTCCGTGCTGTTCCCGCTGGCCTTCGCCTCCTTCGCGGCCTACGCGCTGGCCTGGCTGCCGTTCAGAGGCCGCGACTGGATCTACATCGGGATCTTCGCCCTCCAGGTCGTGCCGCTGCAGATGGCGCTGGTGCCGCTGCTGTCGTTCTTCTCCGAGGGCGTCGAGGTGTTCGGCGTGCAGCTCACGCCCGCGTGGAACCTGGAGGGCACGGGCAGGTTCGTCCAGGTGTGGTTCGCCCACACCTGCTTCGCGCTGCCGCTCGGCATCTTCCTGCTGCACAACTTCATGTCCGAGCTGCCGCACGAGCTCATGGAGGCGGCGAGGGTCGACGGCGCCACCCACGGCACGATCTTCCGCAGGATCGTGCTGCCGCTGGTGGCGCCCGCGCTAGCCACCTTCGCGATCTTCCAGTTCCTGTGGGTGTGGAACGACCTGCTCGTGGGACTGATCTTCGGAGGCGGCACGGCGGAGAGCGCGCCGATGACCGTACGGCTGGCCCAGATGGCCGGGACCAAGGGCAACGAGTGGCAGCGCCTCACCGCCGGGGCGTTCGTGTCTGTCATCATTCCTCTCGTGGTCTTTGTGTCGATGCAGCGCTACTTCGTCCGCGGGCTCCTGGCCGGAAGCGTCAAAGGTTGACATCCTCTCCCTCGTCAACGAGGGCGATTCCCACGGTCACCCGTGAGGGTTCCTGCTTCACCGCCGGCCGCCCCGCCAGGAAAGAGCTCCCTTTGAGGTCTTACACCAGCTCCACAGGCGTTTCACCTCTCCGCCAGCCCGGCGGCGAGGATGTTTCTTGCCGCGTTCACGTCCCGGTCATGGACCACGCCACACGCGCACTCCCACTCCCGCACGGTCAACGGCATCGACCGCTGGCTCGCCCCACAGGCAGAACACAGCTTGGAGGAAGGAAACCAACGGTCAACGACCAGCAGTACCCGCCCGTACCAGGCCGCCTTGTACTCCAGCATCCGGCGCAACTCCCGCCAACCCGCGTCCGAGATCGCGCGGGCAAGCGAACGATTCTTGATCAGGTTGCGGACGGCCAGGTCTTCCACGGCGATCACTTGGTTCTCGCGAACGAGCCGGGTACTGACCTGATGCAGATGATCATTCCTGCGGTCGGCGACACGCGCGTGCACCCTGGCGAGCCGGAGCCTGGCCCTGGCCCGGTTCGCCGAACCCTTCTCCTTCCGGGCCAGTCCCCGCTGGGCTTTGGCCACCTTCCGGCGGGCGGCTCGCTCATGCCGCGGATTGACGATCTTCTCTCCGGTGGACAGAGTCACCAGCGCCGTGATCCCGGCATCCACCCCCACAGCGCCATCGACCGGGTCGAGGGGCCGGATCCGGTCCTCGCACAGGATGGACACGAACCAGCGGCCCGCCGCATCCCTCGATACCGTGACGGTCGACGGCTGCGCGCCCTCCGGAAGCGGACGCGACCACACGATGTTCAGCGGGCCGTCCATCTTGGCCAGAGTGAGCTGTCCATCCCACCACCGGAAGGCCGAACGCGTGTACTCAGCGCTCAACCGCGACCGCTTACGCGACTTGAACACCGGATACCCGGCCCGTTTGGCGAGGAAGTTCGCGAACGCCGCCTGCAGATGCCGCAACGCCTGCTGCAACGGCACACACGACACCTCCGCGAGAAACGTCAGCCCCTCCGAGCGCTTCCACTCCGTCAACGCGGCCGAGGACTCCGCGTAGGAGACGCGCCGACCCTCCTGCCTGTAGGCGCGAGTCCGCTCTGCCAGCGCCTTGTTGTAGACCAGCCGGACACAGCCGAACGTCCGGGCAAGCTCCTCGGCCTGCCCGGGGGTCGGATAGAAGCGGAACTTGAACGCCCGCTTCACCGTCTGCGCCACGCCTCACATCGTGCACGATCAGTGAGCACTCGCGCAGGTGTTCGGTACACAGCATGCGGCATCCAGCCGCGTTTCCTCCCCTGCCTGAAGACGGGCATCTCCACACTCAAGGAGTCTTGATGAAGCGCCCCACGCTGGAGGCGGTCGCCGCCAGGGCGGGAGTGTCGCGTGCCACGGTCTCGCGGGTGGTCAACGGGCAGGCGACGGTCGCCCCGCACATCCGCGACGTGGTGCTGCGCGCGGTCGACGAGCTCGGATACGTGCCCAACTCGGCGGCGCGCAGCCTCGTCACGCAGCGGACCGACTCGATCGCCCTCGTCTTCTCCGAGCCGCCGACCAGGGTGTTCTCCGAGGACCCGATGTTCTCCACCGTCATCAGGTCGGCCAGTGTGGAGCTGGAGGCGGCCGACAAGCAGGTCGTGCTCATGCTGACCAGCTCGGCCAAGAGCCACGCGCGGATCGAGCGGTACATCGCCAGCGGCCACGTCGACGGCGTCATGCTCATCTCGATGCACGGCGGCGACCCGCTGCCCGCCGCGATCGCGCGCATGCGGGTGCCTGTCGTCTCCTACGGCAGGCCCGCCGTCCCCATCGACATCCCGTTCGTGGACAACGACAACGTGGGCGGGGCGGCCGATGCCGTACGGCATCTGGTGGAGTCGGGCAGGCGCAGGATCGCCACCATCGCGGGCCCGCAGGACATGATCGCGGGGCTGGACCGGCTGGCCGGCTATCGGAACGTGCTGCGCGACTCCGACCGGCGCTCGATCGTCGCGATCGGCGACTTCACCCGCGAGTCCGGCGCGATCGCGATGCGGCAGCTGCTGGAGGACGACCCCGGCCTCGACGCCGTCTTCTGCGGCAACGACCTCATGGCCGTGGGCGCGTTGCAGGCGCTGCGCCACGCGGGGCGCAGGGTGCCCGACGACGTGGCCGTGGTCGGGTTCGACGACATCGAGGCCGCCAAGTACACCGACCCGCCGCTGACGACGGTCCGCCACCACATCTTCGAGCAGGCCGCGGCCATGACGAGGCTGCTGCTCGGGCTGTTCGAGGGCGGTCCCGCCGATCCGGTCATCCTGCCGACCGAACTGGTCATCCGCGAATCCGCCTGAGATGCTGGCCACGGAGGTGGCTGGATGGGTCCTCCGGGCGACGTCACCGATTTCGTCCTCATCAAGGGCATGGGGTTCGTGCGTTACGGCCTCGTGCTCACCGGCGATCAGCGCGAAGGCGTCTCGCTGGCCCAGGAGGCGCTGGCAGGGCTGAACGCCGCGAAGACCGGAAATCCCGACACCTATGTCGGCACGACGATGGCCCGCCTGTTCGTGACGGGACGGCGCCGCCGCCATGGGCAGGGCGTCCCCGAGGCCGACGTCGCCAGGCAGGGCGGCGACCCGGACATCTGGCGGCAGCTGGCGGAGCTTCCCGCGCTGACCAGAGCGGTGATCGTGCTCCGCTCCTATGGCGGGCTGTCCAACGAGGAGATCGCGCACGTCCTCGACCTGCCGTCGTCCAGGGTGCGCGACCAGGCTGTCGCCTTCAGGCAGGACGACCTGGTCAGAACCCTCGAAGCGGCGGCCGCGACGGCCCAGCCCGCTGACCTGCTGTCGGGGCTGTCGCGGCTGCGGCGCCGCCGTACGGCGAAGCGGCTGCGGTCGGCGGCGGCCGCGGGCCTCGCGCTGGCCGCGGTGACCGGGCTGGTCGTGCTGGTCAGGCCCACGGTGGCGGCGCCCGCCGACCACGTCGCGGCCACCGCCCGTCCCGCGCCGTCGAGAGTCGGGCGCGCCATGGCGGCCCAGGAGGTGTGGCCGCGCGCCGTCTCCCGGCTGCCCGCCCGCTCGGCCGACGGGCTGGTGTACCAGCCCGCGATCGCGATCGACGACCACCGCGTGGTGCTGCTGGCGCAGGAACGGCTCGGCTACGACGACGTACGGCTGGACGTCTACGACGCCGTCACCGGCAGGATCGGCAGGTTCGCCAAGCTGGCGACGGGGGACGAGGTGCGGTGGTTCGCCACCAACGGGCGGTTCGTGGTGTGGAGCGCCCTCGGGCTGCGCGCGGACGACACGGTCGAGACGCAGTTCTGGCGGGTGCCGGTCAAGGGCGGCAAGCCCCGGCTCGTGACGACCGCCGCGGAGGGTGACAGGCAGGCGCCTCCGGAGATCCATTTCCAGGTGGGCGGCGGGCATCTGCTCTGGAACACCGACAAGGCGATCTATCGGCGGCCGCTGTCGGGCAAGGGGGGCAGGGAGAAGGTGCGCGACGGGTTGCGGCTGCTGGAGTGGCCGTGGGCCGCCGACCTGGCGAAGGGGACGCTGACGGACCTGGAGACGGGCCGTTCGAGGCTGTTCGTGACCGGCGGCCAGGGGGTGGCGCAGTGCTCGCCCGACTGGTGCGTGGAACGGAACGCGATCTCGCGGATGACGCTGGCGCGCAGGACGGACGGGTCGGGGACGGTCGTCGAACTGCCCGGGTCGACGTCGGACGGGCCGGTGCTGAACCGGTTCGTGGTGCTGCGTTTGCGGGCCGGGCTACAGGTGATCAAGGATCTGCGGGCGGGGACGCTGGCGACTTTCGACCCCGCCGACCCGTCGATGGCGGTCAGCCTGGGTGACAAGAACGACCCGGGGACGATGCTGGCGTGGAGCGACTCCGACGGCCGCGACCTCTGGATCCTCAATCTGAAGGCCGTGCGCTGACCTCGCCTTTCCGGAGCCCCGGCCCCACCCGGAGGGAGGGGCCGGTCCTCCGGGTGGGGCCCTCGGGTCAGGGCTCCAGCCAGACCGCCGTGTCACGAGGGAGCAGGCCGTCGTGACACGTGGGGCCGCTGGCCAGAAGGATCGCCGAGTGCGGCGGGAGCCGTACCGGGTCGGGGCCCAGGTTCACCACGCACACCACCCCCGAGTCCCGCGCGAACGCCAGCACATGGTCCCCCAGGTCCAGCCACGTCAGCGATCCGTCGCCGAGCCGGTCGCGGCGCAGGTGGAGGGCGGTGCGGTAGAGGGTGAACATGGACCGGGGGTCGCCCGCCTGGGCCTCGGCCGTGAGCTCCTTCCACTCGGGCGGCTGCGGCAGCCACGGCTCGCCCGCGCCGGGGCCGAACCCGAACGGCGGCGCGTCACCCGACCACGGCAGCGGCACGCGGCAGCCGTCCCGCCCTGGAACGGTGTGCCCCGATCTGGTCCATATGGGGTCCTGACGCAGCTGGTCGGGGATGTCGTCGACCTCGGGCAGGCCCAGTTCCTCGCCCTGGTAGACGTAGACGCCGCCGGGCAGCGCCATCGCCAGCAGCGCGGCCGCCCTGGCCCTGCGGTAGCCGAGGTCCAGGTCCGCGGGGGCGCCGTCCCTGCGGGCCGCGTGGTCCCACGAGGTGTCGGTCCTGCCGTACCTGGTGACGACGCGGGCGACGTCGTGGTTGGACAGCACCCACGTCGGCGGCGCGCCCACGGTGGCGTGGGTCGACAGCGTCAGCGCGATGCTGGCCCGCAGCGCCGCCGGTTCCCACGGGCACGAGAGGAAGTCGAAGTTGAACGCGGTGTGCAGCTCGTCGGGCCGCAGGTAGCGGGCGAACCGCTCCTGGTCGGGCAGCCACACCTCGCCGACGAGGATCCGGTCGTCGTACTCGTCGGCCACCTGCCGCCAGCCGCGGTAGATGTCGTGGACGCCATCGAGGTCCTCGTAGGCGGTCGCCGACTTGACCAGCAGCGCGGCGGAGTCGATGCGGATGCCGTCCACGCCCCTGTCGAACCAGAAGCGCAGCACGTCGTGGAACTCCTGGTGCACCTCGGGGCTGTCCCAGTTGAAGTCGGGCTGCCCAGGGTCGAACAGGTGCAGGTACCACTGGCCGTCTTCCACCTGGGTCCACGCGGGCCCGCCGAAGATCGACCGCCAGTCGTTCGGCTCGTCGCCGAACCAGAAGCGGTCGCGCTTCGACCGGTCCCGCAGGGCCTCCTGGAACCAGGCGCTGGCGGTGGAGCTGTGGTTCGGCACGACGTCGATGATGACCTTGATGCCCAGGTCGTGGGCCTCCCTGATGAACCGCTCCGCCTCTCCCAGCGTCCCGAACACCGGCTCGATGTCGCGGTAGTCGGCCACGTCGTAGCCGCCGTCGGCCATGGGCGACGGGTACCAGGGGTTGAGCCAGACCGCGTTCACCCCCAGGTCCTTCAGGTACGGCAGGCGGTCCCGCAGCCCGGCCAGGTCGCCGACGCCGTCGCCGTTCCCGTCGGCGAAACTGCGCAGGTAGACCTGGTAGATCGCGGCGCCCCGCCACCACGTGTCGGACATTGCGCTCCTAACCCTTGAGGCTTCCGGCGGTGAGGCCCGCCATGATGTGCCGTTGGAAGAACAGGAAGATGACGATCGTCGGGATGCTGGCGATCACCAGGGCCGCGGTGAGCGCGTTGGTCGGCATGGTCTGCGACAGCGAGTTGATGGCGACGCTCACCGTCATGCGGTCGGTGTCAGGCAGCACGAGCAGCGGGTAGACGAAGTCCCGCCACACGTTGACCACGGTGAAGATCGACACGACGCCCAGGATGGGCCGCGAGACCGGCAGCACGATGGACCACAGGATCCGCACGGGCGACGCGCCGTCCATCTCGGCCGCCTCGATGAGCTCTCTCGGGATGGAGTCGAAGAAGCGCTTGAGCAGGAAGATGTTGAAGCCGTTGGCCGCCGCGGGCAGCCAGATCGCCCACGGGGTGTTGAGCAGGTCCAGGTCGACGACAGTCACGTACAGGGGCAGGATCAGGACCATCGGCGGGATCATCAGCGTGGCCAGCATCAGCCCGGTGATCAGCTTGCCGAACATCGGGCGCAGCTTCGACAGCGCGTAGGCGGCGGCCACGTCGACGGCCAGCGTGAACAGCCAGGCGCCCGCCGCGTAGAGGGCGGTGTTCTTCAGCAGCAGTCCGAGGTCGAGCAGGTTCCACGCTTCAATGTAGGCGTCGAAGCTGGGGTTCCGCGGGATCAGCGTGGGCGGGATCTGGTCGAGTTCCTCCGGGGTCTTGAGCCCGCCGGTCACCATCCAGTAGAGCGGGAACATGAAGACCGCGGTGAAGCCGGCGACCATCGCCACCAGCACGATCCAGTAGATCGTCCGGCCTTTGCGGGTGTTGAGCTGGTGCGGCGACACCAGGGTGCGGAACCGCGTCTCGATGCGGCGCTCGGCGAGCCTGCGCGGCTTCGGCCTGCGGTGCCGTACGGCGGTGGCGATCATGACCTCTCCCGCGAAACGCGCAGGTACACGGCGGAGAAGACGATGAGCACGATCATGAGCATCAGGCCCATCGCGCCACCGCCGCCGAAGTTCCCGAAGTTGAACGCGTACTGGTACATCAGGTACGCGACGGTCACGGTGGCGTTCTCGGGCCCGCCGCCGGTGAGCATGAACGGCTCGATGAACACCTGCATGGTCGCGATGACCTGCAGCAGCAGCATCACCAGGAGGATCAGTTTGGTCTGGGGAATGGTGACGTGCCAGATGCGCTTGAACAGGCCCGCGCCGTCGAGTTCCGCCGCCTCGTACAGCTCGCTCGGGATCGTCTGCAGGGCCGCCAGGTAGATGAGCGTGCCGCTGCCGAGGTTCATCCAGGTGGAGACGATGACCAGGGAGATGAGCGCGGTGTCGGTCGAGTCGAGCCACGCGAGCGGCGGCAGGTGAAAGAAGCCGAGGATCTGGTTGAACAGGCCGGGGCCCGGGTCGTAGAACCACTTGAACAGCAGCACGGACACGGCCGGGGGCAGCATCACCGGGAGGTAGACCACGAACCGCAGATAGGCCTTGGCGTGGCGGAGCTCGTTGAGGACGATCGCCGCGGTGAAGGGGACGATGTAGCCGATCAGCAGCGCCAGGCCGGTGAAGGCGGCGGTGTTGATCCAGGCCTGGGCGAAGGCGGGGTCCTCGATGACCGTCGCGAAGTTGTCGAGGCCGACCCACGTCGGGGGGTCGACGAAGTTGTTCTCCTGGAGGCTCAGGAGAACCTCGCGGATCATCGGCCACCACGAGAAGACGGCGAAGCAGATCAGGGCGGCGCTCAGGAAGCCGTAGGCGGTGAGGTTGCGTTTCACCGCCCTGCCCGTTCTGGACGGGGGCCTTCGTCCCATGCTTGCTACGTTCAAGGGGTCACTCCTGTGGATCATGGCTGCTGGGTCCCCGCCGGCGGTGACGGCGGCGGGGACCCTGGCGCTGCCCGGACCGCGCGAGCGGTCGGGACGGGCGAGGCGGGGGTCAGCTGGTGGACTTGCTCAGAACGTCGTTGACCTTGGTCTCCGCCTCGGCGAGCAGCTTGTCGATGTCCGCGTCCTGCCGGGTGAGCACGGCCGACATCGGGGTGTCGAGGATCTGGTAGATCTGCTGGTTCATGGGCGGCTCGAGCTTGAGCGGCACCTTCGCCATCCCGTCCACGTAGGCGGAGAAGTTCTCCAGCGGCAGCGTGGCGTTCGTCTTGCGCAGCTCCAGCAGCTTCTGACCGGTCGGGCTGTCACCCCAGACGTTGTTGTCGGGAAGGCCGACCGCCCTGCCCGTCGCCTTCTGGCGCGCGTAGTCGAACTGGCCCCTGCCGGGAGCCAGCACGTAGTAGTCCAGCCACAGCAGACCCGCCTTGATCTGCTCAGGAGTGGCCTTGGGGTTGAACATGTAGCCGTCGCCACCGCCCAGTGTGGCCGTGGCCTCGGGGAAGGCCGCGAGCCCGAAGTCCTCGTATGCGGCCTTGCGGTTGTCGTGCAGTTCGGTGATGACGTCGGGCGCGCCGAGGATCATGCCCATCTTGCCCGCGCCCATCAGGCGCATGAGGTCGTCCCACTGGTAGAGCTGCTTGGTCCCCATGCTGTTGTCGGTCCAGCGCATGTCCTTGAGGTTCTGCAGGACCGCCTTGCCCTCAGGGGTGTTGAAGGCCGCCTTCTTGCCCGTCTCGTCGACGACGGAGCCGCCCCTGCCGTAGATGGACTGGGTGAAGTGCCAGCCGCCGGTGTTGCCCGCGCTGTACTCCCCGTAGCCGATGTGGCCGGGGCCGAGCGCGGTGATCTTCTTGGCCGCCTCGCGGATCTCCGCCCAGGTCTTGGGTGGCGTGTTGGGGTCGAGACCTGCCTGCGTGAAGAGCTTGCGGTTGTAGACGAGACCGACCTTGTAATTTCCGCGGGGAACACCGTAAATCTTGCCGTCGACCGTGTATGCCGCCATCACGCTGGGGTCGATGTCCTTGAGCGTGGAGATCGTGTCGGCGTAGGCGGTGATGTCAGCCGCCTGGCCCGCCCTGATCGCGGTCTGCACGTCGCCGAAGTAGCCGTAGAAGACGTCCTCCATCTGGCCGCCCGCCAGCTTGGCGTCGTAGGTCTTCACGTCGTGGCAGGGGAAGCCGTCCTTGCTGTCGATCGTGATGTTCGGGTGCAGCTTCTGGAAGGCGGCGACGTCGTCGTCCCAGTCCTTGCGCTGCAGGGGGTTGGTCTTGGGCGGCTGGCAGCCGACGGAGATCGTGACGGGCGCGGCCTGGGGCGCCCCGCTTGCCGCGGACGCCGGCTTTTCGGCCGTGGAACCGCAGGCCGCGACCGACAGGCCGAGGCCGGTGACGATCAGCAGGCCGAGTGCTCTGCGGGAGCTGCTCATCGGTCTGGACCCTTCTGATGGGGATGGGGAGGTCCACACGATAAGCAGCAGCGACACATTCTTGCAATATTTTGACAGTGTATTGAAATATAACGACTGAATGACGCCGTCCGTGATGTGCGGCGTGGGGCAGCGGCCGTACTGAACAGGAAAGATCGGGCGAAGCCCTCGATTGACCGCGAGATGCCGGTCTTGGTGCCAAGCCGGGCCGGCTCGGCCGGCCCGCGGTGTTCGGCGTCCTGGACGAAGGGGGCGTTCCGTCAGGGGTGGTAGCCGTGGAGGAAGGCGTGGACACCGGAGGCGACCGTCTCGGCGACCTCCTCCTCCGTCGGCGCCATGACCCCCCGGAACGTGCCCGGGGCCGAGATCAGCACCATGAGGTGGAGGGCGGCGCGCTCCGGATCACCGGCCCTGAGCAACCCCCGTTCGGACAGGTGCCGCATGCGGTCCGCGAGCGCGTGGCGGACCCTGCGCGGGCCCGTCTCCTGCCACGCCTCGATCGCGGCCGGCGGGATGTGGCCGGCCTCCGCGTGGATCTGGCGGACCAGCGCGAAGTGCTCGGCGTGCTCGCCCGCCATCGGCGCGGCGAAGGCCCGCCCGAACTCCACCAGGTCGGACTCCAGATCGGTGACCTTGCCCAGATGGCGGTCGATGATCGCGATCTGCGCCTCGGCGGCCAGAGTGGCGCTCTCCTGGATGACGCTCTGGAACAGCTGGGCCTTGTCGGTGAAGTGGTTGTAGATCGTGCGCGTGGAGACGCCCGCCGTCGCGGAGATCGCGTCGATGCTCGCGCGGGTGTAGCCGTCGCGCGCGAACACCGCCAGCGCGCCTGCGAGGATCGCGCGCCGCTTGTCCGCAAGGCCGCCGCGTGGCCGTCCCTTCACCGCGTCGTTCCTGGTCACTGGAGTCTCCTCGCTTTTCTTACAGTCATCGTTTTACTTGTTGCCATACACGTTGTACTTTACCTGGTGTCGCACAGGACGGGCCGCCGAGGCCGTCCACGATGACCCGCGCCGTGAGGAGCAACACGATGATCCGCATTGCCATCATCATCGGCAGCACCCGCCCCCGCCGCAGGGGCGCGGCCGTGGCCCGATGGGTCGCCGAGATCGCCGAGAGGCACGCCGCCACCGCGCGCGAAGGCGTGCGTTTCGAGGTGGTCGACCTGGCCGAGTACGGCCTGCCCCTGCTGGACGAGCCGGTGCCCGCGCTGTTCGGCGAGTACGCCAACGCGCACACCGCGAGGTGGGCCGAGACCATCGGCTCCTTCGACGGGTTCGTCTTCGTCACGCCCGAGTACAACCACTCCGTCCCCGCCTCACTGAAGAACGCGATCGACTTCCTGTTCGCCGAATGGCACGACAAGTCGGCGGGATTCGTCAGTTACGGCGTCCACGGCGGCACCAGGGCGGTCGAACACCTGCGCCTGACCATGGCCGAGCTCAAGGTCGCAAGCGTGCGCACCCAGGTCGCGCTCTCGGTGTTCGCCGATTTCGAGATCACCGACCCGACGCAGCCAGGAGTCTTCGCCCCCGGCCCCCATCAGGAGCCGACCCTGGTCGAGCTGCTCGACGAGGTGATCGCCTGGTCCCGTGCGCTCAGGCCGCTGCGGACGGCAGGAGCCCACCCGGTGCCGGCCTGACGACGGATGTGATCACGCGCTGACGGCTGCCGGACGGGCCGCGCGTGTACGAGGTGTCGGCCGGGTCACTGGACGCGGGCCGTGGAGGCCCGCACGACCAGCTCGGGTTCGAACAGCAGCTCGTCCGCCGGGACCACCGCCTTGTCGATCAACGCCACGAGCAGGTCGACGGCGGCCCTGCCCATCGCGTCGATCGGCTGGCGGACCGTGGTGAGCGGCGGGTCGGTGCAGGTCATCAGGGCCGAGTCGTCGTAGCCGATCACCGACAGGTCGGAGGGCACGTCGCGCCCCGCCCGCCTGGCCGCCCTGATCGTGCCGAGCGCGAGCAGGTCGCTGGCGCAGATGACACCCGTGACCCCCTTGCGCACCAGCCTGGTCGCGGCCGCGTGGCCGCCCTCCAGCGAGAACATCGTGAACTCGACGAGGTCGTAGTCGCCGCCCCGCGACAGGAACGCTTCGAGCTTGCGCCTGGACGGCATGTGGTCCTTGGGCCCGAGCACCATGCCGATGCGTTCGTGGCCGAGCGCGCGCAGATGGCCGAGCGCCATCTCGGCGGCGACGGCGTCGTCGGAGGAGACCTGGGGGAAGCCCAGGTGCTCGACGGCGGCGTTGACCAGCACGGTCGGGAGTTTGCGTTCGAGGATGAGCTCGTAGTGCTCGTGCGAGGCGTCGGCCTGGGCGTACAGACCTCCGGCGAAGACGACGCCGGACACCTGCTGTTGCAGCAGCAGGTCGACGTAGTCGGCCTCGGAGACGCCGCCGACGGTCCTGGTGCACAGGACGCTGGTGAAACCCTGCTGGGCCAGCGCGCCGCCGACGACCTCGGCGAACGCGGGGAAGATGGGGTTCTGCAGCTCGGGCAGGACCAGGCCGACCAGGCGTGCGCGGTCGCCGCGCAGCTGGGTGGGACGCTCGTAGCCGAGCACGTCGAGTGCGGTCAGCACGGCTTCGCGGGTCGCCTCCGAGACCCCGGGCTTGCCGTTCAGCACCCGGCTCACGGTGGCCTCGCTCACCCCGACCTTCTTGGCCACCTCTGCCAGTCGTCGCGTCATGCGCAAACTATACGCCGATCCGTGTAAGTCATTGCAAGTGCTTGCAGCTTCGCTTGCGTTCCCATGAAGAGATCTGAACCCTCCGCCATCCATGCCTATCAGCACGGACATCCCGTGGGACCGATCCCATAAGCGAGTCATCCTTTTGCGAAATGCAGTCGAAATATTGCAGAAAGCTGCTCGTCATCTTATGGTGCAGCCACTCCCCCCATGACGAAAGGCCGCCCTATGAGACGCACCCTCGCGTTACTCGCCGCCTTGTCGCTGGCGGTCCTCGGCCTCGCGACCCCTGCCTGGTCCGCGGGGCCCAACCTGGCCGCGGGCAAGCAGATGTCCGAGAGCAGCCACACCGACGTGTATCCCGCGGGCAACGCCAACGACGGCGATCAGGCGACCTACTGGGAGAGCGCGAACAACGCCTTCCCGCAGTGGATCCAGGTCGACCTGGGCTCGGCGGTCGCCGTCGACCAGGTCGTGCTCAAGCTGCCGAACGGCTGGCCGAGCCGTACTCAGACACTGACGGTGCAGGGCAGCACGAACGGCTCGAGCTTCACCACGCTCGCCGCGTCCGCGGCGCGCACGTTCAACCCGACGGCCACCATCGACATCCCGCAGACCAGCACCCGGTACGTGCGGGTGACGTTCACCGCGAACACCGGCTGGCCGGCGGGGCAGCTGAGCGAGTTCGAGGTGTACGGCCCCGTCACGGGTCCCGACACGCAGGCCCCGACCGCGCCGGGCGACCTGGCCTACACCGAACCGTCGTCCGGGCAGATCAGGCTCACCTGGCAGGCGTCGACCGACAACGTGGGCGTGACCGGCTATAACATCTACGCCAACAACGCTCTTCGCGGCAGCGTCACAGGGAATGTCCTGACTTATACGGATAACCAGCCAGCGAGCGCCACCGTCTCCTACTACGTCAAGGCCAAGGACGCCGCAGGCAACCAGTCCGCCGCCGGCAACACCGTGACCCGCACGGGCTCAGGCGGCGGTGGCGGCAACCTCGCCCAGGGCAAACCGATCACCGCCTCGGGCTCCACCTGGATCTACGCGCCGGCCAACGCCAACGACGGCAGCCTCACCACCTACTGGGAAGGCGGCGGCTACCCGAACACGCTGACCGTGCAGCTCGGCTCGAACGCCGACCTCAGCTCGATCGTGCTCAAGCTCAACCCTGACAGCGCGTGGGGCACGCGCACCCAGACGATCCAGGTGCTCGGCCGGGACCAGGGCGGCTCGTCCTTCACGAACCTGGTGTCGTCGGCGACGTACACGTTCAACCCGTCCAGCGGCAACACGGTGACGATCCCCGTCAGCGGCAGGGCCGCCGACGTGCGGCTGTCCATCACCTCCAACACCGGCGCGCCGAACGGCCAGGTCGCCGAGTTCCAGGTCATCGGCGTCCCCGCGCCCAACCCCGACCTGACGATCACCGGCATGACGATCTCCCCCGCCTCCCCTGTGGAGAGCGACGCCATCACGCTGTCGGCCACCGTCAAGAACGCCGGCACCCAGTCGTCGGTCGCCACGAACGTCACCATGTACCTGGGCACCACCAAGGTCGGCACCGCAGCCGTCGGCGCGCTCGCCGCGAACGCCTCCGCCACGGTCTCGGCGAACATCGGCACCCGTACGGCAGGCACGTACGCCCTGTCGGCCAAGGTCGACGAGGCCGACACGGTCATCGAGCAGGACGAGACCAACAACGTCCACAACCACCCCACCTCGCTGACCGTCAGACCCGTGGACAGCGCCGACCTGGTGGCCGCGCCCGTCGGCTGGACCCCCGGCAACCCCGCCAGGGGCGACACCGTGACCTTCACCGTCGCGATCAAGAACCAGGGCAACCAGGCCTCCGCCTCGGGCGCCCACGGCATCACGCTGACCGTCGCCAACGAGGCGGGCACCGTGGTGCGGACGCTCATCGGCGCCCACAACGGCGTCATCAACCCCGGCGCCACGACCGCCCCGGTGAACCTGGGCACGTGGACGGCGGCCGACGGCAAGTACACGGTCAGGACCGTCATCGCCGACGACGCCAACGAGCTGCCGGTCAAGCGGGCCAACAACACCACGACGGAGCCGCTGTTCGTGGGGCGCGGCGCGAGCCTGCCGTACGACATGTACGAGGCGGAGGACGGCACGCTCGGCGGCGGCGCGCAGATCGTCGGCCCGAACAGGACGATCGGCGACCTGGCCGGCGAGGCGTCGGGCCGTAGGGCGGTCACGCTCAACTCGACCGGCTCGTCGGTCGAGTTCACCACCAAGGCGACGGCCAACACGCTTGTCACCCGCTTCTCCATCCCGGACGGCACCAGCTCGACCCTGAACATCTACGTCGACAACACCTTCCTCAAGGCGATCAACCTGACCTCGAAGTACGCGTGGCTGTACGGCGCCGAGGCGAGCCCGAGCAACTCGCCGGGCGCGGGCCCGCCGCGCCACATCTACGACGAGGCCAACATCCTGCTCGGCACGACCGTCGCGGCCAACAGCAAGATCAAAATGCAGAAGGACGCGGCCAACGGCGGCACGTTCGCGATCGACTTCATCAACCTGGAGCAGGCCGTCCCCGTCGTCAACCCCGACCCGGCGCGCTACGCCGTACCCGCGGGATTCAGCCACCAGGACGTGCAGAACGCGCTCGACAAGGTGCGCCAGGACGCCAACCTCGTCGGCGTGTACCTGCCCGCAGGCGACTACGCGACGGCGCAGAAGTTCCAGGTGTACGGCAAGGCCGTGAAGGTCGCCGGCGCGGGGCCCTGGTTCACCAGGTTCCTGTCGCCCACAGGGCAGGAGAACACCGACGTCGGGTTCGACGTGCAGAGCTCGGCCAACGGCTCCTCCTTCAGCGGGTTCGCCTCCTTCGGCAACTACACCTCACGCAACGACGGGCCCGGCAAGGTCTTCAACCTGACCGGCGTCTCCAACATCACCATGGACGGCATCTGGGTGGAGCACCAGATGTGCATGCTGTGGGGCACCGACATCCACAACGTCACCGTCACGAACTCGCGGATCCGCGACACGTTCGCCGACGGCGTCAACCTGACGAACGGCAGCACCGGCAACACGGTCAGGAACGTCGAGGCGCGCACCACGGGCGATGACAGCTTCGCGATGTTCAACGCGATCGACATCCACAACGCCGACACGACCGGCAACGTGTACGAGAACCTGACGGCCACGCTCACCTGGCGGGCCGCGGGCATCGCGGTGTACGGCGGATCGGACAACGTCTTCAGGAACATCTACATCGCCGACATGCTCACCTACTCCGGAGCCACGATCAGCTCGCTCGACTTCGGCATCGCGATGCGCGGCTTCGGCACCACGCCGACGCGGCTGGAGAACATCTCGATCGTCAGATCGGGCGGCCACTTCTGGGGCAACCAGACGTTCCCGGCGATCTGGCTGTTCTCCGCTTCCAAGGTGTTCCAGGGGATCAGGATCAGCAACGTGGACATCGTGGATCCCACGTACTCCGGGATCATGTTCCAGACCCAGTACATCGGCGGCCGGCCGGTCAACCCGATCACGGACACGGTGCTGACGAACATCTCGATCTCGGGAGCGCGCAAGAGCGGGGACGCGTTCGACGCCAAGTCAGGGTTCGGGCTGTGGGCGAACGAGCTGCCGGAGCCCGACCAGGGGCCCGCGGTGGGGTCGGTGACGTTCAACGGGCTGCGGTTCAGCGACAACCACACCGACATCAGGAACACGACCTCGACGTTCACGATCAACATCAACTAGCGAGGCGGTGCGGGGCCCGGGCGGCGCCCGTCCTCTGGGGAGGAGGCGGGCGCGCTCCGTGCGTGCCGTACGGCAGAACGCGGGTAGAGATCCGGGTATGCGCGCGTTCGCCTCATCCGCCGACCTGACCGAGAAGACCCAGACCCTGGAGACCGTCGGCGACGGCGTCTACGCGCTCACCGCCGAGGGCGACCCGAACGTCGGCGCGATAGAGGCCGACGACTTCCTGGTCTGCTTCGAGGCCATGGCCACCCCGACCGCCGCCCTTCGCTGGCTGGAACGGCTGCGCGAGCTCACCGACAAGCCGATCCGGTACCTGGTCCTGTCGCACTACCACGCGGTGAGGGTGCTGGGCGCGTCGGCGTTCGCCGCCGACGTGATCGTCGCGCACGAGAACACCAGGCTCCTCATCGAGGAGCGCGGCATGCAGGACTGGGAGTCGGAGTACGGCAGGATGCCGCGCCTGTTCACCGATCCTGGCTCGATCCCCGGCCTGACCAGGCCGACGCTCACGTTCACCGACGAGCTCAGGATCGACCTGGGCCGCGGCAGGTTCCTCGAGCTGCGGCATCTGGGCAGGGGCCACACCGAGGGCGACATCGTGGCGTGGCTGCCGCACGAGCGGATCCTGTTCGCCGGCGACCTGGTCGAGGCGAAGGCGGCCCTCTACACCGGCGACGCCTTTCACCGCGAGTGGTCGACGACCACGCTCGACCGGGTGGCCGCCCTCGGCGCGCAGACGCTGATCGGCGGTCGGGGGGCGGTCACGAGAGAGGTCGGGGCGGCGATCGGGCAGAGCCGCGACTTCCTGGAGGTGATGCTGCGCGAGGTCGGCGCGGTCCACCGGAGGACGGGCACGCTGAAGGAGGCCTTCGAGGCCGCCCACGCCGCGCTGGAGCCGCGCTACGGCGGGTGGCCGATCTTCGAGCACTGCCTGCCGTTCAACGTCTCCAGGCTCTGGGACGAGCTGGACGGCGTCGAACGGCCCATCATCTGGACGGCGGAACGGGACAGGGCGGTATGGGACCAGCTCCAGTCGTGATCGCGGGGGCCGGCCCCGTCGGGCTGGCCACGGCGCTGCTGCTGGCCGGATGGCGGGTGCCGACGGTGGTGCTGGAGGCGGCGGCGCGCCGCGACCCGTCGGGGTCGAAGGCGATCTGCTTCCAGCGCGACGTGCTCGACATCCTCGACAGGGTGGGGGTCGCGGCCCCGATGGTCGCCGAGGGCGTCACCTGGACCACCGGGCGGACCTACTTCCGCGAGCACGAGCTGTTCTCCGTGACCTTCCCCAGGGCGGCGGTGCCGCCGTGGATCAACATCTCGCAGGCGCGGGTGGAGGAGCTGCTGTGCGCGCGCGTCGCCGCCGAGCCGCTCGTCGACCTCAGGTACGGCAGCGCGGTGATCGGCTACCGCGAGGACGGGGACGGCGTGGAGGTCCTCACCCGCGACGGTCCCGTCCGCGGCACGCACCTGGTGGGGGCGGACGGCCCGCGCAGTGCCGTGCGCAGGCTGGCGGGAATCGACTTTCCTGGACGGTCGTTCGCCGACCTGTTCCTGATCTGCGACATCAAGGCGTCGCTGCCGTTCCCCAGCGAGCGGCGCTTCTACTTCGACCCGCCGTGGAACCCGGGACGGCAGGTGCTCGTCCACCAGTGTCCCGACTCGGTGTGGCGGATCGACTGGCAGGTGCCGCCGGGCTTCGACCCGGGTACGGCCGACCTCGACGCGATGATCAGACGGATCACGGGCAGCCTGCCGTACGAGATCGTCTGGTTGACCGTCTATCGCTTCCACTCACGGGTGGCGTCGGCGTTCGGGCGGGGGCGGGTGTTCGTGGCGGGCGACGCCGCGCACCTGTTCGCGCCTTTCGGGGCCCGCGGCCTGAACTCCGGGCTGCAGGACGCGGAGAACCTCGCGTGGAAGCTGGCCCTTGTCCGGCGGGGCGCGCCCGCCGCGCTGCTGGACTCCTACGAGCTGGAACGGCGGGCCGCCGCACTGGTCAACCTGGCGGTGACAGGAAAGACCATGGAGTTCCTGGTCCCGCAGACCCCCGAGCAGTGGGAGTGGCGCAGGCGCGTGCTGGAGCGGGCGGTCGGCGATCCGGAGGCGCGCCGATCGATCGACTCGGGGAAGCTGGCGGAGCCGTACTGGTATGTGGACTCGCCGCTGACCACCCGTTCCCCTGTGCCGGTGCCGGCCGAGCCGGGGGCCGCCCGGCCGCCGGTGCCCGGCGTGATCTGCCCGGACGCGCGCGTGGCGGGTGGGCGGCTGCGGCAGCGCTTCGGTGCGGGCTTCGTCGTGCTGGTGACGCGGAAGGACAGGGTGGCGGCCGCGGTGTCGGCCGCGGCGGAAGTGGCGGGAGTGGCGCCCGTCGAGGTGGTCGCGCTGGCCGACCTGGGCGTGGACCCGGCGGTGCTCGGCGGGGAAGCCGACAGCGTCCATCTGGTCAGGCCGGACGGGCATCTGGCCGCCGTGCTCCCCGCCTTCTCCGCCGCCGAACTGGCCGCCGCCCTCGGCAGGGCGACGGGAGGTGAACCGGACGGTCAGCGCCGCGTCCGGTAGTGCAGCACGCCCAGGTCGATGGCGGCGAACAGCGTCACCGCCGCGGCGATGGCGGTCTCCCACCACCAGACCTCCCGGCCGGAACGCACCGCGAGGACCGCGAAGACGATCGTCCCCATGAGGGCGATCGGCAGCGCGATCGAAGACATGATCTTTCTGGCCCGTAGCGGGCTGCGCGCGCTGACGGGCTCGGTGCCATCAGGGTGCCGCTGCCACATGGCCGCCTCCTCTACTGCTCCTCTCACGCCAGGCAACGCAGCGCCCTGGCGATCTCCGGGTCGAGCTCGTCGTCGGGGTTCGTCCTGCCCACCGTGGCCTCGACGAACGCGGGGAACGACATGCTGGCGCTGGCGCCTCCGGCGTACACCCACACGTGATCGGCCATCACCTCCACCTGCACCTTCGCGCCCTGCTCGGCCAGGACCTGCCTGGCCAGTTGCAGCCGCCACCAGATCCGCTGGTCGAGCTCCTCCTCGGAGACGGGCGCGCCGACGTCGTCGGCGTGCGTGGCGAACTCGGAGTCGTAGTGGAAGGTCTGCAGATCCACCGGGTAGGGCCCCGCCGACGTCTGCAGGACGCCCTCGCGCCCGAGCGCGCGCATCCGCTCGCGCGTCTCCCCGTTCTTGGTCCGCCACTCCTCCAGCACCTGTTCCACGGGCAGGTCGCGGCGTCGACGCACGCACCACTCGTTGAACTGGTCGAATCCCTTGACGCCCTCCTGCTCGACCATGGCGAAGAATCCGTCCAGGTCGCCGTCGAGGCAGGCGTGGTTGTACAGCTCCTCGCCCGCCAGATGCGCGAGCACGTCGCGCGCCGACCAGCCCTCACAACGGGTCGGCCGGTTCCACCCTTCCTCGTCGAGCGAGGCGAACAAGCCGTCGAGCCTGGCCGCCTCCGCGTCGAAGATGTCGAAAGGGTCGAACTCCTTCAACTGCTCCATACTGTGGGCGGTACCCCCGCACCCGGCGGTCACTCATCCCTGCGGACACTCACCGCAGGTAGGAGCCCAGGCTCTCCCTGGCCTGTCCGTACTCGCGGGCGCATCCGGGGGCGCGCTCGGCGGGCACCCATCCGGCGGACGCGATGCGGGCGTGCGCCTTCGGGTCGGCGCCGTACAGCAGGCATTCGAAGTCGAAGCTCCGCTCCGGCCGTCCCGCCACCGTCAGGTAGTGGCCGTGGGCCGCCGCGACCACCCGCCGGGGCACGGCGGAGGCCAGGGTCAGCGCGGCGAAGCGGTCCGCCAGCGCGTCGGAGGCCTCCAGCCCGTTCAGCGCGATCAGGGCGTGGCCCATCTGCTGGTGCAGGACGGCAGTCAGCGCGCCTTCGGTGGTGGCGGCCGGGTCGCCCGACTCCTCGGTCTCGGCGATGCCCTTCATCGTCGCGTCCATCGTGGTGGCCAGTTCGTAGCAGTAGACGATGCGGCGCCGCTCGTGGTCCCAGCGCGCCTCGGGCTTTCCGCAGTCCTTGGCCACGAGGGCGAGCCCGCCCGGCAGCCTGGAGGGGATGACCTCGCGCAGCATCCGCTCCGCCGCCGGATGGGCGGACCGCTCGAAATGGACCGGGGGGACGTCGAACAGCATGGTGATCTCCTTTGTGTGGTCCATGGCCATGCGCGGTTCGGAGATCGACAAACATCGACGACGCGAAAAAGCCGGTCCGCGCGAACGCGAACCGGCTTTCTCAGTGGTGCTCACCGGTGGTGCTCAGTGATGCTCAGTGGTGCCAGCTGTAGACGCGGACCCAGTCGGTGCGGCTCTCCGAACCGTTGGTGTCGTCGTCACCGTCGTAGACGGCCTTGAACGTGCCGCTCTTCCACGCGCGGGTCTTGGCGGAGAACTTGCCGCCCCACCGGCTGTCGGTGCTGGTGACGTACTTCCAGCCGCTGGAGCCGCTGGCGCGGAAGTAGATCTCGACCTCGCCGCCGCGCAGGCCGTCCCAGCCCTCGTCGTCCACCTGCAGGCGGCCGGAGAACCAGATGGTGCGGCCCTTCTTCACCGGGTCAGGGTTGGCCCTGAAGCTGGTGATGCGGGTGTCGGCCTTGCCGCCCTTGACGGTGACCTCGAAGGTCGACTTGTCGCGGTCGGTCTCGTTGTCCTTGGAGGCCGTGGCGATGGCGCGCCAGTTGCCCTCGTCACCGGAGGTGAAGGGGACCGTGAACTTCCAGTTGTCGCCGTTGGGGATGACGCTGACGTTCTTGGCGGCGAACGTGCGCATGTTGCCGACGGGCTCGACCCTGAGCTCGACCTTGGCGCCCTTCGTGGCCTCGACGAAGAACGTGGCCGTCGTCTCGCCGCCCTTGGCGACGACGACGGGGTCAGGCTGGATGTCCTGGATCTGAACGTCCAGGGCCGTACGAGCCTGGGCGGCGGTACCGCCGGTGACAAGCAGAGCGCCACCCATGGTGGCGGCGATGAGGCCTGCTGCGATCTTCTTCATGAGGGTGCTGATTCCTCTCCCCGTATCGATGTGTCGATGGGGTCAAGCTCGGGATTGCCCGACCCCCTCGCTTTACTTAGAGGCGGCCGGATCGGAAAAGGTTGACTCAAGAGGGGAAAAAGTTTTGATCATAAAGGCAGCATCGCTGCGACCTGCGGTTCTGATGTGAAAATTCATAACTCTGTAGTGTTCGTCACATGATCGACGTCTACACGATGGGCGAAGCCCTCGGCGTGGTGTCCAGTGGCAGGGTTCGTCACGACAGCGAGGCCGGACTCGACGTGGGAGGGCCGGAGCTCACCCTGGCGATCGCGCTGGCCAGGCTGGGTCATCAGGTGAGTTTCCTGGGCAAGGTGGGGGCCGACGAGCTGGGCGCCAGGATCACCACGGTCCTGCGCGGCGAGGGCGTCGACGTCACGGACATGCGCGAGGACGGCACCGCGCCCACGGGGCTGCTGCTGAAGGAGTCGAGAGTCGGTCACGACCCGCGCCTCACCCATTACCGCACCAGGTCGGCGGGCTCGCGGCTGTCGCCGGGGAACGTTCCCATCGACAGGATCGCCGCCTGTCGACTGCTGCATGTCACAGGTGTCACCCCGGCGCTCGGCCTCGACCCGCGCGAGGCCGTCGAGACCGCCGTCGGCGCCGCCATGACCGCGGGCGTGCCCGTGTCGATGGCGGTCGACTACCTGCCCGCCCTGTGGCCTTCGCTGAGCGAGGCCGAGGAGGTGCTGGGCGAGCTGGCCAGGAAGAGTTCGATCCTCTTCGTCAGGCAGGACGAGCTCGACCTGGTCAAACCCGCCCTCACCGCCGACAGGCAGGTCGTCGTCACGCGCGGCGCCAAGGGGGCCAGCGTGCGCTCGGGCGGGGTGCGCTACGACGCGCCCGCGCTGTCCGTGCCCGTCGTCGACACCATGGGCGCGGGAGAGGCGTTCGTCGCCGGTTACCTCAGCGCCGTGCTCGAAGGGCTCACTGCGCAGGAGCGGCTGGCCAGGGGCACCATGCTCGGCGCCGCCGCGGTGACCAGCGCGAGCGACTGGCAGGGCCTGCCCACGAGGGCCGAGCTCGGTAGCGGGTTCCGGACCTCGTAAACGCGTCGTCCGAATCCCGCCAGCCGGGCCGCCCACCGGGGCAGCAGGCTACGACGTCGTGCTTCTACGTATGGATGACGTCCGCCGCGACTTCGGCCTGCTCTGGGCCGGGCAGTCGCTGTCCTTGTTCGGCGACCAGTTCATGAAGCTGGCGCTTCCGCTGGTCGCCGTGACCGCGCTGGGGGTCTCGCCCGCGCAGGCGGCTCTGTTGCCTTTCGCCTTGTTCCTTCCCTTCCTTCCGCTCGGCCTGCCCGCGGGGGCGATCGTCGACCGGTTGCCGCGCCGTACGGTGATGCTGGTGTGCGACGGCGTGCAGGCGGTCGCGTTCGGCGCGGTGTGGGTGCTGCTCGCCGCCGGACTGCTGACCTTTCCGCTGCTGCTCGGGCTGGTGCTGCTGAGCGGGTGCGCCGTGGTGTTCTTCCAGGTGGCCTACTCCTCCTATCTGCCCACCCTGATCCACGACCGCGAGCGCCTGCACACCGGCAACGCCCGCCTGTCGCTGTCGGAGTCCGCGGCGAACGCGGTGGGCCCGATGGTCGCGGGCCCGCTCATTCACGCGCTCGGGGTGGTCGGCGCGATCGCCGCCAACGTGGTCAGTTTCCTCGCCTCGGTGCTGTCGCTGACGCTGATCAGGCACAGGGAGCCGGTACGGCAGGCGGCCGCCCGTGAACGCGGCTGGCTACGCAGGGACATCGTGGAGGGCCTGCGCTTCGTGGCCGGGCACCCGCTGCTGGAGCCGATCATCTCGTGCGGCACGACCTACGTGCTGTTCCTGTCGATGGTGGAGACGAGCCTGGTGCTCTACTGCCGTGACGTGCTGGGCCTGTCGCCGCAGTGGATCGGCGTGGTGCTCGGCGCGGCCGCGGCCGGCTTCCCGATCGGCAACCTCGCCTCGGCGCGGCTGGTGCGCAGGTTCGGGGCGCCGCGCACGCTGGTAGGCGCGGCGGCGTTGTCAGTGGCGGGACTGCTGTCGATGCCGGTCCTGGGCGCGCAGGTGGGCGCCGTCGGGCTGGTGGCGGGCAGCATCGTGCACTGCGTGGGCGAGGGGGCGTTCGGCCCGACCTCGCTGACGGTGCGGCACACGGCCGCCCCCGCCGAGCTGCTCGGCAGGGTCGGCTCGGTGCACCGCTTCCTGATCTGGGGCGCGATGTCGCTCGGCGCTCTGCTGGCCGCCGCCGTCACGGCGCTGGCCGGGCTGTCGGCCGCGGTGTGGATCGGCGCGTTCGGCACCGCGCTGTGCCTTCCCGCACTCGTACGGCGTGGCGTCCGCGCCGCGGCGTTCAGCCGATAGCCAGTCCGGGCACGGCCGCGACCAGTTCCTCGGTGTAGGGGTGCCGCGGCCTGAGGAACACGGCGTCGGCCTCTCCCTCCTCCACCACCTGTCCTTCCTTCATGACCATGACCCTGTCGGCCAGCCGGTGGACCACGCCGAGGTCGTGGGAGATGAAGACCATCGCGGTGCCGTACTCGGTCTGCAGGCCGGCGAGCAGGTCGAGCACCTGGGCCTGGATGGAGACGTCGAGGGCGCTGACCGGTTCGTCGCAGACGAGCACGTCGGGCCGGCCCGCCAGTGCCCTCGCGATGGCGACCCGCTGCCGCTGGCCGCCGGACAGCTGCCGGGGGTGCCGGTCGGCGGCCGAGGCGGGCAGGCCGACGCGCTCCAGCAGCTCGAGCGCCCTGGCCCTGCGCACGGGCCTGGGCGAGTTCGCGAGGGGTTCGGCCACGAGCCTTCCGACGGTGTGGCGGGGGTCGAAGGAGTCGAGGGGGCTCTGGGAGACGATCTGGATCATCGAGCGCCACGGACGTCTCACGCGTTCGGGCAGGTGGCTCCACTGCCGCCCGTGCAGGTCGATCCGCCCGGTTGCGGGTTCGGCCAGGCCGAGCAGGAGCCTGGCGAGCGTGGTCTTGCCCGAGCCCGACTCGCCGACGACGCCGAGGGTCTCGCCCCTGTGCAGGGTGAGGGAGACGTCGTCGAGAGCCTGGCGGGAGCCGTACCGCAGGGACAGGTTCGAGGCGGTCAGGACGGGGGTGGCGTAGTCGGGGGCGGGACGGCTGACGGTGTGCGGGGGCGGGGCGAGGTCGGCCCCTTCGCCGGCCAGGCGACCGTCCTTCATGACCAGGACACGGTCGGCGATGGAGGAGACGACGGCCAGGTCGTGGCTGATGAGCAGCAGCGCGGTGCCCGCGGCCTTGCGCTCGGCGAGCAGGCGCAGGATCTGCGCCTGGACGGTGACGTCGAGCGCGGTGGTCGGCTCGTCGGCGATGATCAGAGCGGGTTCGGCGGCGATGGCGGAGGCGATCAGCACCCGCTGGCGCAGCCCGCCCGACAGCTGGTGCGGGCGCTGCCCGATCCTCGCGGCAGCGTCGGGGACGCCGACCCGCTCCAGCAGGTCCAGCACCCGCTCGCTACGGCGGGCGCGCGGCACGACGTCGTGGACCCTGAGCACCTCGGCCACCTCCGCCCCGACCGTGCGCAGCGGGTCGAGCGAGACGAGCGCGTCCTGCAGCACGAGCCCGGCGAAGCGGCCGCGCAGCCGCCGCCACTCCCGGGGGCCGAACGCGAGCGCGTCCCTGCCGCCGATCTCGAAGAGGTCGGCCTCGACCGTGGCGCCGGGGCCGGCCAGTCCCAGCAGCGACCGCGCGGTGACGCTCTTTCCCGAGCCCGACTCGCCCACGATGGCCACGCACTCGCCGGGCGCGATCGACAGCGAGACGTCGTGCACGACCTCGTCGCCGTCGAAGCTGACGCGCAGGCCCTTGACGTTGACCAGACTCACGGGGTCCTCCCTTCGAAGCGGCGCTGCAGGCGCCGGCCGATCACGGTCAGGCAGACGACGGTCAGGGTGATCGCCGCTCCGGGGAAGAACGCCTCCCACCAGGCGACGCGCAGGTAGTTGCGGGCCTCGGACAGCATCGCGCCCCACTCGGCGGCGGGCGGCTGGGGCCCCATGCCGAGGAAGCTGAGCCCGGAGGCGGCGATGACGGCCGTGCCGAGGCCGATGGTGGCCAGCACGGGGATGGGCGCGAGCACGTTGGGCAGCACGTGCCCTGCGACGATCGCCAGGCGGGGCCTGCCGAAGGTGACGGCCTGCTCGACGTAGCCGGCGCGCCTGACGACGAAGGTCTGCGCGCGGATGACGCGGGCGTAGTTCGGGATCTGGGCGACGGCGATCGCGAAGATCACGTTGCCGGTCCCCGGGCCGATGATCGCGATGATGAGCAGAGCGAACAGCAGCTCGGGGAGCGTGGACAGCACATCGAAGGAGCGGGCGAGCGCCTCGTCGGCCCACCGGGGCGACAGGCCGGCCGTCAGGCCGAGCAGCACGCCCGCCGCCACCGCGATGCCCGTGGCGGCGACGCCGATGCTGAGGGAGTGGCGCGCGCCGTACACGACCCTGGACAGGATGTCCCTCCCGAGGTGGTCGCTGCCGAACCAGTGCCCGGCGCCTGGTGGGGTCAGGGCGTTCAGCGGGTCGGCGGTCAGCGGGTCCGCGCCGGCCAGCAGGCCCGGCACGGCGACGGCCACCGCGAGCAGCACGAGGAACGCTCTGGCCATCACGCGCTCCTCAGCCTGGGGTCGATCAGCCGGTAGGCCAGGTCGAGCAGCGTGCTGATCGCGACGTAGACGGCGGCTGAGAGCACGACGACCGCCATGACGACGGGCAGGTCCTGTCCGGTGACGGCGTTCAGCGTGACCTGGCCGAGGCCCGGCCTGCCGTACAGCGCCTCGGTGATGATCGCGCCGCCGAGCAGCCCGCCGGTGAGCCAGCCGGCGAGCGTGACGGCGGGGAGCAGCGCGTGCCTGAGCGCGTGCCTGACGACCAGCGCCCGCTCGGTCAGGCCCCGCGCTCTCGCGGTCACCGCGAACGGCTGCTCCAGCGCCCGTTCGAGGCCCTCTCTCAGCACCTGGCCGAGCACTCCCGCGATCGGCAGGCCGAGCGTGAGCGCGGGCAGCACGAGCGCGGAGGCGTCCTTCGCGCCCGACACGGGGAACCAGCCGAGGGAGAAGGAGAAGACGAACAGCAGCAGGATGCCGATGAGGAACGGCGGCACCGACACCGACACCAGCTGGAAGGCGGCGACGGCCGAGCGGATCCACCTGCCCCTGCCGGCGGTGGCGACGGCGACGAGCACGGCGAGCGTCACGCCCACGCCGCCCGCGGCGAGCATCAGCTCCACGGTCGGCCCCAGCTGGTCGGCCAGGACCGCGCCGACGTCTCGGTGGAGCAGGTAGGAGCGGCCGAGATCGCCCTGGACGAGCCTGCCGAGGTAGGCGACGTACTGCACGATCTCGGGCCGGTCGAGCCCCCACTCGCGGCTGATCTCGGCCCTGATCTGCGGGGTGTCGGCGCCGTCGCCGACCAGGATGTCCACGACGTCGCCGGGTGCCACCAGCAGCGCCAGGTAGGCGGCGGTCGCCGCGGCCCAGAGCACGGCCAGGCCGCTGAGCAGCCGTCTCACGTGCCGATCCGCACGTCGTAGGCGCTCTTCGGGGTGCCGGAGACCGGATCGAAGCCGAGCCCTGTCACGCCCTTGCTCGCGGCGATCTGGTCGGCAGGCACGTAGATCGGGAAGACGATCGCCTTCTCCGCGACCACCCGCTGCTGCACCTTGGCGTACAGCGCGGCGCGCTCGGCCTGGTCGGAGGTGGCCGAGGCCTTGGCCAGCCACGCGTCCACCTCGGGATCGGAGTAGCGGGTGCGGTTGATCGCGCCCTTGGCCGGCAGGATGAGGTTGAGCGCGGCGCCAGCGTCGGAGTCGCCGCGGGAGTTCTCGAAGACCTCGTACTGGTCCTCGTCGACGGCCTTCTGCGCGCTCCCCTGGTCGACGATCCTGACCTGGAAGTCGATGCCCGCGGTCTGCTTGACCTGCGCCTGTACGGCCTGCGCCAGGATGTCGCGGCGATCCCTGACGAAGGGGGCGGCGGCGACGGTCCGCACGGTGAGCCGCCTGCCGTCCTTCACCCTGAATCCTTCGGCGTCCCGCTGCTTCCAGCCCGCCTCGTCGAGCAGGGCGTTGGCCTTGGCGGCGTCGCCGCCGTAGGTCTTCTCCAGGCTGGCGTCGTAGAACGGGCTCGTCCTGCCGACGATGCTCCACGCCCTGGTGGCGGTGCCCTGGTAGACGGAGGTCAGGACGGCGTCCAGGTTCACGGCTTCGCGGAAGGCCTGCCGTACGCGCTGGTCGTCGAAGGGGGCGTGCGAGGTGTTGAAGTAGTAGGAGAAGGCGGTGCCGGAGTTGAGGGCCGTCCGCACGGTCAGCCCGGGATCCTGCTTGATCAGGTTGAGCTCGGTGGCGGGCACGCCTTCGATGACCTGTACCTGTCCCGAGGTGAGCGCGCCCACTCTGACGGCGGCCTCGGGCAGGATGCGGTAGGTCACCTCGCGCAGGCTCGCCGCGCCCTTGAAGTAGGCGGGGTTGCGTCGGTAGTGGATCTCCTGTCCAGGGGTGAACCTGTCGAGGATGAAGGGGCCGGTTCCGACCAGGTCGGGGCCGCCGGCCTTGAGGTCCTTGGCCGCCTTGAGCGAGGCGGGCGAGACCTGCCCGCCGTAGGGCGAGGCGAGGAAGTCGAGGAAGAGCGCGTCGGGCTCCTTCAGGGTGATCTTCACGGTGTGGGGTGAGACCACCTCCGCCCTGTCGAAGGCGCGCAGCTGGATGGCCTTGACGGCCGGGTTGTAGCCGGGCTCGGCGAACTGGTCGAGGTTGGCCTTGACCGCGGCGGCGTCGAAGGGGGTGCCGTCGTGGAAGGTCACGTCGTCACGCAGGTCGAAGGTGTAGGTGAGCCCGTCCGCCTTCCATGCCTTGGCGAGCCACGGCACGAACTTCCCCGATCCGTCGCGCGTGATCAGCGGGTCGAACTGGTTGAAGACCAGGAGCCTGACCTTGTTCTGCGCCCACTGGTGCGGGTTGAACGTGATCGGCTGGGTCTCGATCGCCCAGGTCAGGGTGCCGCCGTCGGCTTGCGTTGGAGTGGTGGTCTGCTGGGTCGATCCGCACGCGGCAAGGGCGGCGGCGGCGAGGAGGGGCAACGCGCCCTTGAGAAGGTTCAACGATGTCCTTTCGCGATGGCTTGTCACCGAGCGATTAACCTATTAAAAAAGTAGGTAATACAGGAATTGCTGTCAACGGGAGGATCACGACATGCCCGCACCGGTCATCACCCGCGTCTCAGGGACCATCGGCGCCGAGGTCTCCGGCGTACGGCTCGGCGGCGACCTCGCCGCCGATCTCGTCGCCGAGCTCAGGCTCGCCCTGCTGGCGCACAAGGTGATCTTCTTCCGCGGCCAGCACCACCTCGACGAGGCCGCCCAGGTGGCCTTCGCCGCCCTGCTGGGCCCGCTCACCACCGCCCACCCGACCGTGCCCTCGCTCAACGGGCACGGCAACATCCTGGATCTCGACTACAGCAACGGCCACAAGGTCGACCGCTGGCACACCGACGTGACCTTCATCGACCGGCCGCCGACGGCCTCGGTGCTGCGTGCCGTCGACGTGCCCGCGGCGGGCGGCGACACCCTGTGGGCCAACACGGTCGCCGCCTACGAGAACCTGCCCTCCGACCTCAGGACGCTGCTGAACGGGCTGCGGGCGGTCCACACCAACGTCCACGACTACGTGCGCATCGCGACCGCCGACGACCCGTCGAAGGCCAGGAAGTACGCCGAGGTGTTCGCCTCCACCGTCTACGAGAGCGAGCACCCCGTGGTCCGCGTGCACCCCGAGACGGGCGAGCGCTCGATCCTGCTCGGCGACTTCGCCAAGCACCTCGTGGGGCTGCCGCGGGACGTCTCCGCCTCGGTGATCGCGCTCATCCAGGACCGGGTGACGCAGGTGGAGAACACCGTGCGCTGGCGCTGGTCGCCGGGCGACGTGGCCGTCTGGGACAACAGGGCGACCCAGCACAGGGTGGTGCACGACTTCGGCGGCCAGCGCCGCCGGCTGCACAGGGTCACGATCGCGGGGGAGGTGCCCGTCGGCGTGGACGGACGTCCCAGTACGGTCGTCTCAGGCGACGCCTCCGCCTACACGCCCACCGCCGCCTGACCGCTGATCGAGAAAGGCTCACATGCCTCCGAAGGACCCCGACTCCCCCGGGCCGCGGCCCGGGGGACAGCCGCCCACCACCGACGCCCACACCTCGTCCTTCGGCACCGCCGCCAAGGCGTTCGACGACGAGCACCGGCTCTTCGGCACCGACCTCGCGGCCGCCCTCGCCGACATGGCCGCCATCGGCGATTTCGCGGGCGACGACGAAAGGGGGGTGAAGTTCAAGAACGACTACGTCAAGCACGCCGCCGACGCCGCCACCTACATCGAGGCGCTGCGAGCGGCCTATCCCGAGATCTCCGCCCGCCTGCGCCTGACGACGGCGGCACTCGACATGGCGACGTGGGCCACGATCCAGGCCACGCCCAAGATCCCAGCCCCGCCCACCTACAAGCCCTGATCGGAGATCCCTTGTCCGAACCCACCATCGACGCCGAGGTTCGCAGGCTGCTGGCCGACTTCGCCGAGGAGATGCGCCCCCTGCAGGAGGCGCGCGAGCGCATGGCAGACGTCCGCGGCCACGGGGAGGCCGCCGAAGGGATGGTCCGCGCGGAGGTCAGACCGGGCGGCGCCCTGTCGGGGCTGACCATCGATCCTCGCGCCATGAAGCTGGGCTCGGAGGCGCTGGCCGAGGCGGTCCTCGAAGCCGCGAGCACCGCCGCGGCCGACGCCGCCACCAGGCTGTCGGAGACGGTCGGCGAGACCATGACCCCGTATCTCGAGGACGCCAGACGCTTCTACGACAGCCTCTAACGGCTCCAGCCCTTGCCCAGCTGCCCCGCGCCGACCAGGAGCTTGCTGATCATCTGCTGCCAGGTCGGCAGCAGGCTGGCCGGGTCGTCGAGGATGTCGCCCGGCCGGTTCAGAGCGTTCGCCGTCACGGTGAAGACACTGGATCCGGCCAGGAACACCACGTACTTGTTGAGGTCCGCGTTCTTGGGAAGGATCTTCTCCACGCGCTTGAAGTTGGCGGGATCCACGCTGTAGAAGACCAGGGCCGCGGCGAAGTTCTTGCCCATGGCGGTGAGGTTGTCCGACAGCGAGCCGATGTCGTCGCCGAAGCTGAGCTTGACGCCGTCCACGATCACCTGGTCGGCGATCGCGTAGAAGAGGCTGCCCGAGACGTACTCGCCCAGCCTGAGCAGGAGCTTGGCCTGCACCCTGCGCATGGCCCTGCGCGCGATCCAGTTGGTCATGGCGCCGATCTCCGGCCACGCCATGAACATCAGCATCTCCAGGTAGGAGATGATCGCCATCTGCAGGATCTTGCGCTGGGTGTCGTCCAGCACGTCGGCGTAGTCGTCGCACACCTTGGCCAGGCCGCGCACGTACGCGGAGACCTGCGGAGGGTACGGCTTGAGCCGGTCCTTCCAGTAGTCCTCGAACGCGTCGACGCCGGCGCCCGAGTTCGTCTTCCACACCGCTTCGGCGACCTCGTCCAGGTCGCGCAGGCTGGAGTCCACCCGTGTGGCGATGCGCCGCCACACGGCCGCCACCTCGCGCGCCTTGTCCGGGTCTCCCTCGGGCCACTGGACGAGCAGCATGATCCCGACGAAGGTCGTGATGCTCATGCTGCCCAGGGGATAGACCGTCAGGCGGCTGAGGGGCACGGGCGTCTCCAGATTTTTCAGACGGCTTAAGAAGGGAATTTATAGCTTATGTCGGTTGATCGGGCGAGATCGGCCCATGCCTTCGCCAGCAGCTCGTAGGAGCGCACCCGGTCGGCGTGGGCGTGGGTGATGGTCGTGACCAAGAGCTCGTCGGCGGCGGTCACCCGCTGCAAGGTCCTCAGGCGTTCCGCCACGGTGTCGGGGTCGCCGACCAACTGCGTGTCGATCCTGTCCTGGACCAGGGCCCTGTCACTGTCCGTCCAGACGTGCGCGTCCGCCTCCGCTGGGCTCGGATAGGGGATCGCGCCCTGGCCCGTCCGGATGCTGCGCACCCACAGCCCGTACGGCCCGGCCAGTTCCCTCGCCGTCGTCGCGTCCTCCGCGACCACGGCGTCCGCCGACACGATCACGTAGGGCTCGTCGAGCACCTCGGACGGCTGGAACGCCTTCCTGTAGCCCTCGACCGCCTCCAGCACCGAACTGGGGCTCACGTGGTAGTTCGCGGCGAACGGCAGGCCGCGCTCGCCCGCCACCCGCGCGCTCTGGCCGCCGCTGCTGCCGAGGATCCACAGCTCCACCTCGGCCCCCGTCCCCGGTACGGCTCGCGCCCTGTGGGTCCCGCGCAGGAAGGCCAGCACCTGGTCGATCTGCTCGGCGAAGTCGGGCGTGGTGGCGCCGGGCTGCTGCAGGAGAGCGGCCTGGAGGGCGAGCTGAGGATGCCTGGCCAGCACCGACCAGTCGAACGGCTCGGGGATGAGCAATCCGTCGACCACCCTCGCCCCGCCGGACGCGCCTGCCGGTCCCCCGGCATCACCGGGCTCCTGAACAGCGCCGGCGGCGGGGATGGGGTGCGCCCCTGCGGTGGCGAGCTCGGCCCTGCGCTGACCGGACCGGCCGATGCCCAGGTCGATCCGTCCCGGGTACAGCGCGTCGATCAGGCCGAACTGCTCCACCACCGACAGCGGCGTCTGGTGCCCGAGTTGCACGGCGCCAGACCCCACCCTGATCCGCGACGTCGCCGCCGCCACCAGCGCGATCAGCACGGCGGGCGCCGAGCTGGCCACTCCCGCCGCGAAGTGGTGCTCGGCCAGCCAGTACCTGCGGTAGCCGTACTGCTCGGCGCGCACCGCCAGGTCGATGGTGTTGCGCAGCGCCTGGCCCGCCGTACCGCCGGAGGAGATGGGCGCGAGGTCGAGGATGGACAGCGACGTCATACGGCCACCTCCGGGAACGGGCGACTGGGGATCTCCTTGCGCAGCACGGGCGCGATCTCCGACTGGAACAGCTCCAGCGCGGCGCGATGCTGCGCGGAGGTGAGCCCGTCGGCGTCGGCGTGCAGGTGCATGACCTCGTGGCCGAAGCGCTCGTGATAGCGCAGGACCTTGTCGACGATCTGCTGCGGGCTGCCCACGAGGATGGAGCCGCGCTCGACGGCGTCTTCGAGGGTGTGGAAGACGGGGTCCACGCCCACCTTCCTGAACAGCGCGATCCTCGCCTCGAAGATCGGCCGGTAGGTCTCGAGCGCCTCCTGGGAGGTGCGGGCCGCGTAGTAGCCCGCCGTACCGGCTCCGACGAGGGCGTCGGCGGGGTCGTGGCCGTAGGCGGCCCAGCGCTCGCGGTAGTGCTCGATCAGCTCGGCGTAGGGTTCGACGGGGTTGGTGACGTTCGCGGAGAAGAGCGGGTCGCCGTAGAAGGCCGCGAGGTCGACCGACTCCTTGCTGGTGGCACTGCCGTGCCAGATCCTGATCGGCCGCTGGAGCGGGCGCGGCCAGGTCTCCGCGTCGGTCAGCGAGGGACGGAACCTGCCCTCCCACGTGACCTTGTCCTCGCGCCAGAGCCGGCGGAAGAGCTCGTAGCCCTCGCGGTTGCGTTCCCACTGGTCGTCGGGCGTGACGTGGAAGAGCTGGGCCTGTGCGGCCCCGTTGCCCTTGCCGATGATCAGTTCGAGCCTGCCGCCCGACAGGTGGTCGAGGGTGGCGTAGTCCTCGTACGCGCGGACGGGGTCGAGCAGGCTGAGCGTGGTGACGGCGGTGAACAGCCTGATGCGCGTGGTGCGGGCGGCGATGTGGCTGAGCACCACCGGCGGGGACGAGGAGATGAACGGCCGCTCGTGCCGCTCCCCCACGCCGAACCCGTCGAAGCCCAGTTCCTCGGCGAGCACCGCGTTGTCGACGACCTCCCTGAAACGTTCGGTGGGCGATCGCTCGTCATTGTGAACAATCAACGTGATGGCAAGAAATTTCATGATGCCTTCCCGTAGCGGCTGGTGGGGCGAGGGAGGCCGAGCAGCCCGCGCAGCGTGTCCGCCTCGTACCGGTCCCTGAACGCGCCCCTTCGCCGCAACGCCGAGGTCAGCCCCCGCGTGATCGCCTTCAGGTCGTACGGCAGCGCTCCAGGCCGCAGCCTGAAGCCCTGGATGCCCGCCTCGTGCCAATACAGCAGCAGGTCGGCCAGCTCCTCGGGAGTGCCGGTGAAGATCTTGGCGTCGGAGACCAGCTCGCCGCCGTCGAGCTCGTCGAGCCGCTGCTTGCGCTCGGCCGCGTCCCTGCCGAGGAAGACCACGAGGTCGGCGAAGACCTTCACCCTGGCGGGCAGCTCGGCGACGATGCCGGCCGCGTCCTGCCGCGAGTGCGGCGTCACGTAGACGACGTCGGCGTGCTCAGCCGCGAACGCGTACGGGATGGCCGAGTGCGCCAGCGCCGTCACCACCGGCTGGCCCTGCGGCGGGCGGGGCGTGATGGACGGTCCCTTCACCGCGAAGAAGCGCCCCTCGAAGTCGATGTAGTGCAGCTTGTCGCGATCGATGAACCGCCCGGTGGCCGGATCGCGGATCTCCGCGTCGTCCTCCCAGCTGTCCCACAGCCGCCTGGCCACCTCGACCGCGTCGCCCGCCTCCTCGAACAGGTCTCTGACGGTCTCCTCCCGCAGGGCGCTGACCCTGTCGTCCCCCTCCAGGCCCGCGAAGTCGCGCAGCGGACCCTCGCCGAGCGAAGGCAGCTCCCTGCGCCCGAAGTGCCGGGCCTCGGTGGCGCGGGCCGAGATCTGCGCCCGCCAGCCCGCCCTGCCCTTGCTCACGTGATCGAGCGTGGCGATGCCGACGGCCACGTGGAAGGGCTCGGTGTGCGTGGTCGTCGCCGTGGGAACCAGGCCGATCCTGCTGGTCAGCGGCGCGAGCCTGGCCGCGAGCAGGACGGCGTCGAGCCGCCCACGCACCTGGTCGGTCCGCTCGTCCGGCCCGTCGAGCAGCGTCGACTGCAGGCTGAACGCGTCCTCGATCGTCACGAAGTCGAGCAGCCCCCGCTCGGCCTCGGCGACGAGCCCCGCCCAGTACCGGGCGGACAGCAGCGCGTTCGGCCTGGCGGTCGGCTCGCGCCACGCGGCGGGATGCCAGCCCGCGCCGTCGAGCGCGGCAGCCAGATGGATCATCGGGGACCTCCGATGCCGAGGTGGTCGCGCAGCGTCCTGCCGGTGTACTCGGTGCGGAACACGCCCCGTTCCTGCAGCAGCGGCACCACCCTGTCGACGAACTCGTCGAGCCCGCCGGGCGTCAGGTGCGGCACCAGGACGAACCCGTCGGCCGCGTCCTGCTGCACGTGCTGGTCGATCTGTCCTGCCACGCTCTCCGGCGTGCCGACGAACGTCTGCCTGCCGGTCACCTCGATGACCAGCTCGCGGATCGACAGGTGCTTCTCCTCGGCCAGTGCCCGCCACTTGGCGGCCACCGCCGCCCTGTCGCCGATGGGCACCCGCCCCTGCGTCACGCCCTCCCCCACTTCCAGATCGGGAAGCGGCCCGTCGGGGTCGTGGTCCGACAGGTCCCTGCCCCATACCTGCTCGACGAAGGCGATGGCCGTCTGCGGCCCCACCTGCTGCCTGCGGATCTCGGCGGCCCTCTCCGCCGCCTCCTCGTCGGTGTCGCCGAGCGCGAACGTGGCCGCCGGCATGATCTTCAGCTCGTCCGGCTCCCGCCCGTACCGCTGGAGCCTGCGCTTCACGTCGGTGTAGAAGGCCTTGCCGTCGGTCAGGGACCCGTGCCTGCTGAAGATGACGTCGGCGGTCTCCGCTGCGAACTCCCTGCCGCTGTCGGAGTCGCCCGCCTGGATGATGACCGGACGCCCCTGCGGGCTGCGCGGCAGCGTGAACCGCCCTTCCACGGTGAAGTGCCGTCCGCTGTGGCGAACGGTGCCGATGGCGCCGGGCCTGACGGCATGCCTCCTGGGAGTCTCGCCAGGGGCCCACGAGTCCCACAGGGCGCGCGCGAGCCCGACGAACTCGGCGGCCCTGGTGTAGCGGTCGGCGTGGTCGAGGTAGCCGCCGCGCCTGAAGTTCTCCCCCGTGAAGGCGTCGGAGGTGGTGACCACGTTCCACGCCGCCCGGCCTTCGCTCAGGTGGTCGAGCGTGGACAGCCGCCTGGCCAGTTCGTACGGCTCGTTGAAGGTGGCGTTGACGGTGCCGGCCAGGCCGAGCCTGTCGGTGACGGCGGCCAGCGCGCTGAGCACCGTGAGCGATTCGGGGCGGCCGACGACGTCGAGGTCGTGGATGCGGCCCTTGTGCTCGCGCAGGCGCAGGCCTTCGGCGAGGAAGAAGAAGTCGAACCTGCCGCGCTCGGCCGTACGGGCGAGGTGTTCGAAGGAGGCGAAGTCGATCTGGCTGCGCGAGCGGGGGTCGGTCCAGACGGTGGTGTTGTTGACGCCGGGGAAGTGGGCGGCCAGGTGGACCCGCTTCCCGCTCACCGGCCGTCCTCGAAGGTGTCGGCGAAGGCGGGGTGCTGGTGGAGGTCACGGGCGTAGGCGGACAGGTTCGGGTAGGCGGACAGGTCCGCGAGCCTGACCAGATGGACCCACAGCCGCACGTCCGACTCGGTGATCACGTCGCCGAAGAGGTGGCGACGGTCGCCGAGCCTCCGGTCGAGCCGCTCCAGCGTCTCGGGGGCGGGCCGGCGGTCGAGGCCCGAGTTGATCGCATCGATCTCGGGCCGCAGGTCGGGCGGGTAGAGGTCGACGCCCGACGACCACTGGGTGGCCAGGTCGATGGTGATGTCCGGGTAGTGGTTGCTGACGATCCTGCCGAGCGTCCTGTCCCAGAGCACGGGGACGGAGATGTGCCCGAGATAGCCCTTCTCGGTGGCCTCGTAGGCCTGTTCCAGGAAGGTGAACCCGTTGACCGGGTCGGGTCCTCGCCGCTCCCTGAACGCCCACCCGCGCCCGTCGCGCTCGTCGTCGACGTAGGAGAGCGAGATCACGTCCTCCAGGCCCTTGAGCCTGCGGACGATCACCGCGCGGTGGGCGTAGGGGCACACCCACGAGACGTAGAGGTGGTAGCGCCCCGCCTCCGCCGGATGCTCACGCGACCCGATCCGTCCCTGGAAGGGATAGATCGGGCGGTTCCATCCGGCTGAGGTGTGCGCCCGGCCGGGCCCGTACGGCCCGTAGGCGTCCAGGTCGACAGGGCTCGCGTAGGCCGGTGTATCGGTGGGAGCGGTCACGACAGACTCCTCTTCTCCGCATTGCCTACATAAAAAGTAGGAAAAGAGGGTTATCCTGTCAATGCCCGCACCTCCCCGACCAGCTCGGCGGCCCCGTCGACCGAACCCTGCGCGAAGACCGCCGCCACCCGCTCCGCGAACCCGTCCGGGGCGATCTCCAGCCGTGCCGCCGAGGCGACCATGCCCTTCTCGTTGATCAGCCACCGCCCCGCCCTGCCGTGCAGCGCGTGGCAGGCGACCCCCACCGCCCTGAACAGGCACCCCGCCGTGTACGCGGGGTCGTCGCCCTTCACTCCGTAGCGCGCCAACTGCACGGCGAAGTCGGCCTCCCACAGCCCTTCGACCAGCGTGCGCCCCAGCGGCTCCGGATAGCCCTGCGTGGCCGCCTTCAGCTCCCCGATCTCGCCGGTGGGATCGGCGAAGACCTTGCACATCGCCACCTCACCGGCGTAGGCGTGGGAGTAGAAGCCGAGCGGATGCCCCGCCTGGACACCCACCTCGTACCGGCCCCGCAGGCAGTCGGCCCAGACGGCGCGCACCCTGTCCAGGTCGCGGTAGATCCAGTCGACCCGCCACCCCTCGACCGTCAGCCAGCCGCCGCCGTCGACCCACGGCCCCCATCCGCCGGGCGCCGTCACCTCCACGCTCTGCCCGCTCACCTCCAGGGCGAGTGCCCGCAGCGCCTCCACGTCCAGCGAGCCCCTGTAGTACAGGCCGAGATCGATGTCGGAGTCCGGCCTGTGCGTCCCACGAGCCCTGCTGCCCCCGAGCACCACGCCGACCACCCCTGGGACCCCGGCGAGACGTCCGGCCAGCTCCCGCAATCGCATGTCATCCATGACGGGCCATTGGAGCACAGCGAGGATCAGCCGACGGAAACCCTCACGGAGACGCGGACGGCGTGCAGGCCGGACAGGACGACGCCGGCGACCACCAGCACGAGCAGCAGGTGGTGGTCGATCAGGGTCACGAGGACGACGCCGACGGCGACCGACAGCAGCTGGCTCCCGCCGCTCAACGCCTCGAAGGCCGTGGACACGCGCCCCACGACCTCGTCGGGGCTGCGGCGCTGCAGCAGGGTGCGGACGGCGACGCTGGCGAGAGTGAGGCTGACCCCCGCCAGCGCCATCGAGACGACCATCGCGCTCTCCGCCGGCACGAGCCACATCCCGATCGCCATGCCATAGACGGCGATGCCCGCGCCGACCATGCGCAACTCCCCGAGCCTGTCCACCAGGCGGGCCACGACGAAGCCACTCGCGATGGCCCCGACGCCCATGGCGGTGGAGGTGACGGCGGTGAACTCGGGCGGGCGGCCCAGCCCCTCGATGACGGCGAAGATGAGCGACTCGGACAGCCCGGCCGCCAGGAACATCAGCACGAACGCGGTGACAGCGGGACGGATGGCGCGCTCGTCCCTGATGTGCCGCAGCCCCGCGGTGAACTCCTCGCGCCACCGGCCGAAGGGACGGCGGGCGACGGGAACGGGAGCGGGCAGCAGCGCGAACGCGCACGCCGCGAGGGCGAAGGTGAACATGTCGAAGGCGACGACGGCCCACAGTCCCGCGCCCGTGTAGACGGCGACACCGAGCAACGGGCCCAGCAGCCTGGCCCCATGGCGGGTGGTCTGGAGGGCGTTGTTGGCGTGGGCGAGCAGCTCCCCGGGCAGCATGCTCTTCAGCAGGCCGCTCAGCGCGCTGAAGATCACCGTATAGGAGCAGCCCATCGCCGCGGACACCGGATAGACCAGCCAGTAGGTCTCCACGCCCGTCACCAGGACCAGCGGCAGCAGCGCGACGGCGGAGCACAGGCAGGCGACCACGAGAAAGCGCCGCCGGTCGACCCGGTCGATCACCATGCCGAAAAGCGGCGCGAAACACATCGGCGCGGTGAAGAAGAACAACGCCAGTCCCGCGGCCCCGTCGGACCCCGTCATCTTCTTCGCCAGAATCGACGGGATCAGCAGCAGAGAAGCGTCTCCGAGCAAACTCGCGGCCATACCGAAAAACACCGTCCGGAAATCCCGGCGGCCGAGTACGGCACGCATCAAGTCAACCGGCGCATGGCCCGGCCCGTGGGCAGCACGGGAATCGCGTTGTGCACCATGGAGAAGGTGTCCATTCCTGGAACGACGACCGTCACGACGGGGCAGCCGGGGCCGCGGGGATTCCACCGGAAAAGATAGGCCGACAGTCCGGCGGCGGCCAGTGCGTCGAGGACGGTACCGATCTGCCCCTCGACGGAGGCCTCCCCCGAACCGCCGGCTCTGAGCTCGGCGGGGGTCAGCCGGTCCAGCAGGGGCGCGGGGTCCACGCGCGCGCACCTGTCGAGCAGCGGCCACGGCCGCAGCGATTCCAGCCTGCGCGCCAGCGTCCGGTCGACGCCGAGCGACATGTTGAACCGCGACTGCCCGAGCTCGGTGAACGCCCGCTCGACCGCGTAGGCGGGGTCGAGCGACGCGCCCGAACCCAGCACGCCGGGGTAGTCGCCGGCCTCGAACGGCAGCGCGCAGTAGGCGGGAATGCCCAGGTCGGAGGTGATGTCGAGGAGGAGGGCCGCCTCGTCGGGCACGGCGGCGACCGGCGCCTCCCCGAGGTACCAGTCGAGCAGGGCGTGCGAGAGCGCGTCCCTCTCGACGACCTCCAGCAACCCGTGCAGCACCGCCTCGTTCTCCGTCACGCCCGTCGCCGTGCCGCTGTCGTAGGCGTAGCGCAGGTAGGGCTCGTACCCGCGCAGGTCGTCGCCGGGAATCGGGTGATCCCTGCAGGCGGGCGACCGGGTGAAGGCCGGGTACCACAGCGGTTCGCCGCCTTCCGCCAGCGGCTCCAGCAGCAGGCACGCCGGCGCGGCGGACGGGAAGTCACGGCCGAGCCTGGCGAGCATCTCGTCGCCCTCGATGCCCCGCTGGGCGAGAACCGCCGCCACCGGCAGCACCCGCACGCGTGAGGTATCGGAGGGAAGGGCGGCCTGGCCACGCTCGTGCTGGAGATGCTGCCACGCCTCGAAGAGAGCACTCGCCCTGCTCTGCTCGCCGCGCCCCTTGCCGAGCGACTCGGCCACCAGTTCGCCGGAGGGGGCGACGACAGAACAACGGTGGACGGGAAACTCCGCGGTACCGGAGGACACGAACTCCACCGATAATCCCGAATCCCTGAATAAGGACTCGATGATGCCGAGCGAATCGGCGAGACCGACCTCGCGCTCTCTCCGGGCGCGGGACTCCACGGTCAGCGGACCGTGAACGACTCGTCCAGCAGAACCATTTCCGAGAGCGTGAGCGAGAATTCGTCTTCCAGGACCGAAGTACCTGGCTTGAGCAGGGTCACACCATCAGAGTTGCTGTTTCCCATGACGCCCCTTTCTCGTGTCGATCACCACCGAAACACGAGAAAGGAAAACGGTCAAGAATGGGCGGCGGTGCGCAGTGCCCGGTAGAGGAGCGCGGGGTCGCCGAGGCGATGGCGCAGCAGCTTCTCCAGGCCGCCGATGGGCACGAGGTTCTGCGGCGCGCGCGGATCCTTGTAGTCCACCCCGGCCAGCGAGGGCAGCACGAGCGTCAGCGTGTCGGCCAGCCGTACGACCTCGTCGACGGACAGGTCCGCGCCCGCCTCGCACCTGGCGATCCCCGCCCACGGCGCGGACGAGCGGACCGGCAGGCGTACGTACCAGGCGTGCCGCCGCCAGCTCGTGCCCATGAGGAAGACGGGGGTGCGCTGCCCCGGCGCGAGCGCCGAGACGACCGCGCTCTGCGGCCCCGGCAGGTAGGCCGTGTGGTGGGTCTTGATGTACCCCACGGTGCGCGGCAGGTGGGTGCGCCCGCGCAGGGGCCCGTCGACGAGCAGCAGGTCGTCGGCCAGGGAGCGATACTTGACCGCCAGGTCCACCTCCAGCTGCGTGACCTGGCGCTGCAGCGCCAGCGACAGCTCGTCCATGCTCGGTCCCGAGGCCCGCTCGGCACGGTAGGTGGCGTGCGTGGTCTTGACCTCCGGCGTGTACGGCGAGGCGCTGAACAGCGACCTGCCCACCTCGAGCGCGGCGAGCCTCGCCCCCGAAGGACCGCATTCGACGATTCCCGCCGCGTAGGAGGCGGCGATGCCCGGGATCGGCATCGGCGAGGAGGGATCGTGCACCCACACGCGCGCGTCGATCCTGCGGACCCCGTCGGCGATCAGCAGCGCCTCGGGCGCGACCGTGCCGGGCGGCGGGTCGACCGGCTTCCAGTCGGCCGCGTCCCTCTCGACGTCCAGGACCAGCTCGGCGCTGGTCGGGCCCAGCTCGGCCAGCGCCTCGACGGACAGCGCCGCCGCGTAGCCCGGATCCCATGGATCGACGGTGAACTCGGTCACGGACGCCGTCATGTCCCCGCCCTCCGTAGGTGCGACCCCTTGGCGTCGCGGCCGATCTCGAACCGCACGGGCACCCTGTCGGCCAGCGCGGGAACGTGCGTGACGACGCCGACCATGCGGTCCTGCCCCGCCGCCAGGCGTTCGAGGGTCGCGGCGACCGTGTCGAGGGTGGCGGGGTCGAGCGTGCCGAACCCCTCGTCGAGGAAGATCGAGTCGAGGCTGCGCGCGACGGTGCCCGACAGCGCGAGGGCCAGGGCGAGGGCGGCCTGGAAGGTCTCTCCGCCTGACAGCGTGCGGGCGCTGCGCCGCATGCCCGCCTCCGCGTGGTCGATGACCTCGATGTCGCCCTTGCCGCCGAGCGTCAGCTCGTACTGCCCGTCGGACAGCTCGCGCAGCGTGTCGGAGGCCGTGGCGACCAGGAGTTCGAGCGCCTCCGCGCACAGCCACCGCTCGAAGGCGTTGGCGCGCAGCAGCAGGGTCAGTTCGTGCGCGACCCTGGTCTCCTGCTCCTTCTCGGCGGCCAGCGCCTCCAGGCCCCTCGCGCGCTCGCGGTCCTCCCTGACCCGTTCGAGCCTGCCCTCGGCGCGGGCGACGGCGGTGGCGACGGCCGCGCCGAGCTGGTCGGGCGCGGCCTGCGCAGGGACGGCGATCTCGTGGTCGGCCAGCAGCCTGACGAGCCTGGCCCGCTCCTGGGTACGGCCCGCCTCCACCCTCGCCAGCTCGGCCTCCCGCTCGGTCAGCACCGCGCGAGCCGCTCGCCCCGCCTCGTCCCGCCAGCCGATCAGGGCCGTCCACGCCCTGTGCAGGTCCTCCCGATCGACGGGAGGAGGGGCGCTGCCTCCGGGGTGGGCGCCGAGGCTGAGGACGCGGTCGCGGGCCAGCTCGAGCTCGCGCCACGCCTGCTCCGACCTGTGCCCGGCGCTCTCGGCCGCGCGCCGCGCCTTCTCCAGCCTGGCCCTGCCCTCACGGACGGCCTTGCGCGCCTCTGCCACGACCGCGTCGGCCTTCCGCACGGCGGCCATGCGCTCCTCCAGCGCGGTCCGCTCACCGGGCGGCGGCAGCTCGGCCAGCCTGGCGGCGAACGCCGCGACCTGTGAGTCGAGCATGGCCGCCTCGGTCTCGGCCTTGCCGAACCTGGTCCTGGCGCGCTCGGCCTCGGCCCTGGCGGCGGACAGGCCGCGCTCGGCCGTACCGACGTCGGACAGGGCGGGGTGGTGCGGCAGCTCGGTGAGGGGGCGCAGGCACGTGGGGCACGGCTCGCCGACCGACAGGCGGGCGGCCAGCTCGGCGGCGGTGTGGGCGTCGCGGAGCCGGTCGCGCTCGCGCTCGGCCGCGGCCAGCGCCTCATCGGCGTTCCGCGCGGCCTGGCTCAGGCGCGGCAGCGCGTCACGGGCCTGCGCTGCGGCGCTCCTGGCGGCGGTGGCGGCAGCGGTCACGCGCTCGTGCTCGTCGAGGGCGGCCAGGCGCTGCGCGAGCGTCTGGCGGTCGCCGAGCGCGGCCAGCTCGTCGTGCGCACGGTGTTCGTCGGCCTCCAGCGCCGCCACCTCCTCGGCGACGGACGTCACGGCGGCCACGGCCTGCCTGGCGGTCTCGGCGAGCGTCGGCACCTCTGCGGGCATCAGCAGCGACTGCAGCGCCTTGACCCGGACGGCGACCGCCTCGCGGTCGGCCATCGCCCTGCGGATCTCCTCCTCGCGGGCCCGCAGCAGGTCGAGATCGATCCGCTCGGCCAGCGCGCGCAGCCTGGCGACCTGTTCGCCCGCCGCCTGCTCGGCGGCGGCGTCGGCGCCCGCGAGCTTGCCGAGCTGGTCGCGGGCGAACGAGGCGGCCTGCTTGCTCGCCTCCTCCTCGCGCACGGCACGCTGCCGGATCCGCTCGTAGACGTCCGCGTCGAGGAGCTGCACCAGCAGGTCCTGCCGTTCGCGCGGCGCGGCGTGCAGGAACTCGGCGAAGCGGCCCTGCGGCAACACCACGCACTGGGTGAAGAACTTGTACTCCAGCCCCGTCACCCGCTGCACCTCGGGAGTGACGGCGTCGCCTTCGGCGACGGGCCGCAGCACCGCCTCCAGCACCTGGGTCAGGTCCCCGTGGACGGCGGGGTCGAGCTCGTCGAGCCTGGCCTCCTTGGTGCGGACCGTGCCCTTGGTGTCGCGCTGGAGCGCACGGACCACGCCGTGGCGGCGGCCCCCGCCCTCGAAGACCAGCGCGACCTTGCCCGCGGCGGCCGAGGGGGCGAGCGCGTGGGCGATCACGTTCTCCTTGCCCCAGCGTGGCACCGTGCCGTACAGCGCGAAGCAGATCGCGTCGATCACCGTGCTCTTGCCCGCCCCGGTCGGGCCGATCAGCGCGAAGTAGTCGATGTCGGAGAAGTCGATCGTGACGGGTGCGCGGAAGCTGCCGAAGTTCTCCAGATGCAGCAGAAGGGGTCGCATCAGCCGGTCACCTCGTCGTACAGCCGGTCGAACAGCCCCGCCACCTGGTCGTCGTGCCGCCCGCTGCTGGTGAGGTAGTCGCGGAACAGCTCGCGCGGGCTGCGCGACGCGCTCGACGCCTTCGGTACGGCACGCACCGGCCTGAACCGCTCGTCGAGCGTCACGTCGAGCGCGCCCGGCAGCAACTCCCTCACCGTGTCTGCCAGCCCAGGGCGGGGCTTCTCCTCCACGATCACCTTTAGCCACGCCTCGCCGACGTCCATGGCCTCGAGCTGTTCGAGGGTGCCGGAGACCGTCCGCAGGGTGCGGGCCTGCTCGAACAGCACCTCGCGCACCACCGCGGGCCGTCCTGGCGAGACGTCGATCAGGAGCGCGCCTGGCGTGTTGGCCTCCTCGCCGAAGTCGACGGCGACGGGCGAGCCGCTGTACCAGATGGGGCACGGCCCCGGGATCTGCTGCCTGCGGTGCAGGTGGCCGAGCGCGGCGTACTGCGTGGAGGAGGGGAACGCGGTCGCCTCGAAGTAGTACGAGAAGATCGACTGCGCCTCCCTCTCGCCACCGCCGAACGCCCCGCCGGGCAGCGTGCCGTGCGTGGTCACGATGTTGACGGTGTCGGCCTGGAAGGGGGCGGTCAGCGCGCCGAGCAGCTCGCCGACCCTGGCGGCGTAGTCGCGGTTGTGCTCGGCCGCGGTCCCCGTCAAGACCTCGGCCGCGCGCACCACGTACCTGTGGGACAGGAACGGCAGGACGGCCAGCCGTACGGGCTCGCCCGTCCTCGCGGTGAAGGACAGCGTGCCGCCCTTGTCGGGACGGCGGAACGCGCCGACGACCTGGATGCCGAGCGCGCCGAGCACCGGGCGGTAGACCTCGAACAGGTGCGGGTTGTCGTGGTTGCCCGCCAGCACCACCACGTCGCGCCCGTCCTCGCGCAGCGCCATCAGCGCGGGCATGACCAGCGCCTGGGCCTCGGGCGTGGGGGCGGAGGTGTCGAAGACGTCGCCCGCGACGATGACCGCGTCCACGTTCTGCTCGCGGGCGGTCGCGACCAGCTCCCTCAGCACCGCGCGGTGCTCGTCGATGCGGGAGCGGCCTTTGAGCACCTTGCCGACATGCCAGTCGGCGGTGTGCAGGATCTTCATCGGGCTCCGATCAGAACGGCGGGATGTCCTCTTCTTCGACCAGTCCTTGGAACGGGTCCTGGCTGGCCTGTTTGATCGGCACCGCCTCCGACGGCCTGGTGGCCCACGCGGGGAAGGGGAAGGCGACGGCGAGCGGCACGGGGATCTCGGGCTGGGCGACGAACATGGTGCCCGGCTTGGCGATCGTGGCCCTGTCCCTGACGGCAGGGGGCAGCCAGCCGTACTCGGACCTGCCGGCCTCGGCCGGGTCGAGACGGCCCGCCACGCGCACGGCGCTGTTGGAGACGATGCGCCGCTCCACCTCGGAGGCGGTCTGCTGGGCGCCGATGAGGATCACGCCAAGCGAACGGCCGCGCTCGGCCACGTCGAGCAGGATCTCCTTGATCGGGGAGTCGCCCTCGCGCGGCGCGTACTTGTTGAGCTCGTCCAGTACGACGAACAGCAGCGGTCTGGCCGTGCCCGAACTCTCCTTCCTGGCGAACTCGCCCCGCAGGACCACGCCGACCACGAACCGCTGGGCGCGCTCGGGCAGGTTGTGCAGGTCGACGATGGAGACCTGCGCGTCGGACGTGCGGATCGAGTGGGGGCGCCCGCCCGCCACGTCGCCCCTGATGATCGGCGACAGCGCCCTGACCGCGCTGCGCAGCCGGCGCAGGAACGCGTTGACCGTGCCGAGCGGGGTCTGGGCGCCGGTCCACGTCACCCTGCTCCCCTCGTCCATGAGCTGGTCGCTCAGCAGGTCGACCAGGTCGGGGAAGGTGCGGCACACCCCGCCCTCCGGCAGCTTGACCGCGCCGCCCTCCACCGGCACCGCCCACGCCGCCAGCCGCGCCGCGACCTGGCCGACGAGCAGCGAGTAGCCCGCCCGCTCGTCGTCGGCGTCCGCGAAGACGAAGCGCAGCAACTCCTCCGTGCAGAACTCGGCGAGCGTCCAGTAGAAGGCGCTGACGCCGTGGGTGCGGGCCGAGACGTGCGGGACGGCGTTCGGGTCGTTCGGGCGCGGCGGGGCGAAGACGTGCACGCTCCCGAACGGCTTGGCGGGCAGGCCGAGACGTTCGTACGCGGCGGTCGCGGCGGCGTCGAGGCGGCTGTTCGGGTGGTCGAGGAAGAGCAGGTCCTCGCCCTTCACCGAGAAGATCAGCGCCTTGGTGTTGGCGGCCTCGCTCTGGAGGACCCCCGAATTGAAGATCGAATACAGGAGGAAGGTGGCGAACGAGGTCTTCGTCGCCACGCCCGAGACACCCGAGATGGAGACATGCGCGCCGCGCGTGCCGTCGAGGAAGTCGAAGTTGACGTAGAGGGGCTGGCCGTCGCGGCCCGTGCCCATCGGGATGCGGCGGTCCATCACGTCGAAGTAGAGCGCCTGGTCGCGGTCGCCCGAACCCGCCCGGTAGACCACCTCTCCGGGCAGCGGCGGCACGAACACCTCCGGCTCCACCCTCGTGACCCGCACCTCGGCCACCTCCACGACGGCGGCCGGCAGCGCGCCGTCGGCGATGAGGAAGACGTCAGAGTCGTAGGCGGCGCCCTCATGCCTGGCCTCGACCGCCGCGACCACACCCGCGACCAGCACCTGACCGTAGCCGGGCACCTCTCTGCGGGTGACCACGACGTCGTCGAGCTGGACGACCCTGCCCGGCTCCAGTCCGATCCAGAAGGAGAGGGGGGATGCGGCCTGCGTGCCGAGCACCCTGCCGACCGCCTCACCGGACACGCCCGCCCCAGGCGTCGCCGTACGGCCCGCCACTCCGTTCTCGATCACTCAGCCCCTCCGCCCCCATAACGCCCTCAACCGCAGCGTAATGGCGTTGGGGGTGTGGGTTCGGCATCTTCCCCGGGTCCGGTGGGTTTCGCCTCGCGAACCACGGCGCTCCGACTCCGCCCCAGAAAGACCTTAGCCCCCGCGTGCGCTCATTCAAGAGCGATCTTCACGACCGGACAAGACGGCACCGCGCCGGCGGAGCGGGTCAGACGATGACGTAGCCGAAGGCGGGCGGCTTGCCGACGGCGCGTTCGAGCTGGCGGAGTACCTTGCGCGGGTCGTCGTTCGGGCCCGCGACGTAGAACGGCCTGCCGTCCCTGCCGAAGGAGACGGTCCCGGCGATCTTCCCCTCGCCCAGGTGGCCCTCGGCGGGCGCGAAGTCCTCGTGCGGCTCGAAGCCGAGGCCCCTGGCGTACTCGACGGAACCCAGGACCAGCTCCCTGGCCAGCTCGAACGGCGCTTCCTGCCAGCCGGGGAAGTCGGAGAAGAAGTAGTCGCGGAAGCGGCGCAGCTCGCGCTCGTCCATGGTGTCGGGGCCGACGGTGTTCTTGACGCCCAGGCAGTAGGTGTCGATCAGGTAGCCGCAGACCAGGAACTTGTCCCAGCCGTGCTTGCGGGCGACGAGCACGCAGACGGTGCCGTTGGTGCCATCCTCTGCCGGAGCCTCGTCGACCCAGCCGTCCGCGGTGAGGCCGACGCTCCAGCCGGTGTTCACCCAGCTTCCGACGACCTCTCCCGCCTCACCGGCGGGAGACTCGGCCGCGATCGCCCGGACCAGCGGCGCCACCCTTGACGGCGGTACGCCCAGCGCGCGGGCGATCTCCTTGGGCGACTTGCCCTGGCCGCGCAGTTCGCGAACCTTGTCAATCAGCTCCATCGTGGTAGCGCGGAGGGAACCACCTGCGTAGGCCGGCGGGTGAATCCGCGCTCCCTCCCTTCGTTTTGTCGGAGCCCGCCGGTACCGTTGATCCGCCGGGTTGATCGTGAGGGGGGTGGGTGTGCGCAGGTCGTTCAGGTTCCTGCTACGTCCCACCAGCAAGCAGGCCGCCGCACTCGCGCAATGCCTGGAAGATCATCGCCAGCTCTACAACGCCGCTCTCGAGCATCGCCGCACCGCCTACCGCAAGGCGGGCGTGAGCGTCCGCTACGGCGACCAGTCGGCGGAGTTGAAGAACATTCGTGCCGACGACGCCGAGGGGCAGGGCCGCTGGTCGTTCTCCTCCCAGCAGGCGACGCTGCGCCGTCTGGACAAGGCGTTCTCCGCGTTCTTCATGCGGGTCCGCGAGGGCCGCACGCCGGGTTTCCCCCGTTTCAAGGGGTGGGGCTGGTTCGACACGGTGGAGTGGCCGAAGGACGGCGACGGGTGCCGATGGGACTCCCAGCCAGGACATCCGACGACTACGTTCGTCCGGCTTCAGGGCATCGGACATGTGAAGGTCCACCATCACCGGTCGGTGAAAGGCCGAGTGAAGACGATCAGTGCGAAGCGGGAGGGTTCCCGCTGGTATGTGATCCTTTCCTGCGACAGCGTGCCCGCCGAGCCACTGCCCGCTGCCGGCGCGGTGGCCGGGATCGACCTGGGTGTGGCCTGGCTGGTGACCACGAGCGATGGCGGGCACGTCACCAATCCGCGCCATCTCGTAACGTCGGCAGACCGGCTCGCGGCGGCGCAGAGGGACTTGGCTCACAAGAAGCGAGGCTCTTCTCGTCGCGGTCGGGCTGTCGCTCGGGTCGCCGCCTTGCACGCCAAGGTGCGCCGTCAACGCCTGGACTGCGCGCACAAGGCCGCGCTGACGCTGGTCCGCGACTACGACATGATCGCGCATGAGGCCCTTCGGATCGCGAACATGACCAAACGGGCGGCGCCTGAGCCTGACGGCCAGGGCGGCTACCTGGCCAATGGCGCATCGGCCAAGTCCGGTCTGAACAGATCGATCCTGGACGCGGGTTGGGGAGTGTTCCTGACGGTCCTCGCGCACAAGGCTGAAAGCGCCGGTCGCGAGCTGATTGCGGTGAACCCCTCCAGCACCTCCCGCACCTGCGCCCGATGCGGGCACAGCGCAAGAGAGAACCGCGTCACCCAAGCCGAGTTCGTCTGTATGGCATGCGGGCACACCGCCCATGCCGACGTGAACGCAGCGATCAACATCTTGAGGGCAGGGCTTGCCCTTCGTGAGGCTGCGGGAGCGGCTTAGCGAGAAGCTGCTCCTTTCACGGAGCGGAGGAGTCACAAGGATGGGACTTTATCGCCTCGGCCCCCTGATCGCCGATTTGGGCGAGGTGATCATGGCGACGTTGTCAAGCCTTCCTGCGACGGACCACCGGCGCGCAGCGCCTGCCCTCGGTGATGGTGTCGAAGGCCATGCGCTCGCCTACCAGGTGATCGGGGTGTGGACGTTGCGCAGCGGCTCGCCCGCGCCACCCGGAGGCGCCGCCCAGAGGACGGCGTTGGCCAGCACCCGCTGGACGCCCTCGTGGTGGAAGATCGGGTATTTCTGGTCTCCTGGGCTGAAGTAGAAGACGCGTCCCTTGCCCCTGCGGTAGCAGCAGCCGGCGCGGAAGACCTCGCCCCCGGTGAAGGAGCTGATGAAGACGAGCTCGTCGGGAGTCGGAATGCCGAACGGCTCGCCGTAGGTCTCGTGCTGCTCGATGACGAGCGGGTTGGGCACCCCCGCGGCGATCGGGTGCGCGGGGTCGATCGTCCAGACCAGCTCGCGCTCTCCCGCGTCACGCCAGGTCAGCGTGCAGGTGGTGCCCATCAGCGAGCGGAAGACCTTCGAGTAGTGGCCCGAGTGGAGCACCAGCAGGCCCATACCGCCCAGCACGCGCTCGTGGACGCGGGCGACGACGTCGTCCGAGACGTCCTCGTGGGCGGCGTGCCCCCACCAGGTCATGACGTCGGTCTCGGCCAGGACCTTCTCGGTGAGGCCGTGGGAGGGCTCGTCCATGGTCGCGGTCCTGACCGTGACGTTCCCGCCCAGGCGTTCACGCAGCCCTGCCGCTATCGCGCCGTGCAGGCCCTCCGGATAGCGCCGCCTGACGTCCTCCTCCTGCCGTTCGTGCACGTTCTCGCCCCACACCGTGACGTTGATGGTCACGCCGCCTTCTCCCTTCGGTCAGCACTCCCGCCACCGCCGCCAGCAGCCAGGCGGCGGTGAAGACGACCAGCCAGTTCCACCCTGCCCTGCCGTACACCATGCTGCCCAGCGTTCCGCCGACACTGCTGCCTACGTAGAAGAAGAGCGTGTACATGCCGGACACGTGGCCGCGGGCTCCCTCGGGGGCCTCGGCGGCGGCCCAGCCGTTGGCGACGGCGTGCGCGGCGAAGAAGCCCCCGGTGAGCACGACCAGCCCGGTGACGACCAGCGTCAGGGAGTCGGGGATGGTCAGCAGCGTGCCGAGGACGGTGATCAGGAGGGCGCCGACGAGCACCGGGCGCTTGCCGTACCTGCCGACGAGCCTGCCCGCCGCGCCCGAGGAGAGGGTGCCCATGGCATAGGCGAGGAAGACCAGCGAGGCTATGGCTGGAGCGAGGCCGAGGTCGTGGATGAGCCTGAATCCGGCGGCGTTGTAGACGGCGACGAAGGAGCCCACGCCCGCCGCGGCCACGCCGTACTGCGCGAGGAGCACAGGGCGGCTGAAGGCCGCCCGCATGCCGCCCCCGTGCCTGGTCTTGGCGCGCGGGGGCGAGGGCGGCAGCGTCAGAACGGTGACCACCGCGCACAGCGCGGACACGCCCGCGACGGCGGCGAGCGCGCCGTGCCAGCCGAGGGGTTCGGCGACCAGCCCGGCAGCCAGGCGGCCCGCCATGCCGCCGACCGAGTTGCCAGCGATCATCGCGCCGACGGCGGCGGCGACTCCCGCCCCGCCCAGCAGTTCCATCAGGTAGGCCGCGGCGACTCCGGGGAAGCCGGCGATGGCGATGCCCTGCAGGGCTCTGAGGACCAGGAGCGTCTCGAAGTTCGGCGCGAGCGGCAGCAGCAGGCCGAGCACGGCCGAGGCGACGACGGAGATGAGGATGACCCGCCTCCTGCCCACGACCTCCGACAGCGCGGCGACCGGCAGCACGGCGACGGCGAGCGCGCCCGTCGCCACTCCCACGGCGAGGGAGGCGCCGCCGGGGTCGAGCCGGAAGTCCGTCGCGAGCTGGGGCAGCACCGACTGCGGGGCGTAGAGGAGGGCGAAGGAGGAGATGCCCGCGGCCGCGACGCCGGCAGTCACCCGAGGAGCGATAGCCACGCCAAAGAAACTAAGCAAAGCTAATAAATACGTCCAATACCGCAATATGCGAAAATTCATACCGTGATGCATGAATTGGCTCCCAACTTGGAACTCCTGGCCGCGATCAGGGAGACCGAGCACGTGACCAGGGCGGCCGAGCTGCTCGGCGTGCCCCAGCCCACGGTGAGCAGGCGGCTCGCCGCGCTGTCCGAAGCGGTCGGCACCCCGCTCGTCGTCCCGCACGGCAGGGGCGTCAGGCTGACCAGGGCCGGCCGCACGCTCGCCGACGCGGCGGTCCGCGCGCTGGCGGTGATGGCGACGGGCGTCCGCGAGGTGCGCGAGGAGATCGATCCTGGCAGCGGGCGGATCGTGCTCGGCTTCCTGCACCTGCTCGGCCGCTCGCTCGTGCCCGCGCTCGTGGGCGGCTTCCGCGAGCGGCACCCGGGGGTGCGGTTCAGCCTGGTCCAGGGCTCGCGCGAGGTGATACTGCGGCGGCTGCGCGAGGGCGAGATCGACCTGGCCTTCGTCGCCCCACTCCCCTCGGACGACCCCGACCTGACCGGCACGCCGCTGGCCAGGCAGGAGCTGATGCTCACCGTCCCTGCCGCGCACCGGCTGGCAGGGCGCAGGCGGGTGCGCGCCGCGGAACTGGCCGACGAGGATTTCGTCACCCTGGAAAAGGGGTACGGCGTGCGCCAGATCACCGACGACCTGTGCGCCGCCGCCGGGTTCAGGCCCCGCATCACGTTCGAGGGCCAGGAGTCGGACACCGTGCGCGGGCTGGTCACCGCCGGCCTCGGGGTGGCGCTGCTGCCCGGAGAAGCGACCGCGCCGCTGCAGGGGGTGGTCGAGATCCCGCTCTCCCCCGCGGTGTTCCGCACGATCGGCGTCGTCAGACCCGCCCAGCTCACGCCCGTGGTGCGAGCCTTCCACGCGCACGTGGTGTCGCGAACGCGGGACTTCGGGCCCGAGTTCAGCCCGCCCGCGGAGAACAAGAGGTCTTCCCACGGGGGCGAAAATTCGTTATAACAACCTAACGACCTGATGAATCAGGAGGCCCCCCAATGAAGACCTCGACGATGCGGGTGGCCGCGGTGAGCGCGGCCGTGGCGGTGGTGGCGGCAGGGTGCGGCGGCGGCGCCGAGGGCCCGAAGACCACGAAGATCTCGTTCCTCACACACTGGGGCCCCGACCAGGTCAAGGCCCTGGAAGCGGCCGCCCAGGCGTTCCAGAAGCAGAACCCGGGCATCACCGTCGACATCCGCGCCGTCCCGTTCGGGAACCTGCTGTCCACGCTGCGTACCCAGGGCGCCAGCCCCAACGGGCCGACCATCGCGAGCGTCTACGACCTGTGGCTGCCCGAGCTGGTCCGCGACGGCCTGGCAGGGAACATGCCCGCCGACGCCGAAACCGAGCTCGCGGCCAACTGGCCGAAGAACCTGATCGAGGGCGTCACCAAGCAGGGCGGCCCGCGCGGCTACCCCAACGAGGTCGACCTCTACGCGCTCAACTACAACAAGAAGCTCCTCAAGGAGGCCGGCGTCGCCGCCCCGCCCAAGACGTGGGCGGAGCTGGAGGAGGCGGCCGCGAAGCTGTCCAAGGACGGCAGGCAGGGTTTCGGCGTGATCACCAGCTGGCCCGCCGGCGTCGTGCACCCCTGGCTCTCGCTGGTCAACTCCAACGGCGGCAGGCTCCTCGACGGCGCTGTCCCCAAGCTCGACGACCCCAAGACCGTCGCCGCCGCCCAGCTCTACGCCAGGCTCGTGAAGTCCGGCGCGACACAGCCGAAGATGAGCAACGCCAACGCCAACACCACCGGCCCCTACCTGGACAACTTCGTCAACGGCAGGACCGGGATGATCATCATGGCGAACTGGTGGCAGGGCGCGCTCAAGGAGGCCATGGGCGAGCGCTACCAGGATGTGGGCGTCGCCCCCGTCCCCGTCGGACCGGACGGCGGCGGCAGCGCCCCGGTGTCCTATTCCTGGCTGACCATCGTGAACGGCAAGGCCGACCAGGCCAGGCAGCAGGCCGCGTGGAAGTTCCTCACCTACCTCAACGGCAAGGACAGCGGCAAGAACGGCTCCTCGGCGATGGGCGACATCCTGACGTCGATGGGCATCCTGCCGAGCCGCACCGGCGACCTCGAGGCGCACCGGGCGGAGCTGTCCGACCCGTTCCTGTCCGCCTACGTCGCCGAACTGGCCAACGCCGTCCCGTTCCCCGCGGTGCTGGGCGGCGAGGCGATGAGCCAGGCCGTGCAGAAGCACGTGGAGAACGTCGTCTTCGGCAAGGAGACGCCGGAGGCGGCGATGAGCGCGGCCCAGCGGGAGGTCGCCGACATCCTCACCAAGGCAGGCACGTGACGCGGCATCGTCGCAGCATGGCGGCCGTGGCGTTCCTGTCACCCGCCATGCTCGTCATCGGCCTGTTCACGGTGGTGCCGATCGGGCTGACGTTCTGGATCAGCCTGCACGAGTGGTCGATGTACACCCCGCTGAGCGAGATGTCGTGGCGGGGACTCGGCAACTACACCGACCTGCTCGGCGACGACGGCTTCTTCACCGCCCTCGGCAACACCGCGCTGTACGTGGCGCTGGTGGTCGTGGTGACGTTGCCGCTGTCCCTGGCGCTCGGCATGCTCCTGTACTTCCCCCGCGTCATGGGCAAGGGGGCGGCCAGGGCGGTGCTGTTCTCGACGTACGTGATCCCCACGGTGGCGATCTCGATCGTCTGGGGCGGGCTCTACGCCCCCGACTACGGGCCGCTGTCGCGGCTGTTCGACGCATGGGACCCGACCTGGTTGAGCTCGCCCGACACCGCGCTGGTGTCGCTGGTGATCTTCCACATCTGGCAGATGACCGGCTACTACACGGTGCTGGTGGTCGCGGGGCTCACCCAGATCCCCGCCGACCTGTACGAGGCGGCGCGCATCGACGGCGCCGGGTTCTGGCGGCAGACGGCGCACGTCACGCTTCCGCTGCTGCGCCGTACGACGGTCTTCATCGGGCTGGTGGCGATCATCAACGCGATCCAGGTGTTCGACCCCGTCTACATCCTCACGCAGGGCGGTCCCGCTGAGAGCACGAGCGTGCTGTCGTTCGCGATCCAGCGGGCCGCCTTCCAGCACGGCATGGCGGGGCAGGCCAGCGCGATGGCGTTCACCCTGCTGGTGCTCCTGGTGGCGCTCGGCGGCGTGTTCCTCGCCGCGGTCAGGAGGCGGTCATGAGGCGTGCGGCGGCCGCGGCGGCGATCGCGCTGGTCATGCTGCCCGCACTGTTCCCCCTGTACTGGATGGTGATCTCCAGCCTCAAGGGGCCCGAGGAACTGCAGGCGATCCCGCCGACCTGGTGGCCGCGCGAGCCGTCGTTCGGCGCGTTCGCGGAGGTGTTCGAGGCGGTGCCGTTCGGCACGGCGTTCGTCAACAGCCTGCTGCTGGCCGGGGTGGCGACGGTGTCGGTGCTGGTCACGAGCGTGCTGGCCGGGTACGTGTTCGCCAAGCACCACTTCAGGGGTCGTGAGGCGCTGTTCTGGGGGGTGGTGGCGACCATGTTCCTGCCGCCTGTCGTGACGCTCGTGCCGCTCTACTGGCTGGTGTCGTCCATGGACCTGGCCGACAGCTACCTGGGCGTGCTGCTGCCGTGGCTGGCCAACGCCTTCGGCGTCTTCCTGATGCGGCAGTTCGTCGCCGACGTGCCCGACGAGCTGCTCGACGCGGCCCGCATCGACGGCGCGGGCGAGCTGCGCATCGTGTGGCGGGTGGTCACGCCGCTGCTGCGGCCCGCGGTGGTGAGCCTGGCGATCTTCTCGTTCGTCTTCTACTGGAACAACTTCATCTGGCCCCTGTCGATCCTGCAGGACGACGCGAAGTTCCCCGTGGTGCTGGCGCTGAGCCGGCTGCTCAACTACAGCACCTCCGTGCAGTACCAGAACGTGGTCATGGCCGGGGCGCTGATCGCCTCCCTGCCGACGATCGTGGTGTTCCTGCTGGCACAGCGGGTGTTCGTGGCCTCGCTGTCCAGGACGGGGGTGAAGGGATGAGGTACGTCGGCGTCGACGTGGGGGGCACCCTGCTGCGGGTGCTGGTCGAAAGCGACGGCGTGCGCGGCGCCGTCGCCAGGCACACGGTGCCCCGCTCCTACGACGAGCTGGTCGGCCTGGTCGCCGAGCTCGCGGGGCCGGGGGCCCATACGGTGGGGGTCGGGCTGCCCGGCACGTCGGCGGGCGGGAGCCCGGTGTTCGTGCCCGCGCTGCCGTGGCTGCAGGGCCGTCCGCTGGCCGACGACCTGGCGGAACGGCTCGGCGCCCCGGTACGGCTGGGCCTCGACGGCCACCTCACCCTGCTGGCAGAGTCGGTGGAGGGCGCGGCCAAGGGACGGCGCTCGGCCGTGCTGGTCGCCGTCGGCACGGGGATCGGCGGCGCGCTGCTCGTCGACGGCAGGATCTGGCGCGGCGCGCACGGCAGCGCGGGCTCGTGGGGCTGGCTCCCCGCCGGCTCCGACACGGGGCCTGACACGGGCGGGCCTGACACGGGCGGGCCTGACACGGGCGGGTTCGACACGGGCGGGTTCGAGGGGGCCGCCTCGGGGGCGGCGCTCGGCGGGCGGGGGCCTGAGCTGGTCGCGGCCGCCCGCGCCGGCCGCATGCCGCCCGAACTCGACGCCTACGCTCGACGGCTGGCGCGGGGCATCGCCGCGCTGGCCAGCACGCTCGACCCCGAGGTCGTCGTGGTGGGCGGCGGCATGGCCGACGCGATGGACGTGCTGGGACCCATGCTCGCCGTTCACATCGAGCGGCTCGCCTCGCCCGACGGGCGGCGGGTGCCGGTGGTCGCGGCGGGCCTCGGGTCGAGCGCTGGAGCCGTGGGCGCGCTGCTCGCGGCCAGGATCGGGGAGGACTGGTGAACATGAAAGGGCTCGACCCGACCTCGGGCGTGCCGCTGTACCTGCAGGTGGAGCGGTCGCTGCGGCAACGCATCGACGCCGAGGAGTGGGTGCCGGGCGCCCAGCTGCCCACGGAGGACGAGCTGGGAAAGGCCTACGGCGTCAGCAGGGTCACCATCCGTCAGGCGCTGGCCAGGCTCGTCGACCGCGGGGTGCTGGTGCGCGAGCAGGGCAGGGGGACGTTCGTCCGCGACACCAGCCTGACGGCGGGCGCGCGCGGCGTCACCTCGTTCACCGCGGAACTGGCGGGGCTCGGGCACCCGTCGGGCGCCAGGGTCCTGGAGCAGGGCGTGGTGCCCGCCGTCGACTGCGACCTGCCGAAGGAGATGGGCCTGGGACCCGGCGACCTGCTGTTGCGGCTGCGCAGGCTCAGGACCGACACCGCCCGCCCCGTCGGTGTTCAGACGGCGCTGCTGCCGCTGGAGCGCTTCCCCGGCCTGGATCGGCTCGACTTCACCGACCGCTCGCTGTACGAGACGCTGCGCGAGCACTACGGCCTCGTGCCGCGCGAGGCGATCGAGACCTTCACCGTCGGCGGCGTGCTGGACGAGGACGCCCCCACGCTCGGCGTGGCGCCCGGCGCGCACGCCTTCTACGTCGAGCGCCTCACCTTCGACGCCCACGGCCCCTTCGAGTACGTCCGCAGCGTGATGCGCGGCGACCGCTACCAGATCCGCTTGGCCCTGCGATGAGAGGAATCTCGTGACCTACACCCGTCTCATGATCGATCTGCTCGACCGCCTCGACTCCACCCAGGGCGCCGCCCTCGACGCCGTCGCCGAGCGCTGCGCCGACGCCGTGCAGAACGGCGGCCTCATCCACCTGTACGGCAGCGGCCACTCGGTGATCCCCACCATGGACGCCTTCCCGCGTTACGGCAGCTTCGCCGGGCTGCACCCGCTGACCGATCCCCGCCTGATGTGGCACAACGTGCTCGGCCCCGGCGGGGTGCGGGAGCTGCTGTGGCTGGAGCGGACCGAGGGCTACGTCGAGCAGTACCTCGACCACGAGCCGCTCAGCGCGGGTGACGTGCTGGTCGTCTACTCGCACGGCGGGCGCAACGCCGCTCCCGTCGAGGCGGCCATGTACGGCGCCAAGCGCGGCCTGTTCACCGTGGCCGTCACCTCCGTCGCCAACCTGGAGCGTCCCGCCGAGCACTCCAGCGGCAGGCGCATCGCCGAGGTGTGCGACGTCACCATCGACACGGGCGTGCCCGTACAGGACGCGATCGTCGACGTCGACGGATGGGACCGTCCCGTCGGCGGCGCGTCGACCGTCGTGGCCTGCGTGGTCAGCCACGAGATCGTCACCAGGACGGCCGCCGTGCTGGCGGGCAGGGGCGTGGTCGTCCCGACGTTCGTCTCGCCGACCGTGCCCGGCGCCTCGGTGTCGTCGAACGACGAGGTCTTCGACGAGCACCGGCGTCGCCTGCACGCCGCCGAGGGCAGGGCGCGAGACTAGGCGTCCCGCGGCCGATGAGGGAGGTGGCCGTGCTGTTCGCCGAGATCGGCGCCAAGCAGGGCCACCAGGGCGTCGGCTGCGGCTACGCCAGGCGGGCCGGTGGCCCCGGCCGGTACGCGCGGCCGGGGCTCGGCCTCACGTTGGGCGAGCAGGCCGCGAAAGGGACGGTGGACCAGGCAGTGGTCGGTTCTCCGGCCTGAACCGTATTGCCTGATCGCTGGGCGTGCCTTTACGACGTTCCGGGCAGCGTCACCAGTATGAATGGTGGAAAACGGACAAAGACCATCATCGGCACAATCTTCGCCGGATCGGTTCTGCTCGGGGTGGCGTCCTGCGGGACCGACGGCACCGAGTCCGGCACCGCCGTGGCCAAGCAGGTGCCCGCCGGAGGCGCCGTCGCAGCCCTCCCGTCTCCCACCGGGATGCCCACCGGAGCCCCGAGCATGGAACCCAGCGGCTACCCGACCATGGAGCCCAGCGGCGCGCCCAGCATGGGCGCGGGCGACGTGGAGAGCCTCGAGAAGGCGGGCATGGCGGCGGTGGAGGCCGTCGAGGGCTCCACGCTCATCGCGATCGAGGCCAGGGACAACGGTCGGACCTGGGAGGCCCACGTCGTCGGGACGGACGGCACCGAGCACAGCATGGACATCGACGCCGAGTCGGGCAACGTGGTCTCGGGACCCACGGCCGAGCAGGACGACGCGGCGGAGAAGGCCAAGCTCATGGACATGGTCAAGAGCGCCGTTCTCACCTACAAGGAGGCGGCGCAGAAGGCCACCGAGTCGGTGCCCGAAGGCAGGATCGCCGAGCTGTACCTGGACCGGCACGAGGGCAAGGTGGCGTGGGAAGCCGACCTCCTCACCCCTGACGGGACCAAGCACGAGGTCTACGTCGACGCCAAGGACGGCACCGTCTCCAAGGAAGGCTCGACGAGCTGACATCGGGTCGATCCCGTGGCGTGACGCGACCGCCGCGCCATGAGGCGACATGAGCCACGATCGCGGCATGCCGCGTCACGATGGTGACATGACACCGCACCACGATCGCGACCTGGGCGCTCGCGTCACGATGGTGACATGAGCGCCGCGTACACGCCCCGCTGGCCCGCGATCCTGCGCAGGGTCGAGACCAGACCGTGGGCCGCCACGATCCTGGCCGCCATCAGGGCCGACTTCACCCGCTGGACGCGCGAGCTGGTCATCCCGGGCCCCGAACGCCCGTCGGCGTGGAGTCACCACTACTTCTGCGACGGCGACGGCGCGCCGCTGGTGTTCGACGCCGCCACTCCCGCGCGCCACGCGTGCTCCCTGTGCGGCAGGGTCTACCTCGGCGAACCGTGGGACGGCGCGTGGCGCACCACGATGCACAACGCCGCCGCCGTCCAGGCACAGCGCGCCGCCCTGCTGGTCCGCCTGTCGGACGGCCAGGAGCCACGCGCGGAGCTCGAACGCATCGCGGCCGTCTACGCGCGCGACTACCTTGCCTACGAGCCCCACGGTGTCAACGCGGGCACGGGCAGGGTCCTGCCGCAGTCGCTCGACGAGGCGGTCTGGGCCGTCGGCATGCTGCGCGCGCTGCGCTGGGCGGGCGACGCGCTCAGTCCCGCCACCTGCCTGGCGGTCGACGCCATGGCGCGGGCGATCGTAGAGCTGCTGCGCCCGCAGGTCGGCATGATCCACAACATCCACTGCTGGCTGCTGGCCGCGCTGGCCGAGTGCGCCGCCCGGCTGGGCAACGACGAGCTGATGGCGTGGTGCCGCGATTCCCCCTTCGGCGCGGAGACCCAGGTCATCGAGGGTTTCCGGCCCGAGGGCCTCTGGTACGAGGTCAACGCTCACTACCACTACTACGCGGTCGCCGCGCTCCTGTCCTACCGCGAGGCCGCGGGGCCCGCGGGGCTGTCCGCGCGGGCGGCGCTGCGGCTGTCGCGCGCCATCGCCGCCCCGCCCTCCCTCGCCTACGCCGACACCTGCCTTCCCGCCTACGGCGACGGCTGGGCCGACTGCCACGTCGGCGACTTCGCCTCCCAGGCCGAGGCCGCCTGCGCGGTCGTGCCCGAGGCGCCGGTCGACCTGGCTCCCTACTACGAGCGCCCGCGGCCCGGCCCGGTGCGTCCCTGGTTCGGCAACCCTGCCACCTTGCCGGGCTGCGCGGAGATCCAGGGCCGCTCGTCGGTCGCCGCCCTGGTCTTCGGTCCCGACGACGTGCCCGCGGGCTCCGGCGACCGCGCCTCGTTCGTGTGGCCGTGCACGGGGATCGGACTGCTGCGCTCGGCCTCGGTACGGCTGGCGATGCGGTTCGGCCCCGACGGCGGCTGGCACGACCACCGCGACAAGCTCAACGTCGACGTGGAGACCGCCACGGGCTGGTCCAGCCTCGACCTCGGAACCAGCGGCTACGGCTCGGACTTCACGGCGTGGATGCGCTCACCCCACGCGCACAACCTGGTGATCGTCGACGGTGCCCGGCAGCCCGCGCACACCGGACGCCTGCTGGAGTCGTCCGCGCGCCACCTCGTGGCGGAGTCGGCGTGGGAGGGGACCGTCCTGCGCCGCTCCGTCGAGGTGACCGACGGCGGGTGGACCGACGAGTTCACGGTCACGCTGGCGGCGCCAGGCCGTATCGAGTGGGTCTTCCACGGCGACGGCCGCTTCGCCGCCGCCGAGCGGGCAGGCGCACCCGCCCCGGACGAGACGGCCTTGCGCGACGTCCGTTTCACCACCACCGAGCGGGCCGGCGCGCCGGCCCCGGACGAGACGGCGTTGTGCGACGTCCGTACGCTCCTCGTGCCGCCCGACCGTGTCCTGCGCGGCGCCTGGGACGTCGACGGCGCGCCCCGCCTGGCGCTGGCCGTGCCGGAAGGGTTCGAGGCCTACACGGCGACGGCGACGGGCAACCCGAACGGGCGTCCGCTCGGCGTGATCCTCCTGCGCGGGCATGGTGACCACGCCCGCTTCCACGCGACCTTCGAGCTCAGCTCGGAACGCCCGCGCCGAGACTCCCGCCGGGAGCATCCACGCTGAGCTCCCCTCGCGGAAAACCCGCGCCGAGACTCCCGCCGGGAGCGGGCGTGTTGAGGAGCAGGCTCTGGCACAGGTCGGCGAGCGTGCGGCGCAGCGGCGCGGCCCGCTCGGCGAAGCCCCGCTGGGCGGCCGCGTAGGCGAGCCGCCCCTCGGGCGTCTCGATCGGGACCGGCTCGTAGCCGAGCGCGCTGAGGTCGTAGGGGCTGGCGCGCATGTCGAGCGTCCTGATGTCGCGGGCGAGCTCGAAGCAGTCGGCGACCAGCTCGCTCGGCACGAGGGGCGACAGCTTGTAGGCCCACTTGTACAGGTCCATGTTGGCGTGCAGGCAGCCGGGCTGTTCCAGCTCCACCTGGCGTTCGCGGGTCGGCCGCAGGGTGTTGAGCGGTCTGGCGGCCTCGGTGAAGAACCTGAACGCGTCGAAGTGGCTGCACCGCGCGCCCCTGCGCTCGACGACGGCGGCGATCTCCTCGGGCGGCATGCGCAGCGGCTGGGCGGCGTGCCGTACCTCGTCGGCGGGCTGCTTGTAGACCATCGCCCACTCGTGCATGCCGAAGCAGCCGAACTGCCCCTGCCGCGACGCGGTCGCCGACAGCAGCGCGGCCGTCCACTCGACCATGGCCCTGCGCTTGGCCAGCAGCCGGTCGGCGTCGACGGTGGCGCCCTCGTCGGTGTCGAGGTAGTCGGCCCCGTAGCCCTGTGCCTCCGCCAGCACGACGCCCGCGCCCGGGTGCCACCTGCGCAGCCGCCCCGGACGGTAGCCGTAGTAGTCGAACAGGAAGTCTTCGACCGGGTGGGCCTGACCCTCCCTGCGGCGGCTCAGGTGCGGCCCGACCCAGGCGTCGACCCGCCGCTGATGCGCCTCGGCCCGCGCCTGCCACTCCCGCTTGTCGAGGATCCTCACCGTTTCATCGTAGGAACCCCGGCCCACTGCCGTGGCCGCCGGGCGCCGCCGGTCACCGGGATGGACATCGGCGCGAGACGACGGCCCGGCGGGCCCGCGGGTGGCGGCCGTCACGGGGTTGCTCAACGCCCGGCGGCAGGCCGCCGTCACGAGGTGAGCATCAGGGCGAGGCGGCGCGTCAGGCCGGTGTTGCGGCGCAGGCCGAGCCGGTGGACGGCGAGCTCGAGCGCCTCCCGCTGCCCGACCAGCACGACCCAGGCCTTGGCCCTGGTGACCAGCGTGTAGAGCAGCCGCCGGCGCAGCATCACACCGCCCGCCTCCACCACCAGCGGCGCGACCACGAACGGGTACTCGCTGCCCTGCGAGCGGTGCACGCTGATCGCGTAGGCGTGGGTGAGGTCGTCGAGCTCGTCGAACCGGTAGGGCACCACGTCGCCCTCGTCGATGCGCACCTCCACGACGCGCTCGTCCATGTCGAGCGCGACGACCGTGCCCATCTCGCCGTTGAAGACGCCCTTGTCGTAGTTGTTGCGGATGGGCATCACCCGGTCGCCGACCCGGTAGACCGACGCGCCCGACCAGTGTTCGGGCGTGCCGTCACGGGCGGGGTTGAGCCGCTCCTGGATGAGCCGCCCGATCTCCGCCGTGCCGGCGTCGCCCTTGCGCATGGGGCAGAGCACCTGCACCTGGTCGGGCCTGACGCCCTGCTTGGCGGGGATCGCCTCGGTCGCCAGGTGCACGACCCGCGCCGCCACCGCCGAAGGGTCGTCGAGCTCCTCGAACCAGAACCCGCCCCCGCCGGGCGTGTACGGCACCGCCCCCGCCCTGATCTGGTGGGCGGCCTGGACGATGCCGCTGCCCTCGGCCTGCCGGAAGACGTGCGTCAGCCGCATCCTGGGGATCGTCTCGACCCGCAGCAGGTCGGACAGCACGCTGCCCGGCCCGATGCTCGGCAGCTGGTCGCTGTCGCCCACCAGCAGCAGGTGGCTTCCCGCCGGGATCGCGGAGCACAGCCGCGTGGCCAGGTGGAGGTCGAGCATGGAGGCCTCGTCGACCACGATGAGGTCGGCCTGCGCGGGCGTCTGGTCGAAGAGCTTGTCGGGATCGGGCTGGACGGCCAGCATCCTGTGCACAGTCGTCGCCGGCAGCCCCGTCAGCTCCGACAGCCGCTTGGCCGCCTTGCCGGTCGGCGCGCACAGGGTGACGGCGCCGCCCATCGCGCGCACGGTCGAGGCGATCACCTTCACCGTGTGGCTCTTGCCGCAGCCCGGGCCGCCGGTGAGGACCGAGACCGTGCTGGTCAGCGCCATGGTCACGGCGGCCAGCTGATCCTCGTGCAGGCCTGGGTCGTCGCTGAAGGCGCGCAGCGGCAGCGTCGAGCGGGCGCCGAACAGCCTGGCCAGCTCCGCGGCCAGCTTGAGCTCGCGGCTGTGGTGTTCCTTGGAGTAGACGACCAGGTCGTCGTCGGTCTCCTCGACGACGACGCGGCGCTCGGCCAGCAGCGCGTCGACCATCCGGCTGACGAGCTCCTCCTCCAGCTCCAGCCGCTCGGCGGTGCGGGCGATCAGCGCGGGAAGCGGCAGGAAGCAGTGGCCGTCGCGGGCGGCCGCCGCCTCCAGCCTGTCGACGACGGCCGCCTTGATCCGCTGCGGGCTGCGCTCGGGGACGCCCGAACGCAACGCGATCCTGTCGGCCGTGGCGAACGCGATGCCCCTGACGCGGCCGATGAGCTGGTAGGGGTCGGAGGCGAGGATCTCGGCCGAGGCCTGGCCGTACACCTGGAAGATCTTGGCTGCCAGCAGCGGGCTGACCCCGAATCCCTGCAGCACCACCATGAGCGCGGCGACGGCCTTCTGTTCCTTCCACGCCTCGACGATCTGCGCCTGGCGGGCGGGGCCGATGTTGATCACCTCGACGAGCCGCTCGGGCGCGGTGTCGATCACGGTGAGCGTGGACTCGCCGAAGTGGCCGACGATCGCCTGGGCCAGGCGCGAGCCGATGCCGCGGATCAGCCCTGAGCCGAGGTAGAGCTGGATGGCGTGGACCGTCGAGGGGACGACGCGTTCGCACGCGGTGACCGCGAAGCGCTTGCCGTAGGTGGCGTGCTCCTCCCAGCCGCCCTCCAGGCGCAGCGTCTCGCCGGGCTGCGCGCCCGCCAGCGCCCTGCCCGAGGCGACGAAGCCGGCGGCCCCGCTCTCGCTGCTCATGCGGGCGACGGTGTACGCGTCCTCCCTGACGTACACGAGCTGCTCGACGGATGCCTCCACGCACAGGATCCAACCACGCGCCGCCGACATTCAGCGGAGCGGCGGCGCCTTGCGGGCCGAGCCCCGGTAGAGCTCGGGGTCGTAGCGGCGTTCGCTCTCGTCCAGCTTGTCGTTCGCCGCCCGCACCAGGTCCACGCCGAGCACGTCGGCGAGCCGTACCAGGTAGCCCGTCACGTCTCCGAGCTCGGCCCGCACCCGCGCCATCGCCTCGTCGTCCAGTCGCTCGGCGTCGGCGAGCCACTGGAACTCCGCCACGAGTTCGCCGACCTCGCCCGCCAGCGCCATCGCGAGGTTCTTCGGGGTGTGGAACCGCTCCCAGTCACGCGCTTGCGCGAACCCGCGCAGCCGTACCGCCAGCTCCTCCAACGGGGACGTCATGGCTGGTGACACTACCCCTGTGTTACCGGCAGATTTCATCGCGACCGTTGACAGGCGATTATGTTAACGATAACAATCGGCGCAATCCACCACTTTCCTGAGGGAGCCACCACCATGAGGATGGGACGAATCTGGGGCGTGGTCTCCGCGCTCGCCCTGGCCGCGACGATGACGGCCTGCGGCTCCAGCCAGAAGACCGTCGACGCGCAGGCCTCCCCCACCGGCGGCGCGGCCGCCGGCGCCGGAGCGCTGATCGGCGTCACCATGCCGACCAAGTCGTCCGAGCGCTGGATCCACGACGGCGACAACGTCAAGTCCCAGCTGGAGAAGCTCGGCTACCAGGTCGACCTCCAGTACGCGGAGAACGACATCCCCACCCAGGCCAACCAGATCGAGAACCAGATCACCAAGGGCGCCAAGCTCCTGATCGTCGCCTCGATCGACGGCACCGCGATCACCTCGCAGCTCCAGCAGGCCGCCGACAACAAGATCCCGGTCATCGCCTACGACCGGCTGATCCGCAACAGCCCGAACGTCGACTACTACGCCACCTTCGACAACTTCAAGGTCGGCGTGCAGCAGGCCACCTCCCTCCTGGCCGGGCTGGGCGTCGACAAGGGTGAGAAGGGGCCGTTCAACGTCGAGCTGTTCGGCGGCTCGCCCGACGACAACAACGCCACCTTCTTCTGGAACGGCGCCATGTCCGTGCTGCAGCCGCAGATCGACAGCGGGACGCTGAAGGTCAAGAGCGGACAGACCGACTTCAAGACCGCGGCCATCCTGCGCTGGGACCCGGCCACCGCGCAGAAGCGGATGGAGGACATCCTCACCAAGACCTACAGCGGCGGCGAGAAGGTGGACGGCGTGCTGTCGCCGTACGACGGGCTCTCGATCGGCATCCTGTCGGCGCTCAAGAGCAACGGCTACGGCACCAGCGGCCAGCCGTACCCGATCGTGACCGGGCAGGACGCCGAGCTGGCCTCCGTGAAGTCGATCGTCGCGGGCGAGCAGTACTCCACGATCTTCAAGGACACCCGCAAGCTGGCCGAGACCACGGTGAAGATGGCCGACGCGGTGCTCAAGGGCGGCAAGCCCGAGGTGAACAACACCAAGGACTACGACAACGGCACCAAGGTCGTCCCGTCGTACCTGCTCGACCCGGTGATCGTCGACAAGGCCAACTACGAGCAGATCATCATCGGCGGCAACTACTACACGGCGGACCAGCTCAAGTGAGCATCCTGACGATGAGCGGGATCAGCAAGAGCTTCCCGGGCGTCAAGGCGCTGCACGAGGTCGACCTCACCGTGCGGCGGGGCGAGATCCACGCGATCTGCGGCGAGAACGGCGCGGGCAAGTCCACGCTGATGAAGGTGCTGTCAGGGGTCTACCCGCACGGCGACTACGAAGGCTCGATCGAGTTCGACGGCGAGCTGTGCGCGTTCAAGGGCATCCGCGACAGCGAGCGGGCCGGGATCGTCATCATCCACCAGGAGCTGGCGCTCAGCCCGCAGCTGTCGATCGCCGAGAACATCTTCCTGGGCAACGAGCGCGCCCGGCGCGGCCTGATCGACTGGAACCGCACCAACTTCGAGGCCGGCGAGCTGATGAAGCGGGTGGGCCTGGCCGACAACCCGGTCACGCCGGTGTCGGACCTCGGGGTGGGCAAGCAGCAGCTGGTCGAGATCGCCAAGGCGTTGTCGAAGCAGGTGAAGCTGCTCATCCTGGACGAGCCGACCGCCGCGCTCAACGACGACGACTCCGCTCATCTGCTGGACCTGCTGCGCGGGCTGCGGGACGAGGGCATCACGTGCGTGATCATCTCGCACAAGCTGAACGAGGTGATCGCGATCGCGGACACCGTCACGATCCTGCGGGACGGCCGGACGATCGAGACGCTGGCCGCCGCGGGGGTCACCGAAGACCGGATCATCGCCGGGATGGTGGGCAGGGCGCTGGACAACCGGTTCCCCCCGCACGAGCCGGCCATCGGGGAGGAGGTGCTGCGGATCGAGGACTGGACGGTGCACAGCCCGAGCCAGCATGGCCGCAAGGTGGTCGACGGAGCGAGCCTGTCCCTGCGGCGCGGCGAGATCGTCGGGCTGGCCGGGTTGATGGGCGCGGGCCGTACCGAGCTGGCGATGAGCGTGTTCGGACGCGCCTACGGCGTCGACATCTCGGGCTTGATCGTCAAGGACGGCCGGCCGATCGAGATCCGCGACGTCCGTGACGCGATCAGGCACGGCCTGGCCTACGCCACCGAGGACCGCAAGCGTTACGGCCTCAACCTGATCGACGACATCAAGCGCAACATCTCCGCCGCCGCGCTGAAGGGGTGGTGGGTCGACGAGCGGCGCGAGTATCTCCTGGCCGAGGAGTTCCACCGCAGCATGAACATCAAGGCGCCCGGCGTCTCCAGCGTGGTGGGCAAGCTCAGCGGCGGCAACCAGCAGAAGGTCGTGCTGTCGAAGTGGATCCTGACCGGGCCTGACGTGCTGATCCTGGACGAGCCGACCAGGGGCATCGACGTGGGCGCCAAGTACGAGATCTACACGATCATCAACCGGCTGGCCGACGAGGGCAAGGCGGTGCTGGTGATCTCGTCGGAGCTTCCGGAGCTGCTGGGCCTGTGCGACCGCATCTACACCCTCTCCGAGGGCCGCGTCACAGGGGAGCTGCCCCGGGGCGAGGCCACCCAGGAGAGCCTCATGCATCTGATGACCAAGGGAAACCCACGATGACCATGACGCAGGCCCGGCCGCAGACCGAGCAGAAGCCTGCCGGGCTGAAGCTCAACGTGCGCGCCGGCGGCATCTACGTGGCCTTCGCGCTGATCGTCGCGCTGTTCTCGGTGCTGACCGACGGGGCGCTGCTCACCCCGCAGAACATCTCGAACATCATCGTCCAGAACTCCTACGTGCTGATCCTGGCCATCGGCATGATCCTGATCATCATCGCCGGGCACATCGACCTGTCGGTGGGCTCGGTGGTGGCGGTCACCGGCGCCCTGTCGGCGGTGCTCATGGTGAACATGGGCATGCCGTGGCCGCTCGCGCTGCTGGTCACGATCGCGGCCGGCGGCCTGATCGGCGCCTGGCAGGGCTACTGGATCGCCTACTTCGGCATCCCCGCCTTCATCGTGACTCTCGCGGGGATGCTGCTGTTCCGCGCGCTGACCCTGACCGTGCTCGGCAACCAGGGCATCGGCCCGTTCCCCGACGCGGTCCGCACCCTGGCCAACGGCTTCACCGACGGCTACCTGGGCAACATCGGTCTTGGCCCGCTCGGCGGCGCCGACCTGTTCAGCCTGATCGTCGCTCTGCTGGCGGTCGGCGGCATGGCCGCCGCCCAGTGGCGCACCCGCACCGCCCGCGCAGGCTACGGCCAGGCGATCGAGCCGCTGCCGCTGTTCGTGGCCAAGCTGGCCGCGGCCGCCGCGCTCATCCTCTTCCTGGTGGTGCAGCTGGCCAGGTTCAAGAACCTGCCCTGGGTGCTGGTACTGCTCGCGCTGCTGGTGCTCGGCTACTCGGTGATGGCCAACCGCACCGTCTTCGGCCGCCGCATCTACGCCATCGGCGGCAACCTGCAGGCCGCGGTCCTGTCCGGTGTCAAGGTCAAGCAGGTCGTCTTCTGGATCTTCGTCAACATGGGCGTGCTGTCGGCGATCGCCGGCATCATCTTCGCCGGACGGCTCAACCAGGCGGGCCCGACCGCGGGCAACAGCTTCGAGCTCGACGCCATCGCCGCGGCCTTCATCGGCGGCGCCGCCGTGCAGGGCGGTGTGGGCAAGGTGGCCGGCGCGATCACCGGCGGCCTCATCATGGCGGTGATCAACAACGGGATGTCGCTGATCGGCTCCCCGAGCGAGCGCGTCATGCTCGTCAAGGGCGCCGTGCTGCTGGCGGCGGTCGCCTTCGACGTGTGGACCAAGCGGCGTTCGGGCGCCGCCCGCTGATCCGGCACATTGATCTAGTCTGACATGTCAGCGAAAGGAGTCACCGTGAGCAGGCCTCGCTCCCCCGTGATGTCTGATGTGGCCAAGCTCGCCGGCGTGTCACACCAGACGGTCTCGCGGGTCCTCAACGACCACCCCAACGTCCGCGAGCAGACCCGGGCGCGGGTCCTGCAGGCGATCGACCAGCTGGGCTACCGGCGCAACCTCGTCGCCCGCGCGCTGGTCACCAGCCGCTCGCGCACCCTCGGGGTGGTCAGCTTCGACACCACCCTGTACGGGCCGGCCAGCACGATCTACGGCATCGAGCAGGCGGCCAGGACCGCCGGCTACTTCGTCAGCATCGTCAGCCTGAAGTCGCTGGACGCCTCCAGCGTCGGCGAGGCCATCGACTACCTGGCCGAGCAGGGCGTCGACGGCGTCGTCGTGGTGGCCCCGCAGCGCTCGGCGGCTCGCGCGCTGGACAGCCTGCCCGCGGGCATGCCCGCCGTGGCCGTCGAAGGCGCCCACCGCTCGCCCGTCTCGGCGGTGTGCATCGACCAGGTCGAAGGCGCCAGGCTCGCCACCCGGCACCTGCTCGACCTCGGACACCACACGGTCTGGCACGTCAGCGGCCCGCCGGACTGGCTGGAGGCCGAGGGCAGGCTGGAGGGCTGGCGCGCGGTGCTGCGCGAGGAGGGCCGCCCCGTGCCCGAGCCGCTGTCCGGCGACTGGAGCCCGCGCTCCGGTTACGTCGCGGGCCAGCGGCTGGCCGCGATCGACGGGGTGAGCGCGGTGTTCGCCGCCAACGACCAGATGGCGCTCGGCGTGCTGCGCGCCTTCACCGAGGCCGGGGTCAGGGTGCCGGAGCAGATCAGCATCGTCGGCTTCGACGACATCCCCGAGTCGGAGTTCTTCTCACCGCCTCTGACCACGGTCAGGCAGGACTTCGGCGCCGTCGGCAGGCACAGCATCGAGCTGCTGCTGCGCCAGATCGACGCGTCCGGCCCCGTCGATGTCGAACGCCTGGTCGTGCCGCCGGGGTTCATGATCAGGTCCAGTACGGCCCCCGCCGGCTGAGCCGTCCGTCCTCTTTCACTCGTTTCGCATGGAGCAGTTTGTGAACGCTAACAAGTACGTGGTCGGCGTCGACTTCGGCACGCTGTCGGGGCGCGCCGTCGTCGTGCGGGTCTCCGACGGCGCCGAACTGGGCAGCGCCGTGCACGAGTACGCGCACGGCGTCATCGAGACCGCGCTTCCGGGCACGGACGTGCGTCTCGGCCCCGACTGGGCGCTGCAGTCACCGCAGGACTGGCTCGATGTGCTGCGCGTCGCCGTACCCGAGGCGATCGCCGCCGCCGGGATCCCGCCCGAGCAGGTGATCGGCATCGGGACCGACTTCACCGCCTGCACCGTGCTGCCCACGACCGCCGACGGCACGCCGCTCTGCGTGGAGACGCCGGCGCTGCCGCACGCGTGGCCGAAACTGTGGAAGCACCACGCCGCGCAGTCGCACGCCGACCGGATCAACGCGGTGGCGGCGGCTCGCGGCGAGCCGTGGTTGCGCAGGTACGGCGGGAAGATCTCCTCGGAGTGGGAGTTCGCCAAGGCGCTGCAGGTCCTGGAGGAGGACCCCGGCGTCTACGCCCGTGCGGAGCGCTGGATCGAGGCGGCCGACTGGATCGTGTGGCAGCTGGCAGGAGTGGAGACCCGCAACGTCTGCACCGCCGGATACAAAGGGATATTCCAGGACGGGACCTATCCCTCGGCTGACTACCTCGACGCGCTGAACCCCGACTTCGCCTCCTTCCCCGACAAGCTCGCCACCGCTCCCGTGGCGCCGCTCGGCGGGCTCGCGGGCCGGCTGACCGAACGGGCCGCCGCGTGGACCGGCCTGCCCGAGGGCATCGCCGTCGCGGTCGGCAACGTCGACGCGCACGTCACCGCCGCGGCCGCCGACGCCGTGCGGCCGGGCCAGATGGTCGCCATCATGGGGACCTCCACCTGCCACGTCATGCCCTCCGACCAGCTGGCCGAGGTGCCCGGCATGTGCGGAGTGGTGCGCGACGGGATCGTGCCAGGCCTGTGGGGATACGAGGCGGGGCAGTCGGGAGTCGGCGACATCTTCGCCTGGTTCGTCGACAACGGGGTACCCGCCTCCCACACCTCGCAGGCCGCGGCGAGCGGGCTGTCGACGCACGAGTACCTCACCGAGCTGGCCGCGGCGCAGGCCGTCGGCGAGCACGGCCTGGTGGCGCTCGACTGGCACAACGGCAACAGGTCGATCCTCGTCGACCACCACCTGTCCGGCGTGATCGTCGGGCAGACGCTGGCCACCCGGCCGGAGGACGTCTACCGGGCGCTGATCGAGGCGACCGCCTTCGGCGCGCGGCTGATCGTGGAGACCTTCGAGCGGTCGGGCGTGCCCGTGGAGGAGTTCGTGGTGGCGGGCGGGCTCATGAGGAACCGCTTCCTCATGCAGGTGTACGCCGACGTGCTGCGCCGCCCGCTCTCGCTGATCGGATCCGAGCAGGGACCCGCCCTCGGCTCGGCCATCCACGCCGCGGTGGCCGCCGGGGCCTACGAAAACATCGGCCGGGCCGCGGCCGCGATGGGCAAGCGCACCGTCGCGGCCTACGTCCCCGACGAGAAGCACGCCGCCGCCTACGACCTTCTGTATGCCGAATACCGCAAACTCCATGATCTTTTCGCGGACGGCGCTCTGCTGCACACCCTCCGCCACATCCGCGACCAGGCCATCGCCCCTCAGACCGAGGCCACGGACACCGCCGGAAAGGAGGCGGGGGCATGAGGAAGACCGTGTGCGACCTGCACGCCGAACTGGTCAGGAACAGCCTGGTCGCCTGGACCGCGGGCAACGTCTCCGGCCGGATCCCCGGCGAGGACCTGTTCGTCATCAAACCGTCCGGAGTCTCCTACGACGAGCTCACCCCTGAGGCGATGGTCGTCTGCGACCTCGACGGCAACCTGGTCGAGGGCGACCACGCCCCGTCCAGCGACACCGCCGCCCACGCCTACGTCTACCGCCACCTTCCCGAGGTCGGCGGGGTGGTCCACACCCACTCGACGTACGCCTCGGCCTGGGCCTCCCGCAACGAGCCCATCCCGTGCGTGCTGACCGCGATGGCCGACGAGTTCGGCGGCCAGATCCCCGTCGGTCCTTTCGCGCTCATCGGTGATGACTCGATCGGGCAGGGCATCGTCGAGACGCTCAGCGGTGCGCGCTCGCCTGCCGTACTGATGCGGAACCACGGGGTCTTCACCATCGGCAAGGACCCGAAGGCGGCGGTGAAGGCGGCCGTCATGTGCGAGGACGTCGCCCGCACCGTCCACATCGCCCGCCAGCTCGGCGAGCCGCTGCCGATCCCGCAGGCCGACATCGACCGTTTGTACGACCGCTACCAGAACGTCTATGGACAGAGGAGCACCCGTTGAGCATCTGGTTTCTCACCGGCAGTCAGGGCCTGTACGGCGAGGACACACTGCTGCAGGTGGCCGAGCAGTCAAGGGAGATCGCCGCCCGGTTGCCCGTCGAGGTGGAGTGGAAGCCGGTGCTGACCGACGCCGCCGCCATCCGCCGGGTGATGCTGGAGGCCAACGCCGACGACGACTGCGCGGGGGTGATCGCCTGGATGCACACCTTCTCCCCCGCCAAGATGTGGATCGCCGGGCTGGACGCGCTGCGCAAGCCGCTGCTGCACCTGCACACGCAGGCCAATCGTGACCTGCCGTGGAGCTCCATCGACATGGACTTCATGAACCTCAACCAGGCGGCGCACGGCGACCGCGAGTTCGGGTTCGTGCAGACCAGGCTCGGCGTGCCCCGCAAGACCGTCGCCGGGTACGTCGGCGACCCCGGCGTCGCCGGTCGCGTTCTGGCGTGGTCGCGCGCCGCGGCAGGGCTGCGGGAGCTGCGCACGCTGAAGCTGGCCAGGTTCGGCGACAACATGCGCGACGTGGCGGTCACCGAGGGCGACAAGGTGGAGGCCCAGCTGCGCTTCGGCGTCTCGGTCAACACCTACGGCGTCAACGAGCTCGTCGAGGCCGTCGACGCGGCGTCGGACGCCGACGTCAGCGCGCTGGTCGCCACGTACCAGGACCTGTACAAGATCGCGCCTGTGCTGCTGGGCGAGCGCCACGACTCGCTGCGCTACGCGGCCCGCATCGAGCTGGGACTGCGGTCCTTCCTGGAAGCGGGCGGGTTCAAGGCCTTCACCACCAACTTCGAGGATCTCGGCGGGTTGCGCCAGCTGCCCGGCCTCGCCGTGCAGCGGCTCATGGCCGACGGGTACGGCTTCGGCGGCGAGGGCGACTGGAAGACCTCGGTGCTGCTGCGCACGCTGAAGGCGATGGCGCCGGGCGGGGGCACGTCCTTCATGGAGGACTACACCTACCACCTGGCCCCCGGCCAGGAGCTCATCCTGGGCGCTCACATGCTGGAGGTCTGCCCGTCCATCGCGGAGGGGACCCCGTCATGCGAGATCCATCCGCTGTCGATCGGCGGCAGGGAGGACCCGGTCCGGCTGGTCTTCGACGCCGCGCCCGGTCCCGGCCTGGTGGTGGGGCTGGCGGATCTCGGTGACCGCTTCCGTCTGGTGGCCAACGAGATCGACCTGGTCGCCCCGCTGGAGCCGCTGCCCCGCCTGCCCGTCGCCCGCGCGGTCTGGCGGCCCCGCCCGAGCCTCGCCACGTCGGCCGAGGCCTGGCTGACCGCGGGCGCGCCGCACCACACGGTGCTCTCCACGGCCGTGGGTGCGGAGGAGCTGACCGACCTGGCCGAGATGCTGGAGGTCGAGCTGCTGATGATCGACTCCGACACCACGACCAGGCGGTTCGCGAAGGAGCTGCGCTGGAACCAGGCCTACTACCGCCTCGCCAGGGGCCTCTGACCGTCCCGGCCTTCCCGGGCGGCCGCACCCCACGGAAGGCCGGTTCGTCGCCGGTCTCTCCCCCGGCGGGACGGTGCCCCCGGTTCGCCCCCTCGATCGCCGGCGGTCCCGGCTACCGGATCGCCGGCACCGCATCACCGCTCCGCGCGTCAGCCTCCTGCCAGGGCCTTGACGTCAGCGGTGGTCAGCGTCTTGCCTCCGATGCCCCAGTCACCGCTCTTGACCTCCTCGACGACGACCCATGTCACCGAGCGCATGTTCTCGCCCTCGATGCTGACCATGGCGTCCGTGAGCTTCTCGACCATCTCGGCCTTCTGCGCTTCGGTGAAGACGTCCTCAATGATCTTGACGTTGATGAGTGGCATGTTCTCTCCCCCGTGATTCGTGCCTCTACGGTGCGACACAACCGCGTGGCGGGGCGCCTGACCTTCAGGTGAACGTCAGCCGCTCGGCGACCGTGCCGCAGGGCCCTCGAACAGCGCGCGGACGTCGGGCGGGAGTTCGGCCATGGCGCTCCCCCTTCCACTGATGCGGACACGGCCAGTCTCACACGAGAATGACCGGATGCCACACCGTGGGGCATACGTGGGGCATAGGTGAACGAGGAGGTCATCGCCCTCTTCAGGGGGTTGACGGCCACCTGATGGGTGAGCGGCGGCCACGCGATCGGGCGGCAGTGGCAGGGGGTCAGCCGCGAGGGCAACGTCGGCGCCCCCTACGATGTGACGGCGACCAGCAGGGTGGCCGAGTTCAACGACGTGGAAGGTCTGGAGCGGCAGCTCGCGCACGGCGACGTGGCGGCCGTCCTCATGGAGCCCGCGCTGACGAACATCGGGATCGTGCTCCCCGAGCCCGGCTACCTGGACAAGGTCCGCGAGCTGACCCGCGCCTACGGCACGCTGCTCATCAACGACGAGACCCACACCTTCTCCGCCGGCCCAGGCGGCGCCACCGCGCTGTGGGGTCTGGAGCCCGACATGCTGACCATCGGCAAGGCGATCGGCGGGGGCGTGCCCGCGGGCGCGTACGGCATGTCGGCCGAGCTCGCCGACCGCGTGCTGGCCCGCACCGACCTGGACCTCGTCGACATGGGCGGCGTCGGCGGCACGCTCGCGGGCAACGCCATGTCGATGGCCGCCGTCCGCGCGACGCTCGGCGAGGTGCTCACCGACGAGGCGTTCGCGCACATGACGGCGCTGGCCGAGGTCTTCACCGAGGACGTGCGCGCCGTCATCGCCGACACGGGCCTGCCGTGGAGCGTCCAGCGGCTGGGCGCCCGCGCCGAGTACCGCTTCGCCGCCCCCGCGCCGGTCAACGGCACCGCCTCCCGCGCCGCCTCGGACGAGGAGCTCGACGACTACCTCCACCTGTACCTGGCCAACCGCGGCATCCTGCTGACGCCCTTCCACAACATGGCGCTCATGTGCCCCGACACCGTCCGCGCCGACGTCGACAGGCACGGCGTGCTGTTCCGCGAGGCGGTGGAGGAGCTCGTGGGCCGGTGATCCCTCTGACGGGGGAGCCGGTTCACCCTCCCAGGTGAGGGCCACGCCGCCGCCGTGCGCGAGCGTGTGAGCATGACGCGATGGATGACGTGGACCCCGTGGGCCGCCCTGGTCGGCGCCGTGGCCTACGGGGCCGTGCAGGCCTACTGGGCGGCAGGCCGCGCGCCCGCCTGGGTGCTCGGCTCCGACGTGATGTTCCCCTCCTGGGTGGTGATCTCCCTGTGCGCCGGCGTCGCGCTCGTGGTCGCGGGACTGCAGGTCAGCAGGGGCCGGCTGCCGCTGGTGCTCGCGGCGTACGCGCTGGGCATGAGCCTGCTGTCGGCCTCGGCGATGCTCCTGCTCGACGTCGTCGGCGGCATCCTGCCCGGCCTGGGCATCCCGCGTGACCCCGCCGCCTTCCTCAGCAGGGCGAGCTGCGCGGCCGTCGGCCTGCTCGCGGGGGCCACGGCCCTGGCGTGGCAGCGCCGCCGTACGGCGGACTGCCTGCGGTGCGTCGGCGTCCCTCGTCTCGACGCGACCCCCCGCTGGGGCCACATCGCGGCCTACGCGGCGGTGGCGGGCTGCCTGACCAGGATCGTCGCGCAGCTGACCATGGGTGTCAGCGTCCCCTACGCCACCAGCCCCTCGCTGCTGGTCTTCGAGTTCGGCTTCCTGCTCGCGGGCGTCCTGCTGCCGCTCGCGCTGGTGCACGGCTGGGGCAGGGTCTGGCCCCGGTGGGTGCTGCCGCTGGCGGGGCGCAGGGTGCCGCGCTGGCTGGTCGTCGGCCCCGGCTTCGGGATCGCGGGCGCGATGCTGGCCTACTTCGGCACCGGCGTCGGGCAGATGGTGGGCGAGACCATCGACGGCACCCTTGAGGAGCCCGCGTTCATGTGGGTGGCCGTCCCTGCCTACGTCGTCTGGGGCCTCGGCCTCGCCGTCGCCTCGTTCTCCTACTACCGGATCACCCGCCCGCCCTGCACGGCGTGCGGCCGCTAGCCTCCCTGGGTGTAGACGGTCTTCCAGCTGGAGCACCGCCCGGTCGCCTTGGCGGCGGTGCCTCTGCACACCCTGACCCTGACCTGCAGCGCACTGCCGACGTCCTTGCGGAAGGCTCTCGCGCCAGGGACGCAATTGGCGGACCGGGCCGTGCGCCAACGGCCGTTCTCGCTGCTCATCGCCCTGATCTGCACCCACGAGCAGCCCGCGCCCCTGGTGTCGACGAGCCTGCCGGACACGACGAAGCCCGACTGGCCGACGGCCACCGTGCCCCTGGCCTCGGCGTGGCCGTCGGTGGAGTGGACCGGCCCCCACTTCCAGACGGTGGGATCGGCGCCGGCGGGGGTGGCACCGGCGAGGACGATGACGGCGGCGGCGGTCACGCCGAGGAATGTGTTCACGAGGTCAAGATCTACCCGCGCCCGCTTGTGTCCGGCTTGGAACTCCGTTGCACCCGCAGGAAACCCGCGTGCGCCCGGCCGGCCGGCTCTCGTAAGCTGCGCGGGTGCTCAGCGACGCTCTCCTCGACCTGCCGTGGCCCTCGATCACCCACCGTGAGGCGACGGCGGAGCTGGTGCTGGCGGGCTGGACCCCGTGCGGCGTCGGCGACTGGGCGACGGGGCTGCGCTCCCCCGACGGGCTGTGGGTCGCCAGGGTGTGCCCGTTCGACCCGGCCTACGCCGCCTTCCTCGATCTGTGCCGCCGCAGGCCCGACAACCCCTACCTGCCACGCGTCGCCTTCGACACGCCGCTGGACGGCGGCGGCACCCTGGCCGTGCTGGAGTTCCTCGCCCCGCTCGAACCCGCGCGGGCCGAGCAGGTCGCCCGCCAGTGGCGGGAGGGGGCCGCCGACCCGGCGCTCGACGAGGTACGGCAGGCCGCCGCGGCCGTCGACACCGAGTATCGAGCGCGGATGCCCTGGTGGGACGGCATCGACCTGAACACCGGCAACGTGCGGCTGGCCCTCGACGGGCGCGTCGCGGTCATCGACGTGTTCTGCATGGACGGCGCCTCGCTGTACGCCCAGATCCTCAAGGACGCCGGCGTCGTCCGCGAGCAGCTGCCCGACAGCCGCCACATCCTGGACATCCCCTACATCGCCCGAGAGAGCACGCCCGAAGAGATCCGAGCCCTCCACGACGCCTGGACGGCGACTACCGGGTGAGGGCGTCCCTGATGGGCGCGAACGCCGCCGCCGCTCGGCCGTCCGCGTCGGCCTCCTCCCACAGCTCCCGCCATTCCGAGTCGTCTCCCGCGACCCGGTCCAGCGCGCGAACCGCCAGCGCCACCACGTCGTCGGGCACCTCGACCCCGCCGCCCGCCCTGAGGAACTCCGGCGCGTAGGCCGACGTGATCGGCGGCCCGCCCCGCTGCGCGGCGACGATCGCCGCCGCCGCGATCGCCTCGCAGGCGAGGTCGCTGTCGAGGTAGCCCTGCTCGTCGACGACGGTGGCCAACGCCCGCCTGATCAGCACCGGCCGCTGCGAAGCGTCGGCGTCCTGCAGGTCACCACACCAGTCGGCGGCCGTGTCGTTGTCGAACGGCCCCACATCCCACGCACCCATGAGGACGTTGTAGCGAACCCCACCGACAATCCTGGGGCCGTAGGGTCGGCAGTGTGGATCTGCTCATCCGCGACGCGACCCTGCGAGGCCGGCCGGGCACCTGGATGCTCGCCGCCGCCGACGGCGTCCTGACCGCGGTGGCCCCGGAGGACCGCGACGCGGCCGGTGCCGCGACCCTGGTGATCGACGCGGGCGGGCGGCTGGTCACCGAGCCGTTCGTCGACGCCCATCTGCACCTGTGCAAGGTGCACACGCTCGATCTGGCCGGCCCTCGGGCGCTCGAGGCCTACACCGAGGGCACGATGGGCGCGGCCATGGACGCGATCGAGACCGCCGCCGCCGTCAAACGCGACCAGGGCGCCGCGGCCGTCCTGGAGCGCGCCAGGCGGGCGCTGACGGAGTCGGTACGGCACGGCGTCCGTGCCGTCCAGGCGTTCGCCGACGTGGACCCGGACGCCGGGCTCACCGGGGTGGAGGCGCTGCTGGCGCTGAGGGAGGAGTTCCGCGACCGGGTCGAGGTGCGCGTCGTCGCCTTCCCCCAGGACGGGCTGCTGCGCCGTCCAGGCACCGAGGAACTGGTCGCCGAGGCGATCCGGCTGGGCGCCGACGTCGTGGGCGGCATCCCGTGGATCGAGTACACCGACGCCGACGCCGCCGAGCACGTGCGCCGGATGGTCGAGCTCGCCCGCCGTACGGGCAGGCGGGTGGCCATGCTGGTCGACGACGCCGGCGACCCCGGTCTGCGCACCACCGAGATGCTCGCCTCCGCGCTGCTGGCCTCGGGCGTGCGCGGCAGCGCGCAGCACGCCCGTGCGATGGCGCTCTACCCCGAGCCCTACCTGCGCAGGCTCATCGAGCTGTGCCGCGCGGCGGGCCTGGGGTTCGTCAGCGACCCGCACACGGGGCCGCTGCACCTGCCGGTCTTCACCCTCGCCGGCGCGGGGCTGCCGGTGGCTCTGGGGCAGGACGACATCGAGGACGCCTACTACCCTTTCGGCCGGCACAACCTGCTGGAGGTCGCGTTCCTGGCCGCGCACCTGCTGGACGCCCGCGCCGACGCCGATCTCGACCGGCTGTACGACATGGTGACGGTGGACGCCGCCCGCGTGCTGGGCCGCCGCGATCACCGCCTCGTTCCAGGGGCGCCCGCCGATCTGGTGGTCCTGGAGGGGCGGACGGTCAGGGAGTGCCTCACGCTGCACGCCCCGCCGCGGCACGTCGTCGTCGGCGGGCGGGTGGTCGCGAGCACGAGCACGAGCACGGAGTTCGCCCCGCCGCGCCGTTGACAGCCATACCAACCAAGCGCATGCTTCGTTCGGGCGCCGGGCGCGAGGTGCCGGTCAAAGGTCAGCCTCACGTCGAAGGGATGCGCCATGCCCGCGGACCAGAACCCCCAGCCGACGCCCCCGCCACGCCACACCAGGCGGCAGGTGTTACGCGGCGCGGCCGGAGCCGTCCTCACCACCGGCGTCCTGGGCGGCCTCGGCGGCACCGCCTACTCCGCCGTCGCCGACTTCGACGTCGTCGTGGTCGGCTCGGGCGCGGCGGGCATGACGGCGGCCCTGCGGGCGGCCAAGCGCGGGCTGCGCACCGTGGTGATCGAGAAGGCGCCCACGTTCGGCGGCTCGGCCGCCCGCTCGGGAGCGGGCATCTGGATCCCGAACAACGAGGTCATCCTCGCCGCCGGCGTCCCCGACACGCCCGCCAAGGCCGCCGCCTACCTCGCCGCCGTCGTGGGCGGCGGGGCGCCCGCCGACCGGCAGGCCGCGTTCCTGGCCAACGGGCCCGCCATGATCTCCTTCGTCATGCGGAACAGCCCGCTGCGTTTCCGCTGGATGGAGGGCTACTCCGACTACTATCCCGAGCTGCAGGGCGGGATGCCGAACGGCCGGTCCATCGAACCCGACCAGCTGGACGGCAGGGTTCTCGGCGCCGAGCTCGCCCACCTCAACCCCTCCTACATCCCCACGCCCGCCGGGCTGGTCGTGTTCAGCGCCGACTACAAATGGCTCACGCTCGCCGCCGTCAGCCTCAAGGGCGCGGCCGTCTCCGCCGAGTGCGTGGCCAGGTACACCGCCGCCGCGCTGCGCGGCGAGATCCCCCTCACGATGGGCCAGGCGCTGGCCGGCGGCCTGCGCGCGGGACTGCTCTCCGCCGGCGTGCCGGTGTGGCTCGACACCCCGCTGCTGGACCTGCAGTTCGACGCGAACGGCAGGGCCGTGGGCGTGGTCGTGGCGCAGAACGGCGGGCAGACGCTGGTCAGGGCGGCTCGCGGGGTCATCGTCGGCTCGGGCGGCTTCGAGCACAACCTGGCCATGCGCACGGAGTTCCAGCGGCAGCCCATCGGAACGGACTGGACGGTCGGCGCCCAGGAGAACACCGGCGACGGCATCAGGGCGGGCCGCCGGGCGGGCGCGGCCCTCGACCTGATGGACGACGCGTGGTGGGGGCCGGCCATCCCGCTGCCCGACGAACCGTACTTCTGCCTGGCCGAGCGCACCCTGCCGGGCTGCATCCTGGTCAACGGGGACGGCGTGCGGTTCGTCAACGAGGGCGCCCCGTACAGCGACGTCGTGCACGTCATGTACGACCGCAACGCGGGCGGGCCGCACATCCCGTCCTGGTTGATCATCGACCAGAACTACCGCAACAGGTATCTGTTCAAGGACATCGCGCCGACCCTGCCGTTCCCCGACTCCTGGTACGCCGCGGGCGCCGTCCACAAGGCGTGGACGGTCGGGGACCTGGCCACGAAGATCGGCGTGCCCTCCTCGGCGCTCCGCCAGACGGTCACCAGGTTCAACGGCTTCGCGCTGACGGGCAAGGACCTGGACTTCCACCGCGGCGACAGCGTCTACGACCACTACTACACCGACCCCGCCATCAGGCCTAACTCCTGCCTGGCGCCGCTGTGGCTGCCGCCGTACTACGCCATCAAGATCGTCCCAGGCGATCTGGGGACCAAGGGAGGGATGCGCACGGACGCGCGGGCCCGCGTGCTCCGCGCGGACGGATCGGTCATTCCGGGCCTGTACGCCGCGGGCAACGCCAGCGGAGCGGTGATGGGGCACAGTTACGCGGGGGCGGGCTCGACGCTCGGCCCCGCGATGACGTTCGGCTACGTCGCCGCCGACGACCTCGCCGACGCGACCTGACATCCGGCCCGCGCAGGGCCCGTCAGACCGACGACCGGCCGTGCAGGACGAGCGCCCAGATCAGCAGCGCGAACGCGGGGACGCTGGTGAGCACCCTGACCATGTTGAACGTGGCCCACCTGGCCTCGTCGAACCGCTGACGGACCGCGGCCACGTCGATCTGGTCAGGGTGCCCCGCCGCCTTGATCGCGTCGTTGCGCGGCACGTTGATCGCGATCGTGATGACGAACGTGACGACGTACAGCACGAGCGCGACGACGATCCAAGGCAGGGCGGGCCTGCCCAGCTGCGTGAGCGCGGCGGCGACGCCGAACAGCAGGGCGCCGAGGAAACCGCCGCCGAGGAACCACGGATTGATGATCGCTCTGTCGATCGACTGGAAAGCGCCGACGAAGGTGCGATCGTCCGTCCGTTTGAGGCCGGGCATGATGGTGTGCGCGTAGAGCGCGAACACGCTGGACACCATTCCCATCGAAAGCGTCGCGGCGATCAGGGCCAGTGTCCGCAGTACATCCATCATGCGCTCCCAGCGAAAGGTGGGGGGCGGGTCCACCCCGGACGACCGTAGCGGACCGACCCTGCCGCGCGCCTGTAGAAAAACTACCGATTTGTCGGTTCCACGCCTCGGACGCCCCTACACGGGCTCGGGCGCGAGCGGCGGGCCGTCGGGCAGCTCGGAGGGAGCGCGCCACCCGCCGAGGAACTCCTGCGCCATGGCGCACGCACCGGCGAACGGGCCGTCGGGATGGGCCAGGCTCGCCGCGGTGATCCGGCCGATCGTCTCGTTCACCAGCGCCCCCGCCGACTCCGCGTCGCCCACCTTCCCCGCCCGATCCGCGAGGTATCCGATCGAGGCTCCCGCGCCGCACACGAAGTCGGCGAGCGGCACGACGCCGCGTTGCCGAAGCGCGCGCAGCCCGCTGCGCGTGTACGGGACGTTGGCCGCCGGCGCGATCACCCGCGCCCGCACCCTGGCCGCCCTGTCCCCGTCCAGCACCCCGGTCCGCGCGCCGGGCACCAGGACGTCGGCGGCCACGTCGTACAGCGCGGCGGGAGGGCGGACGGGCAGGCCCAGCCGGCCGACGCAGGCGTCGCCGTACAGGGACCGCAGCTCGAACAGCCGGGCCACGTCCAGTCCTGCCTCGTCCACCACGCAGCCGTGCGCGGTCGACAGCGCGGTGACGCGCCCCTCCCGCCTGGCCGCCTCGCGCACCACGCCGCCGCCCACCTTGCCGAACCCCTCGACCGCGAGCGTCCGCCCCGCGAGCCCGTCGAGCGCGGTGTCGGCCGCGGCGACCACGCCGAGCCCCGTCACGATCGTGTCCACCAGCTCGCCGCCGACGTCCTGGTGCATGACCGAGTCGGTCCGATAGTCGGGCAGCGTCACGAAATCCTGGGTCCTGGTGCCCAGATCGGACGAGGTGAAGAACAGCCCGCTCCGCACGAGCGGCGTGATCTCCTCGCAGTACCGGGCCACCGCGGCGGCGCGATGCTCCGGGTCGGCCCGCAGCACCGCCTTCGCTCCGCCGATCCGCTCGCCGAGCACGGCGAACTTGTAGGTCATCGCCCGGGCCAGCAGCTCGGCCTCCCCGCGGGTGACGTCCGGAGCCAGCCGCGTGCCTCCCGCACTCATCGGGCAGTCCAGGTCGAAGGCGATGAACCCATCGACCGAGCCCAGCTCCACGATCTTCACTCGCGCTCCTCGTTCCGTCCTGCCGCCTGGGGGTGGGTCCGACAGTAAGGACCGCGAAGGCACGCCTCTTCGTCGAATACGACGAAGCTGCCGGGGCCCGCTCGTGCGCCCGCGCGGGGCTTCCAGGGTCCGTACGCTCGCGCGCCGGAGATCGTCCGCTGCGCGATAGCGTTCTCCCATGCCCGACCTCCAGCGTCTCCGACTCGGCCACGGCCCCGCCCTCCTGACGTTCGAGCAGGAGAACCGCGCCTACTTCGCCGCCTCGATCCCGGACCGCGGCGACGACTACTTCGCCGAGTTCGACGCACGGCTGACCGCCCTGGTCGCCGAGCAGGCCGCCGGACTCCACCACTTCCACGTCCTGGTGGGCGACGACGGCAGCGTGCTGGGGCGCGTCAACCTGATCGACGTGGCGGACGGATCGGCCGAGCTCGGCTACCGCATCGCCAAGAGCGCCTCAGGACAGGGCCTCGCCACGAGCGCCGTCCGCCAGGTGTGCGCCCTGGCCGCCACCGAATACGGCCTGACCACGCTGCGGGCGGAGACCACGCTGGACAACGCCGCGTCGCGAACCGTACTGACCCGCACCGGATTCGTCCCCACCGGCGAGATGACGCTGGACGACCGCCCAGGCATCCGCTACACCCGCGACCTCACCGGCTGACCTTCCCTCGACCACCGGCGTCGCGGACCGTCGAGGTGACCTCTTCTCGGGCCGAACCGCTGCGTTCCGGCCCGGAGAAGGGCTGTTCGCGCGGCGACTTGCCAAGACATTGCCATCCGCGCAGGCGAGGCCTTCCCTAGTGGGCACAGGGGTTCCCGACGTCATGGCGTGGCGATCTGTCACAGTATGCGATATTTCCGTCACTCTCCATGACGGCAGGGTAATCCGACCGGTTCCAGGCTTTGTCTTTCCCCAGGTGACCGCCGGACTTTTCGCTCATTAGCGTGGAATTCCGTTCTTACGTCGAATCGGCGAAGGCGATGCCGATTCGGCTTTCCGTCAGCCCGGGCACCGCCCGGGGCGCAACTGATTTCACCCTGGAGTCATCTGTCATGATCAAAATCAGGCACGCGCTCGCAGCCGGGGCGATGGGAGCCTCGGCCCTCATCGTCCCAGTGACGATGCCGGCACAACTCGCCAGCGCGGAACCCGTGGCCGGGACCGCTGTCGCGACCGCTCCCGTTCTCTCTTCGGCGGCCGACCCCTGCGCCAGGCACAAGAACCCGCAGAAGTGCCGGGAACAGCGCGGCGGCGGTGACGACGAACTCGGCGACGACAACATCACGCGTCCCGAAGGTGGCGGCGTCGACGACTGACGCTGGAGCAGCGGCGTCGAACGCCCTTACAGAACGGCCCTCCCCGGCCCCGGTCCCCTGGACAGCCGGGGAAGGGCTTGAGCCCCACACCACACCCCGCTTCCCGGAGACCGAGAGGGATGCCCGTTTACCCCTCTCCGCTGCGAGCATGGGTCCGCAGGGGGTGATGGCGACATGCGCTTCGACATCATCGTGGAGACACCGCGGGGCTCCCGGAACAAGTACGAGATGGACGCCGACCTGCGGCGGATCCGTCTGGACCGGTTGCTGTTCACCTCCACCGCCTACCCCTACGACTACGGCTTCCTGCCCGGCACCCTGGCCGAGGACGGTGACCCCCTGGACGCCCTGGTGCTGGGCGAGGTGCCGACGTTCCCCGGGTGCGTGATCCGGTCCCGCCCCGTCGCGGTGTTCTGGATGCGCGACGAGCAGGGCCCGGACGCCAAGATCCTGTGCGTGCCGGCGGACGATCCTCGCTTCGACCGGTACCAGGACATGGAGGACGTGCCGATCTACGTACGGGGCGAGATCGGGCACTTCTTCGCCGTCTACAAGGATCTGGAGCCGGGCAAGACCGCCGACGCCAGGGAGTGGGAGCCGCGCGAGTGCGCGGAGCGCCTGGTCGAGGAGGCCGTCGCTCGTTTCGCACGGCAGGCTGAGGGCTCGGACTCTCGGGCCTGACCCGGCGCCGCGGTGGTGCGCTTCACCTGTCCCGCTCGTCGTGTCCAGTCGTCGTGTCACATTCCTTCCTCGCCAGGGGTCGTACCCGTAGAGGGGACAACACCCCAGGCCGGAATGAATGTGGAGAAGTCATGACATCACCAATCTTGGTCACCGGCGGCACTGGCACGCTCGGGCGCCTGGTCGTCCCGCTGCTGCGCGACGCGGGCCGTGATGTGCGGGTGCTCAGTCGGAGTGCGCGTCCGTCGGTGGACGGGGTCGAGTTCGTGACCGGTGACGTGTCCACCGGCGAGGGGCTCGATGCCGCGCTGGAGGGGGTCGAGACGGTGATGCACTGCGCCGGCAGCGCCAAGGGTGACGAGGACAAGGCCAGGAACCTGGTGCAGGCGGCGTCCGCGGCGGGGGTGCGGCACCTGGTCTACATCTCGGTCGTCGGGGTCGACCGGGTACCGGTGGTCAGCAGCCTGGATCGGGCCATGTTCGGGTACTTCGCGGCCAAGCGGGAGGCCGAGCGGATCGTGGCGGAGTCGGGGGTGCCGTGGACCACGCTGCGTGCGACCCAGTTCCATGACTGGGTTCTGATGACGTTGCGGCAGATGGCCAGGATTCCGGTGATGCCGTTGTGGGGTGGCATGCGGTTCCAGCCGGTCGACGCCGGTGAGGTGGCGGCGCGGCTGGTGGAGCTGGCGTTGGGTGAGCCGGCCGGTCTGGTGCCTGATATCGCGGGGCCGCGGGTGTACGGGATGAAGGAGCTCGCCCGCGGCTATCTGCGGGCCAGCGGCAAGCGCCGGTTGGTCATACAGGTGAGAACGCCGGGCAAGGCCGCCGCGGCGTACCGGAAAGGTGCCAACCTCGCTCCGGAGCGGGCCGTGGGCCACCGTACCTGGGAGGACTTCCTGGCCGAGCGGCTACGTCAGGACCGATGACACCCCGGCCTGTTCGCCATCAGCGGCCCGTCGATCTCCCGGCGTCTCGGCGTGCTCAAGGGAGCGGGCTCGTCACCGAGCGCCGCGAGGGCAACCGCTCCTTCCATACACTGGATCTTCTCCACGCCGGCCGAGGCGCGACCGGCCACCCGCGTCGGCAGGTTCCTCAGCGCCGTCCGTCCCGAGCAGATCGCGTTGCGCCGCCCCAGGTGGCGTCCCGTACCGGAAAGCGAGCGGTCATGAGGCAGACACGTCTGTCCAGCGTCGTCGAACGGCGACTGCTGGTGAACTACCGGGTCGCCCCCGAGGCCGCGGCGGATCTCCTGCCCGAGCCGCTGCGCCCCCACCTGGTCAACGGCCACGCCGTCGCCGGCATCTGCCTGCTGCGGCTGGGCGGGGTCCGGCCCGTCTGGGCCCCGAAGGCGCTCGGGCTGCGCACCGAGAACGCCGCGCACCGGATCGCCGTCGAATGGGACGGCCCCGCCGGGGTCGAGACCGGCGTCTACATTCCGCGCCGCGACACCGCCTCGCGCCTCACGGTCTGGGCCGGCGGCCGCGTCTTCCCCGGCGAACACGGCCGCGCCGACTTCGACATCCACGAGACCAGGGACCGCCTGCACGTCGCGTACGCCACCAGAGGAGGCGGCACCCGGGTGGACGTCACCGTCGAGGTGACCGACGAGCTGCGGGGCAGCGAGCTCTTCGCCGACCTGGCGGAGGCCTCGGCCTTCTTCCAGGACGGCTCCAGGGGCTTCTCCGCGACCCGATCCGGCCGGCACCTCGACGGCATGGAACTGGGCACCGACGCCTGGCGCCTGGAGGCCTGCCGTATCGACTCCGCGGAGTCCTCCTTCTTCGACGACACCCGCCGCTTCCCCGCGGGCAGCGCCACCCTCGACTGCGCCCTCGTCATGCGCGACGTCCCCGTGGTCTGGCGCTCCCTGCCTGCCATGGCCGGCGCCCGCTGAGGCACCCGAGCGCGGTCGGCGACCTCGCGCGACCCTACGACCAGAGCCTGCGCTAGGCGACGGAGCCGTACACGGGCTTGCCCACCCACTCGTAGGTCATGTAGACGACGCCGGCGTCGGTGCTGGACGTCCCGGTGAGCTTCAGCCCGGCCGGAGTGGTTCCCTCGGCGAACAGCCGCTTTCCCTCGCCGAGGACGACGGGGAAGACCAGCAGCCGGTATTCGTCGACCAGTTCGGCCTCCTGAAGCGTGCGAATGAGGTCGCTGCTGCCCTGGACGATGATCTCGCCGTCGGTGCGCCGCTTGAGGTCGGCGACCGTCTGCGCGGCCTCGCCCACCAGGACCTCCGTGTTGCGCCACTCGGCGTTCATCGGTGTACTCGTGGTGACGTACTTCCGCATGCTGTTGATCTTCGCGCCGCCTTCCTCGTCGGGCACGCCAGGCCAGTGCGAGGCGAGGATCTCGTACGACCTGCGTCCCAGGAGCATGGCGTCCGCGCGGTCGAACTGCTCGTCCATGATGCGGCCGAACCCCTCGTCCACGTGCGGCGCCAGCCATCCGCCGTGCTGGAAACCGTTGGAGTCGTCCTCGCCAGGCCCGCCGGGGGCCTGCATGACGCCGTCCAACGACACGAAGGTCGAAACAACCAGCCTGCTCGCCATCTGCCACTCCTTTGTCGCGGTGCGAAGAGCCGGCCTGTCCGGCTCCCTGTTCTCGATCTGCCTTCAGCCTGGCGGAGTCCGCTTACGGATTCCTTAAGGCTTCCCTCTGACGCGCGGCGGGCCGCGATGTCGCAGGCCGCCCGCGATGTCGCGGGCGGGCTGCGGTGGTGACGGCGGAAGGCCGCCTAGAGCGTGGGGTGGATGAGGTCGGCGGCGCGGAGGGCGGCGGCCAGCGCGTCAGGGTGGCCGGTGCGGGTGTAGACCTCGGCCGCGGTGTCGGTGAACTTGATGACGTGCTCGTCGGCGTGGGCGATCGCCCTGTCCAGCACCTCGGCGACGGCCCCGGAGCCGGACGGCGGGACGGGCAGCGCCGTGCGCGGCGCGCCGTCGGGCGGGGCGTAGGCGGAGTAGATCGCCGCGGTGGTCGTCCAGATCGCGGTCAGGCTCGGCGCCCATAGCTCGCGGGGCAGGGCCGGCAGGGCGTGAAGCACCGCGTTGGGCGCGGTGGCGGTGTGCACCAGCAGGACGGGTTGCCCGTGCCCATGGGCCAGGTAGCGCAGCGTGGCCGCTGCAACCAGGTCCGCCAGCCGGCCGGGCACCTCGTCCGGTGTCGTGGCGGGGGCCAGCCCGGCCACCGCCGCCTCCCAGCCGGCCAGGTGCGGCAGTTGGCCGAACCGGCCGGCCACGTTGCCGCGCTGGTCGGGGATCCGGGGGATGCCATCCAGCGCCGCGAGCGGGCTGAGTCGCCCCGCGGGTGGGCCCGCGGCCGGCACGGGCCGGGACCTGGCCGCCCAGAACGCCAGCCCGTGGGCGAGCTCGCCGAGGGTGGCAGGGTTCTCGGCGCCGGCGAGCAGCGCGCGCACCACGTGCCCGACCCTGATGACGCCGTGCGTGGTGCCCGCCACGATCCCCGGCAGCAGCCGCGCCCACCAGGTGGCCAGCACCTCGCGCCACGGTCGTTCCTCCAGCGCCCGGCCGAAGTACGTGGTCCAGTCGCCGACCCGCCGTCCGTCTCCGAGCGCCTCGGCCCAGTCCGCGTCGGTGATGTCGGCGGTGCGGGAGGGCATCTCGTCGAGCCGGTCCAGGTACGCCTGCACCCAGCGGTCCACGTGGTCGGCCCGCCCCCGGCGTACCAGCACCTCCACGGCCATCGGGCCGTGGTTGGTCAGCTGGTCCTCCCCCCATTCGGGACCGGTGCGGTGGAACCGTTCGTAGGCCTCGTTCAGCACGCCGCCGCTCACAGACGTCACCCCATTCGCATCGCCAGGTGGCCGAAGGGGACCAGTCTGCGCCGGAACGCCGGAGGAGGACATCCGTGCCGGCCACGCATCGACCACGCAGAGCCCACCTACTCAAAACCCCTGGGATGGTGGTCAGATATGTCAGGTGAGCCCGGAATCGGTGTCGCGGCGCGAGGCAGAGGTGCTGGCCCTCCTCCACGAGCACCTGTCGAACGCCCAGATCGCGGGCCGCCTGCACCTTTCCGTGCGCACCGTCGAGAATCACGTGTCCTCGCTCCTGCGCAAGTACGGCGTCGCCGACCGGCGGGCGCTGGCCGCCATCGCCGGGCGGGCACCGGACGCCCCTTCTCCCCTCGGCCGGATCGCGGGCACGCCCACCTGGCGCACCGGTTTCACCGGACGAGCGCACGAACGCGACGCCGTCCTGGCTCTCTTGCGGCCCCGGCGGCTGGTGACCCTGGCCGGACCGGGCGGGGTCGGCAAGACGCGGCTGGCCGCGGTCGTCGCCGAGGCCGCCGCGCAGGACTTCCCGCTGGGCGGGGCGTTCGTGGACCTCGTCCCGGTGCGAGAAGGGCAGGTCGCAGGGGCCGTGGCCAGGGCGCTCGGGGTGAGCGAGTCACCAGGCCGGTCGCTGGAGGACGCCGTGGCGTGCGCGCTCGGCGGGCAGCGGCGGCTGCTGATCCTGGACAACTGCGAGCACGTGCTCGACAGCGCGGCCACTCTCGCCGACCGGGTGCTGTCCCAGTGCCCTGACGTCGCCGTCCTGGCCACGAGCCGCGAACGGCTCGGCGTGCCGGGCGAGCACGTGATGCCGATCTCGCCGCTGCCATTGGCCTCCGACGCCGAAGCGCTGTTCGCGGACCGGGCCGCCGCGGTCGATCCCGGCTTCACGGCGGAACCTGCGGTCGTCGCCGAGATCTGCGCCCGGCTGGACGGCATGCCGCTCGCGATCGAGCTGGCCGCCGCCCGCTGCGCCTCGCTGGGGGCGGACGGCCTGCTGGCCGCGCTGGACGACACGCTGCGACTCCTGGCGGGCAGCCGCCACCCCGACGAGCGGCACCGCTCCCTGCGCGCGGTGATCGGCTGGAGTCACGACCTGCTCGCCGACGACGAACGGGCCCTCTTCCCCCGGCTGGCCGTCTTCGCCGGCGCGTTCGACCTCGACGCCGCCCATAGCGTGGCCCCCTACGCCACCCGTGGTGTCGGCCCAGTCGACTCCCGAAGCGTCGCCCCCTACGCCACCCGTGGTGTCGGCCCCTTCGACTCCCTGAGCGCCGTCGCCGACGTCCTGGGCAGGCTGGTCGACAAGAGCCTGGTCGTCCGAGGCCGGGAGGCGGGCTCCTGGCTGCTGCTCGAGACCGTTCGCGCGTACGGTCTCGACCGGCTGGCGGCGAGCGGCGACCTGGACGAGGTCAGGGACCTGCACCTGCGGTGGGCGGCCGAGACCGCGCACGCGCTGGCGGAGCACCAGGGCGAGCAGTGGCGGGAGCGCTTCGACGCCGTGTGCGACGACCTGCGGGCGGCGCTGCGGAACGCCCCACCGGGCCCCGGCGTGCTTCCGCACCGCCTCGCGCGCTCGCTCGGCCACCTCGCCTACGCCCGCCGCCTGGTCAGCGAATCGCTGGAGCACTTCAAGGAGGCGGCCCGCCGCGCCCCCACCGCCTCGGACTCCGCCGCGGATCTGCGCACCGCCGCGCAGGTCGTTTTCGCGGTGGGGCTCGCCCGCGGGGCGTTCGACCTGCTCGTGGAGTCCGCCGCTCAGGCGGAGGCCGCGGACGACGGCAACGCCCGCACGATCGCGCTCGCCGACGCCGTCGTCACGGCCGGCAGGTTCACCTCGGGCTTCCCCGAACCGGTCCCCCGCCGGCGGTTGCGCGAGCTGCTGGACGAGGCGGCCATGGCGGGCGAGCCCGGCGATCCCGTGGTGACCGCCCACCTGGCCGCCGCCGACGCCTGGTGCCCTCCCTGGCCCGAGACGCTGTCCGAGACCTCCCCTGCTCCGTCACGCGAGGACTCCCCCGACACACCGCCCGAACCATCCCTCGCCGAGGCCGCCGTGGCGGCGGCGCGCGAGACCTCCCCCGAACCGTCCCTCGCCGAGACCTCCTCTGCTCCGGCGCGCGAGATTTTCCTCGAGACGTCGCCCGAGCCGGCTCTCGCCGAGGCCGCCGTGGCGGCGGCGCGCGCCGCAGGCGACCCCATCCTCATCAGCGCGGCCCTGGACGCGCCCGGCACGCTGGCGATCCGCGCGGGCCGGTTCCGCCGGGCGTACCGCATCGCACGGGAACGGCTGGCGCTGGTGGAGCTGATGGACCGCCGCCACCCGGCCTCCGCGGCCGAGATCCTCGACTCCTTCCACAACGCCTGGCTCTGCGCGTTCGCCACCGGCGACCTCCAGGCGGCGCTGTCCACGGCCGAGCGGATCACCCGCGACGACCTGCTCGGCGCTCACCCGTACCGCTCCGCCGGCAAGCTGATCCCGCCGCTGGTGCTGCTCGGTCGCTTCGACGAGGCGCTGGAACACGCCCAGCCCATGTGGGAGGCCTGGCGGCGCTCCGGCATGCCGATCGCCGCCTGGCTCTCCCCCGCCGCCTCGGCCATCGCGCTCGCCCACGGCCTGCGCGGCGAGCACGGCGCGTACCGGCTCTGGCGGGCCCGCGCCGAGCGCGCCCTGGACACGGGCGAGGCCGCCCCAGGCCCCATGGTCTTCGCCGCTTTCGTGGACGCCCGCGTCGCCGTGAACACGGGCACCGTCGAGGACGCGGCGGCCCTGGTCTGCCGGGCCTTCACCGGCACCTCCACGGGCTGGTCGGCCGCCTACGCCCGCGCCGCGGGGGCCGAGCTGGCCGTCCTCGCCGGCCTGCCCGACGCGGACCGCCGCCTGGCCGCCGCCGCCGAGTCGGCCGGTGAGAACGAGTGGGCCGCCGCCTGCCTGGCGCGCGCCCGCGGCCATCTGTACGGCGCGGCCGCCTTCGAGGAGTCGCTGGGCCGGTGGAGCCGCATCGGCGCGCGGTTCGAGAGCGAGCGCACCTCGCGCCTGCTCGCGACCTGACCCGCGAGCCCGCCCGGACGGGGGCACGGTGTCACACCGTCTTGAGCATCCCGCCGTCGACGAAGTAGGTGGAGCCCACCGAGTAGCCGGCCCGATCCGAGCACAGGAAGACGATGAAGTCGGCGACCTCCTCGGGTGTGGCGAAGCGTTTGATGGGGGCGTGCTCTCTGGCGACCTCGTCGAGGTGGCCCTGCCAGTCCCCGCCGCTGTCCGCCGTGAGCTCCTTCGCCGTCTTCACCCAGTCCGGGGTGAGGACCAGGCCGGGGTTGACACAGTTGACGCGGATGTCGTCGCCGATCAGCTCGGCGGCCAGCGTCTTGGAGAACATCATGAGCGCGGCCTTGGTCACGTTGTAGATCGGCTCGTACCACAGCGGCTGCACCGCGCAGATCGACGCGTTGTGGAGGATGACTCCGCCGCCCCGCCGCCGCATGCCGGGGACCAGGCCGCGGGCCAGCCGTACGGCCGCCATGACGTGCAGGTCCCAGTAGGCCTGCCACTTCTCGTCCGGAGCGTCGAGGATGGTCTCGTTCGACCCCGCGCCCGCGTTGTTGACGAGGATGTCCGCGCCGGCGAAGGCCTCCTCGGCGGCCGCGGCCAGGGCGGTGGTGCCGTCCCGCGTCGCCACGTCACACGCGACGGGCACGGCCCGTACCCCGTAGGTTTCGCGGATGCCGCGCGCCTCCTCCTCGAGGCGGTCGGCGGCGCGTGCCGCGAGAACGAGATGCGCGCCCTCGGCGGCCAGGCTTCGCGCCACGGCGAGGCCGATGCCCGCGCTGCCGCCGGTGATGACGGCGACCTTGTCTCTCAGCCCGAGTTCCACGAGACCTCCCCTGTGCGGCACCGTTCCCTCCACGCTGCCGCGCGCGAGGAGCCTTCCGCAACGGGCGGCGACTCGCGGAGTCGACCGACGAACCTCCGGCGGGCCTGCGTGACCAGGCCGGGCGGCGGCGGACCCTGACCCAGCCGGCCAGACCTGGAAGAGGGCGAGGCGCCCCGCTGAAGCGGGCGAGAACCCGCCTGCCGCCCCGAATGACGTCAGGCCTGACGGGCGCGGACGAACCAGACGTCCTGGATGATGGCCCGCAACCGGTCGGGCAGCGGCGGCAGCCAGTCACAGCGACCCTCGGCGATGTCGCCGTGCAGCGTCGCCTGCGCCTGCCAGCCGTAGGGCGCCAGCCACTCCACCGGGTCGTGGAACGAGCCGACGAACGGCGAGCCGAGCTCGCCCATCCTCCGCAGGAAGTCCTGCCGGGCGGGATCGGTGAGGAACCGGTCGTGCGGCCCGTCGAACGTGAAGCACGAGCCCGTCGCCGACATCTCGCTCATGGCCTCGGCCAGCGCCCGGGCCTGCGGCTTCGTGAGGTAGTAGAACAGCCCCTCCGCGATCCAGTGCACCGGCTGCTCAGGGTCGAAGCCCGCGGCGAGCAGCGCGGCCGTCCAGCCGTCGTCGCGCAGGTCCGCCTCCACGACCTCGACCCGGCATCTGGCGGCGAACCCGGCCGCGCCGAGCAGTTCCGACTTCCCTGCGAGCTGGCCGGGAAGGTCGACTTCGAAGTAGTTGAAGCCCTGGTCGAGCGGCAGCCGGTAGGCGCGGGAATCGGTGCCCGAGCCCAGGCACACCGCCTGCCGTACGCCTGACTCGATGAGCGTCTGGTCGCCGAGCCGCCCTCTGATCGGCACCACCTCCGACGGCAGCCCCTTGCTGCGGATCTCGTCGTAGCTCGCCTCGGACTCAGCGGTGACGAACGCGGCGGCGCAGGGATCGTCCAGATAGGCGTCCGCCTGGTCGCGCTCCCTGGACCGGATCACGGCCATCCAGTCGCTGGTGAGCATCACGGATCCGGCCCGCACCTCATCGCCCACAACGATCACCTTCCGCACGCGAGTCCCCACTCAGAGTCATCATGCCTGATGGCGTCCTGACCGACCGTCGGAGGGGGTGTGCGGAGGCCACCGGAACCCGCGTCGCCGCGACCCGCGCCGGCTCCACGCCGGGGGCGCGGGCCGGCCCGGCTCGGCCGGCTGCCGTCTCACCGCGCACTCGACGTCACGAGCCCGGCGATCGTGCGGGTCACGCCGCCGAGATACCGAGGCCGGACAGGAACGCAGCGGCGGCAGGGGATGGCGGGAAGCGACTCCAGATGAGGTGCTCCATCCGGGCGGGAGCATCGCGAAGCCGGAGGACCGGCAGGTCGGGGACGTCGGGGACGAAGGCGGCCGGCAGCATCCCGACGCCCAGGCCCTGTCGGATCAGGCGGGCCATGAAGTCCACGGTCGTCACTTCGAAGGCGACCTCGCGCCGGGCTCCTGCCGCTGCGAAGGCCTCGTCCGTCTGGGCCCGCGCGGCGGTGCGTGGGGGGAAGTCGACGAACGGCTCGTCCGACAGCTGATGCAGGTCCACGTGTTCCCTGTCCGCCAGCGGGTGGCCGGGCGCCACGATGGCGACGAGGTCGCCGCGGGCCAGTTCGCGGCCATGGACGCCCTTGGGCCGTACGCCCAGGGGAAGTCCCAGGAAGGCGACGTCCAGAGTGCCCTGCTGCACCCGTTCGATCAGCTCCTCGCTCCCGCCCGAACGCAGGCTGATCCGCACCTCCCGATGCCGCAGGTGGAACTGTTTCAGCTCGGCCGGCAGATCGACCGCGACGACGGTGGGGATGGCGCCGATGGCGAGCCGGCCGCGGATCTCTCCTGCGGCGGCCGCCACCTCGGCCCTGGCCCGCTCGGCGGCGTCCAGAGCCTGGCGGGCCGCGGGGAGAAACGCCTCGCCGGCCGAGGTCAGCCGGACACGGCGGCTGGTGCGCTCGAAGAGCTTGGCGCCCAGCTCACGTTCCAGCCGGGCGATCTGGTGACTCAGCGCGGACTGGACGACCTGGCACTGCTCGGCGGCGCGGGTGAAGTTGCTCGTCTCCGCGACGGCGACGACGTAGCGCATCTGCTGAAGCTCCACGAATCAATCGTGGTACACGATCGCTTCGATGACAAACATGCGTTGGACTCATTGATCGTCCATCGTCGAGGCTGGACGCATGACGACGGCGAGACTTCAGGACAGCGGCCTGTCGCGCGGGCTGCTCCTGCTCATGTCGGTGGCGACCGGGCTGGCGGCCGCGGGCAACTACTTCGCGCAGCCGCTGCTTGATCTGATCGGCCGGGAACTGGGGCTTGGACCTTCGCTGGCGGCGCTGGTGGTGACGGCCGCGCAGGCCGGGTACGCGCTGGGGCTGATCCTGCTGGTGCCGCTCGGCGACCTGGTGGAGCGGCGGCTGCTCGCCGTGTCCCTCTATGCGGCGACCGCGGTGTTCCTGCTGATGTCGGCCACCGCGGCCAACGGCACAGTGCTCTTGGCCAGTACGGCCCTGACCGGGCTGACCTCGGTGGGAGCGCAGGTCGTGGTGCCGTTCGCGGTGACGCTGGCGGCCCCGGCCGAGCGCGGCCGGGTGGTCGGCACGGTGATGACCGGGCTGATGCTCGGCCTGCTGCTGGCACGCACCGCGTCCGGAGCGCTGTCGGACGTGGGCGGCTGGCGGACGGTCTACTGGGTCAACGCGGTCCTGATGGCCCTGATGGCCGTACTGCTGCGCGTCTTCCTGCCGCGGCTCGGCGGGGACGACAGACGCCTGTCCTACCCGAAGCTGTTGCGCTCGACGGTCGCGATGTACCGGTACGAGCCGCTGCTGCGGTGGCGGGCAGGAATCGCCGCCTTGAGCCTCGCTTCGTTCAGCGTGCTGTGGACGGCGCTGACCTTTCTGCTGGTGCGGCCGCCGTACGGCTGGTCGGAGTCGGCCATCGGCCTGTTCGGCCTGGTCGGCGCCGCGGGTGCGCTGACCGCCACGGTGGCGGGGCGGCTGGCCGACCGCGGGCACGTCCAGACCGTGACCGGCGCGGGGACGGTCCTGCTGGTGGCGTCCTGGCTGGCGATCGCGACGGGAGCACGCTCGCTGGTCTGGCTGCTCGTCGGCGTGATCGTGCTGGACCTGGCGCATCAGGCGGTGCTCAACAGCAGCCAGAACGTCCTCTACGCGCTCCGGCCCGAGGCTCGCAACCGGATCAACTCCGCCTTCATGACCTCCTTGTTCATCGGCGGCGCCGTGGGCTCCGCGCTGACTTCGGCGGTCTGGGTGCACGGCGGCTGGACCGGCGTGTGCGTCCTGGGCGCCGCCCTCTCGGCCGGGACCGTCGCGTTGTGGGTCCTGGAGCGCGTCACCGCCGGCCGGGCGGCGGGGAAGCCTCCGCAGACCTCGGTCGACCAAGAACTCACCATGGCCACGACGGGGCACCGGCCGCCCCGACCGACCGACCCCAGGAGCTGAAGCCATGCGCATCACCGTGTCCGGAACGGCTGGAACGAGGGGAAAGGGAGCATGAGCGTGTCGCGCACCGTGCTGATCACCGGAGCCACCGGAACCGTCTCCACTGCACTGATGCACGCGCTGGACGGTGCCGATGTGGATCTTCGCGCTCTCATCCATGAGGAGTCCCGAGCGGACGGCCCGCACGAGCAGGGCGCCGAGGTCTTCGTCGGAGACCTCGATGACGCCCGGTCGCTGCCGCCCGCCTTCGAGGGCGTGCAGGACGTGTGGCTGCTCACCCCGAACGGCCCGCGTGCTTCGGAGCACAGCATGAACGCCGTGTGGGCCGCGCGCCTGCCGTCACTCGACAAGAAGCAGCGGCACTCGACGGGGCTCACAGAACTGGAAAGAGGGCATCAGATGATGCGATCAGTCAGGCGCCTTGGTGCGGTTCTCGCCGCACTCACCTTGGCCGTCACCGTCGGCGGTTCCGCCGGAGCGGCATCGGACCCGCGGGCCGGGACATCTCCGACATCGATCTCGTTGCCCGACGGCTTCCGGCCCGAGGGCATCGCCATCGGCCCCGGCCCGTTCGCCTTCATCGGCTCCATGGCCGACGGCTCCATCTACCGGGCCGACCTGCGCACCGGACGCGGCGCGATCGTCAGCCGCGGGCCCGGCACACCGTCACTCGGGATGAAGACCGATCCGCGCGGACGGCTGTTCGTGGCGGGCGGCACGGGCGGTGACGCGCGCGTCATCGACTCCCGCACCGGCCGGGTGCTGGCCTCCTACCGGCTGACCACCGGCGCGGCCTTCGTCAACGACGTCATCCTCACCCAGGGCGCCGCCTGGTTCACCGACTCCACCAACCCGGTGCTCTACAAGCTGCCGCTGCGCGGCGGACGGCTGCCCGCCGCCGCGCAGCGGATCCCGCTCACCGGGGATCTGGTGTACGGCGCCGGCTTCAACGCCAACGGCATCACGCCGACTCCGGACGGCCAGGGCCTGATCATCGTGCAGTCGAACACCGGCGGGCTGTTCCGCGTCGACCTGTCCGGCCGGACCCGCCGGGTGAACCTGCACGGCGAGTCGCTGCCGGACGGCGACGGCCTGTTGCTGCGCGGCCGGACGCTGTTCGCGGTGGAGAACGGGGTCCAGAACGGGCGCAGCGCCGTGACCGTCCTGCGGCTGAACGCGACGGGGACCGACGGCCGGGTCGTGCGGCGGGTGAGCGATCCCCGGTTCGACATACCGGCGACCGTGGCCGCCTTCGGGCCCCGGCTGTACCTTCCCAACGCCCGCTTCACCACGAAGCAGACTCCGCGCACGCCGTACATCGCCGTCGCCATCCCGCGCCCCTGAGGCACGCCCTCCAGGACCTGTGCGTGGCCAGGCGCACCCGCGGAGAACCCGGCGGCGTCGGACGACGGTTGACATGTAGCTAGGTAAGGCTAACCTAAGTCCCGTGACCGAGGAGATCTCGCTCCGTGGAGCCGACCTGTGTCTCAGCTACCACGGCACCACGGCCGTCGAGAACGGCCACATCGCTGTCCGCCCCGGGACCGTGACGGCCCTGGTGGGCCCGAACGGCAGCGGCAAGTCGACCCTGCTGCGGGCGCTCGCCCGGCTCCACAGGCCGGACGCGGGCACGATCACGCTGGCCGACGGCGCGTCCGCGACGGACCTGCCGATCCGTGACTTCGCGCGGCGGGTCACCCTGCTCGCTCAGAGTCGTCCCACGCCGTCCGGTGTCCGGGTCCGCGACGTGGTCGGCTATGGCAGGCATCCCCACCGAGGGCGGTGGCGGGCGGGCGACCCCGACGGGGACGCCGCCGTCGGGCGGGCGATGGAGCTCACCGGCGTCACCGCGATGGCCGACCGTCCGGCGGACGAGTTGTCAGGCGGCGAGCTGCAGCGCGTGTGGCTGGCCACCTGCCTGGCGCAGGACACCGGCGTCCTGCTTCTGGACGAGCCGACGACCTTTCTGGATCTGCGCTACCAGGTCGAGCTGCTGGATCTGGTGCGCGATCTGGCCGACGAGCACGGTGTGGCCATCGGGGTCGTCCTCCACGACCTGAACCAGGCCGCCGAACTGGCCGACCACGTCGTCCTCCTGCAGCGGGGCCGCGTCCGCGCGGACGGTCCGCCCGCCGAGGTCCTCACCGAGCAGCTGCTCACCGAGGTGTACGGCATCCGCATCGAGGTCACGCACGACCCAAGGACGGGGACGGTGACCACCCGGCCGGTCGGCCGGCACACCAGAAGCGTCCCCGCAACAACCTGACAGGAACACCCATGATCCCCCTGCGCAACGTCCTCGTGGCCGTCGCCGCCGTCGCCGTGCTCGGCGCCTGCGGCACCACCGAGACAGCCGCCCCGGAACCGGCGGCTTCCGGCGGCACGGCCTCCGCCGCCCCCATCACCGTGACCGACGGCCGCGGCAAGCAGGTCACTCTCGACCGTCCCGCCACCAAGGTGGTCGCTCTGGAGTGGGGAGAGGCCGAGATGGTGGTCAGCCTCGGCGTCATGCCGGTCGGCGTGGCCGACGTCAAGGGTTACGGCACCTGGGTGACGGCGGCCAAGCTCGACCCCTCTGTCAAGGACGTCGGCACCCGCCAGGAGCCGAGCGTCGACTCCATCGCCGCCCTCCAGCCTGACCTGGTCGTCATGGAGGCCGAACGGGACTCCGCGCTGGTGCCGCAGCTGGAGAAGTTCGTCCCCGTCATGGTCGCCAAGGGAAGCGACGCGAGCGACAACCTGGGCCGCATGCGCGCCGACCTCAAGATGATCGCCACCGCGGTGGGCAGGACCGCCGAGGCGGACAAACTCCTGGCCGACCTCGACACCACGCTGGCCGACGGCAAGGCCAGGCTCGCCGCCGCGGGCGCCGCCGGCAAGCCGTTCGTCATGGCCGACGGCTGGAAGGACGGCAGCAAGATCTCCATCCGCATGTTCGGCAAGGGCTCGCTGGTCTCCGACCTCGCCACCCGGCTCGGCCTGACCAACGCCTGGACCGGCGAGGTCGACCCGCAGTGGGGTCTGGGCACCACCGACGTCGAGGGCCTGACCGCGCTGAAGGACCCCGACACGCGCTTCTTCTACAACGCCTCCGACGGCCAGGACGTCTTCGCCGACGGACTGGCCTCCAACGCCATCTGGGAGAAGCTGCCGCTCGTCGAGAAGGGCCAGGTCACCAAGCTGCCCGACGGCATATGGACCTTCGGAGGGCCGCTGTCGTGCAAGCAGTACGCCGAGACCGTCGTGAAGGCCTTCATCGCTTGAGCATCCAGGTCCAGGCCCCGGCGGAGCCGGCCACGCCCCTGCGGTGGCTGGGCAGCGTCGGGGTCGTTCTGCTGACGCTGGCGGCGGTCGTCCTGGTCGCCGCGGTTCACGTGACGCAGGGCACGTCGTCGATCGGTGCGCTCGACCTGCTGCGCCTGCCGTTCGACGGCGGGGACGACGAGGCCGCCCGCGTCCTGATCGCCTCCCGGCTGCCCCGGCTGCTGGCCGGGGTCGCCGTCGGCCTCGCCCTGGGCGTGTCGGGAACCTTGCTGCAGTCGATCTCCCGCAACCCGATGGCGTCGCCCGACACGCTGGCGGTCAGTTCCGGCGCGTACTTCGCGGTCGCCGCGGCGGCGGCGTTCGGCCTGACGTTGCCGCTCCCCCTGTCTGGTCTGCTCGCCCTGCTCGGCGGCCTGGCCGCCGCCGCCCTGGTGCTGGCGCTGGCCGCCGGCGGCCGGATCGGCACCACCAGGCTGATCCTGGCGGGCTCGGCCACCGCGTTGGCGCTCAGCTCGCTCACCAACCTGCTGATGATCCTCTTCGAGGAGGAGACAACCGGGCTGTTCGCCTGGGGCAGCGGCTCGCTCGTGCAGAGCGACCTGAACGCCGTCGTCCAGGTGGGCCCGCTGATTCTGCTGACGCTGGCCGCCGCGATCCTGGCCGGACACAGGCTCGACATCCTCGGCCTGGGCGACGACACCGCCACCGTGCTCGGCATCAACGTCAGGCGGCTGCGCCTGTGGGTCACGCTGCTGTCCGTCGTGCTGGCCTCCGCCGCGGTGACCATCGCGGGCCCCATCGGATTCGTGGGACTCTGCGCGCCGGTGATCGTCAGGCTGCTCCCGGCCTCGCTTCCCGGCGTGCACCGCCATCGCACGATGCTGCCGCTGGCGGGCCTCGTGGGCGTGCTCATCGTGCTCGGCTCGGACATCGCGCTGCGGGCCGTCCTGGGCGGGCAGGCAGGCGTGGACGTGCCGCCGGGTGTGGTGACCACGCTGCTCGGCGCCGCCGTGATGGTGTGGCTGGCCCGCCGCTACCGGGACGCGGGGCCGACCCGCCAGCCGCCGATCGTGCGCATCCGCGCCACACGCTCGCGCGCCGCCTTCCTGATCGTCGTGACGGCCTGCGCCCTGTCGCTCGCCGGCGCGATCTTCCTCGGCATGCTCGGCGGCGACACCTGGGTCCTGGGCGGCGACCTGGCCAACTGGCTGAACGGCCGGACGGGACGTGGCCTCACCTACGTGCTCGACCAGCGGTATCCCCGCGTGCTCGCCGCCGTGCTCGCCGGCGCAGCGCTGGCCGTCGCGGGCACCGCGGTTCAGGCCGTGTGCCGTAACCCGCTGGCCGAGCCCGGCGTGCTGGGCGTGACCGCGGGCGCGGGCGTTGGCGCGATCTCGCTGCTCGCCGTCGTGCCGCTCGCCGGGATCTGGTCCATGTCGGCCGTGGCCATGGCCGGGGCGCTGGCCGCCTCCGCCGCGGTCTACCTGCTGTCGTGGCGCGGCGGGCTCAGCTCTGACCGGCTGGTGCTGATCGGTGTCGGGATGCAGGCGGCGTGCACCGCCCTCACTGTGATGATCATCGTGAGGGCCGACCCGTGGAACACCGCCATGGCCCTGACCTGGCTGTCCGGCTCCACCTACGGCCGCGTCCCCGTCCAGCTCATCCCGGTCGCGCTGGCGCTCCTCCTGGCGACTCCGCTGATCGCCTGGCTGCGTCGCGATCTGGACCTGCTCGCCCTGGACGAGGACAGCCCGCGGGTCCTCGGCGTCCCTCTTGAGCCGGTACGGCTGGCCGCGCTGGCCGGCGCCGTCCTGCTGACCGCCACCGCGGTCTCGGCGGTCGGCGTCGTCGGCTTCGTCGGCCTGATCGCCCCGCACGCCGCCCGCGCCCTGGTCGGCGCCCGGCATGCCCGCGCTCTTCCGGTGGCCGCGCTCCTTGGCGCCCTCCTGGTCAGCCTGGCCGACACGCTCGGACGCACCGTCATCGCCCCGGCCCAGGTACCCGCCGGGATCGTCACCGCCCTGCTCGGCACGCCGTACTTCGTCTGGCTGTTGTGGCGCTCCCGCACGCAGGCGCACCGCTGAGCGGGCGTGCGGCGACGATCGGATCGGGCTTAGTCTGATTCTGCGACGACTCGGACGGAGGCGCGGACGCAGATGAGCCAGACCGATCCGCACATCCATGTCGAGCAGAAGGTGATGCAGGCGGGTGCCGCCTACCGCAACATGATCGTGTCGTCGTTGGGGCTCGTGCCCGACGCACCGAGTGTCGTCGCCACCGGTTGCGGGCTCCAGGTGCCCTATGCGATGACCTCGCCTCGTCCCGAAAGCGTCACCTGCCTCGCCTGCAGGGAACACGCTCATCTGGAGCACCTGCGCTTCGCCGACCAGGTGGAGCGCCTGAGCCGGATGCCCGGCGCGCCCGTCACCGGCGATGAGGCGGCCAAGGCCGCGCAGTGGGCCCGGGACCTCGCGAAGAGGTTCTCCGGCTAGTGCGGTGACCACGCGATGGCCTGCGCCGTGCCGTCAGGGCTTCACGGGCGGGCACGTGCTTCCGCGTCAGCGCCGCGGGTGCGCAGGTGGATGCGTTCGCCCTGCTTTCCGAAGAGGCTGAGTACTTCGACGCTGCCGCGTCCGGCGGCGCCGAACCAGTGCGGAATCTGGCAGTCGAACTCGGCCGCCTCGCCGGCTCCCATGATGAAGTCGTGGTCACCCAGTTTCACGCGGAGCCGGCCGCGGAGCACGTACAGCCATTCGTAGCCCGCGTGGGTCCGCAGGTGGGGCTGTTCGTCGTGCGCTGGAATGGTCATCTTGTACGCGCGCGGTTCTCCCTGATGCCGCGACAACGGGATCAGCACGCGGCCGTCCTTTCCGGTGGGCCGCTGCGGCACGCGCGGATCGAGTATCCGGGGTGCGGCGACGATCTCGTCGAGGGCGATGCCCAGCGCCGCGGTGATCGGCAGGAGCAGTTCGAGGCTCGGCTTGCGCTGAGCTGATTCCAGCCGGGACAGCGTGCTGGTCGAGATGCCAGTGGCACGCGCGAGGTCGGCCAGGCTGATGCCCTTCTTCTCGCGGGCGCGTCGCAGCCGAGGAGCGATCTGCTCTATCACGGCGCCGACGCTCGGTTGCTCGTCCATGGGACGCAGTCAATCAATGTGTCCCGGAATCGGCAACGAAGTTTGTTGATTCCGGGAGCTTCTCCCGATCCTCTCAGTGGAGGTGATCCGAATGAACGCGACAACGGATGCAACGAGCGGATCGGTGTCAGAGGTGCTGTGGGACACCGTCATCATCGGCGGTGGGGCCGCCGGACTGTCGGCCGGGGTCGTGCTCGCGAGAGCACGGTTCGCGACGCTGGTCGTCGACGGCGGTGCGCCGAGGAACGGGCCGGCCGATCACATGCACGGGTACCTGACCAGGGACGGCATGGCGCCGAGAGAGTTCGTCGCGACCGGGCAGGACGAGTTCACCCGTTTCGGCGGGACACTCGTGCGGGCGTCGGTGATCGACGCGCGGCGCGCCTCGGACGGCACGTTCGAGCTGCGGCTCGACGACAACCGCGCCCTGCGCGCTCGGTCGGTGCTGGTCGCGACCGGGCTGACCGACGAACTCCCCGCCATCCCGGGGCTGTCCGAGCGCTGGGCGTCCGAGGTGCACCACTGCCCCCACTGCCATGGCTACGAAGTACGGGGGCGTGCCATCGCCGTGATCGGCAGCACGATGGCGGCGGTATCGACACATCTGGCCGCGCTGATGCGCCGCTACAGCTCCTCGGTGACGTTCTGCGTCAACGGCGCCGAGGTCGACACCGCCCAGCGGCAGCGCCTCACGGCGTACGGCGTGCGCCTGATCGACGCGCGCGTCACACGGGTCGCGACGAGTGCCGGCACCGCGGGCGGTGACCCTGTCGCCATCGAGCTCGACAACGGCGAGACGGTCGCGTGTGAGGCCGTCTTCGTGGCACCTCGCCCAGTGCCCCATGACACGATCCTGACCACGCTCGGCGCCGGCAGGGACCCGGTGAGCGGACTCGTCGCCGTCGATTCCCACGGTGCCACGAACGTCCCAGGTGTCTGGGCGGCCGGGAACGTGGTCAACCCCCGGGCGCAGGTCGTCGCCGCCGCGGGCGCGGGCTCCACCGCCGCCATCAACATGACCGGCTGGCTGCTCGAACGGGAGCTGTCCGCTGCCGTCCCGGCTGACGGGCGCGGCGTCGGGGGTGCGCTCTGATGGCCGGGATCACCGCGGAGACGTCCAGGGCCACTCCCGCCCGGAGGTTGCCCGCCGGCGTGTACCTGCTCGGTTTCAGCCTGTTCGCCATGGGAAGCGCAGAGTTCCTGCTGGCCGGCGTACTGCCGGCGGTGGCCGCCGATCTGGACGTCACGCTCTCCTCAGCCGGGTTCCTGATCACCGCGTTCGCGTTGGGTGTCGTGATCGGCGGCCCGCCGTTCGCCGTGCTCAGTCTGCGCTGGCCTCGCCGTACCGCGCTGGTGGCGACCCAGGCCGTCTTCGCGGCCAGCATCGCCGTCGGGCTGCTGGGCGACTACCAGGTGCTGCTGCTGACGAGAGTGGTTTCGGGCATCGCCTACGCGGGCTTCTTCGCTGTCGCGTCGGTGACCGCGATCAGCCTGGTGACGCCGGACCGCAACGCCCGCGCCTCCGGAGTGGTGGTCAGCGGGCTCAGCGTGGCAATGGTCGTCGGCGGTCCCGCGGGCACGCTGCTCAGCCACTTCATCGAGTGGCGCGGCGGCTTCTGGGCCGTCGTGGCCCTGACGGTCGTGGGGATCATCGGTTGCCTCCTCGGACTCCCCGCCGCCGGCTCAGACGTCGGCAGGCCCACCGGGCCGAGTGTTTCGCGGGAGCTCGCCACGATGCGCAAACCGATGCTGTGGGGCATCTACGCGATCACGATCCTGACCACCGCGGCGTACATGATCACGTTCAACTACCTGGCGGCCATGCTCGCCGGCATCACCGCCATCCCCGAGGTCTGGATCCCGGCGATCCTCGCGCTCTTCGGAGTCGGAGCCTTCGTCGGCCTGTCCATCGGCGGCCGTGTCTCCGATCAGCGCCCTCACCTCGCACTCCTGTCCGGCGCGTCGGCGATCGTGATCCTGTCGCTCGTGATGGCTGTCGCGATCCAGCAGGTCTGGGCGGTGGTGCCCACGGTCTTCGTGATCGGTATCGCCGCTTTCGTGCTGAACCCCGCCCTCTACGGACGCGTCTTCGCCATCGCGGCCGACGCGCCGACCCTCGCCGGCGCCACCACCGTGTCGGCCTTCCAGCTGGGCATCAGCATCACCCCCGTCCTGGCAGCCGTCTCCCTCACACAAGGGGCCGCTCTCACATCGGTGTGCTTGATCGGGGCCATCCTCGCCGCGGCTGCCGTACCCCTCATCCTCCTGGACCGGGCGCGACGGGCCCGCGCAACGCGACACACGACGGCCCTCCGTTCGGCTCACGACGAGGTCGCCACGGCCCGGGTGGAGCGCGAGAGGAACCAGCAGTGACGCGTCCGAACGCCCGCTATCGTGCGCGTGCAGACGATCATGGCCACGCCGTGCTTCTTGGAGATGGACGTCCCCACCCGGCACTCGCCATACGGGTTCTCCTCCAGGTCCCAGCCCGTGCACCTGGCGGAGTCCCCGATCGGTTTGCGAACGACCCTCCCGGTCGCCTTGGCCTTCGTGGCGGTCATGCCGAACCGTCTTCAACCCGAGGCATTCGTGCAGTTCAGCTCGAGTGTCCGGGTGAGCGGGGAAGCTTCTCGGGCCCTTTCGGCTCGTCAGGTGTGGAGGGCGTTTCGCTACGCTGAGCGCTATTTGCTGGTCCGGCTGGAGTTGATAGCGCATGACGTCGGTCGACGATACGGTCCTTGCCGCCATACGCCTCGCCGATGCGGACCTGCTTTCTGCCAGTCTTGATCCGTTGAGGTGTCCGCCGGCCGTCCTGCGGCTTCTCATCAGGCATGAGGATCCACGACTGCGAGGATCGGGCCTGGTAGGCCTTGCCGAACGCCTTGCTGCGGGACGAGATGAAGACCGTTGCGAGCAGGCAGGATTCGCGGCGTCGTTGCCTGACTCGCTGGATGGTCCGCCGGAGGCGGCGCTGGCTCTGGCACACCTTTATCGCAGGCTGCGGGCCTACGTCCGTCCCCGGCCCTGGCCGCAGTGGCGCGGGGCGGATCTGCCGGCCCGGGTCCAGATCGCCTGGCTGAGCGCCGAGATCACCGACCGGCCTGAGACCCTGCGGAACGAACCCGAGGGAGAACTGCTCTACCAGGCCGTGCGTGGGATCGGCGCTGTTGATGTGGACGAACCGGAGAGTCTGGCCCGGGAGTTGTCGGGCCGGCTCGATCCTGTGTTGCGGGCGGAGGCTCTGCGGGTCACTCGCGAGGCCGTACACGCCGGCCTGCTGGCACCGGCACGAGCTCGGAGGCTCGTGGTGGAACTCGTCGGATCGATCGCCGGCGAACCTCGCACGGACGCTGCCGCGGCCGACCTCGCCGCGGCCGCGCTGCGTGAGCTGTCGGAGCCCTGGGCCGCGTCGGATCCGTTGCCGCGGGAGCACCTTTGCCGACTCCTCAAGGCCGAACCCGGCCCCGTCGTCTCCGCGGTGGCCGACGCGGCGATCGAAGCCGCAGCACACCACGGGCACCAGGACGTGCTGCGCGACGTGGCCGCCGACCGGAACCGGCCTCCGGTGCTCCGACGGCGCGCGCTGGAACTGCTCGGGGACCTTGCGCGCCGCGACGACATCCGCGACCTCGCGGGCATCGCCGCGATCGACCCGCTCTTGCTCGCCGGGCCGGCCATCCGGTGCCTGCGCGGCCTCCACCGGCGTGGACACTTCCCAGCAGGCGACGACGCGCCGGCGATCGTGCGCTTGGCGATCGCCGACCACTCGGTGCCTGCGGGCGAGGTCGCCACCGTCTTGTTCACGTGCCGACGAGAGACGCTCAAGGAGCTGGCGACGGCGGCCGCGGACGATCCGCACTGGCCGCGGCGACTGGAACTCCTGGTCGCCTTGGCCGCTCAGGGCACCGGGGACCTGCCGGTGGGTGAGAAGGTCGCTGATCTGCTGCGTGTCGCGTCCGATCCACGGCCGTTCCTGCGAGCGATCCGCGCGCTGCGCCATACGGCCGCCGAGGAGGCCGTCATCGCCGCGCTACCGCGGTCACCGGCGGCGGCGCTGGAGGCGCTTGAAGCCGTGGGCGGAGCCCGGACGGTCACGGCGCTGCGAGACGGGCTGGGCGTTGACGGGTCAGAGGGCGGAGACGCTGTCGGCACTGTGGTGTCCTACCTGCGACCGGTTCGCCGCCAGGCCCTGGAAGTGCTGTGGCATCTCACCGAGGACCCCGACGGGCGACGGGCGATCCTGGTTCGGCTCGACCCGCAGGATCTGCCTCGTCGGATCGCCGCCGATCTCGGCGGGCCGGACGAACGGGAACTGGCGTTGCTCCGCGCGGGTCTGGACCCGGACAAGCCCGTGGCCGCCCTGTGCACGCTGGCACGCAACGGCAGCTCCACGACCGTGTCCGCCATCGCCGACCTTCTGCTGCGGGTCGTGTCCGACCTCGCGGCCTCCTGGGCGCCGGGCGCGTCCGGCGGCAGCGGCGAACCTGCGGTGCCGCCGGAAGTCGTCGCGGCCATCCGTGACCTCGGTGGCCGCCTCCACGAAAGAGGGAAGATCCGGCCGCGCTGTCTTGTGGACGCGGCGGACGCGCGGGAGGCCGGCGACGCGCTCGTGGCGAGCATCGCGCTCGATCTGCTGGACCGCCCCGCGCTCACGGCGGCTGAGCGAACGATCCTGCTCAGCCTGCTCCTCCAGACTTCCCACCGCGCAATCCGGTCACGAGTGCATCCGCTGCTACGCCACCGTGACCGCCACGTCCGCAAGCACGTCATCGCGCTACTCGCCCGCGACGCCGACGGCGAGGACGCACAGGCGCTGTCGGCAAGCCTGATTCCGCTCACCACCGCCCCCGACGTGCAGACCGTACGGCAGGCGCTGCTCGCGCTCGGGCACGCGCGCGCGGGCTGGGCCGCCGCCGCGGTCGCGGCCTGTCTCGACCATCCCAACATGAACGTCAAGAAGACCGCCGCGACCGCGCTGATCCACGCCGGAACCCCGGTGGCTGTGCCGAAGCTGCTGTACTGGCTCGGCCGGCACGACAACCCGGGCCTGCGTGCCGCGCTCGTCGAGGCGTCGCGGACGATCCTCGGCGACGCCTACACCGCCACCGTCATTGCCGCGGCCGACCGCGCCGGCGATGACCGTACCCGTGACCTGCTGCTGGCCGGACTCGATGGCTCACTGTCCGCCCGTGCCGTCGGCGCGCTCGCCGACCAGGGGTCACAGGCAGGGGTCACCTTGCTCGCGCTCGTCGCCGCAGGCCGGCTCGCCCTTGGTTCGGGTACGGCCGCGGAACTGGCGGACCGGATGGCGGCCCACGGCATCACCCCGCCGCCCGCCACACCGGACGCCCGGCCGGACGCCGATCTCGACGCCCTGGCGAGCCGCGGCTGGAACACCGAGATCGCCCGGCGCCTCGCGGAAAGGTACGACCGGGACCCAGGCGAGCCGACCGCCCAACGGCTGAGCCGACTCCGGCCGATGCTGGCACGTTGGCTGGAGCTGGCCGCCGAAGGGCCGGAACATCGCGGCCGGGTCCTGCGGTTCACGCTGCAGCTGTGCCCCCAGCCGTGGACAGCCGGCGAGACGGAGACCTTCGCTCGGTCGGTACGGACGCTGGTCGCCGGGCTGGCCGACATCGGCGACGCTCACCGCGACCGGCTCCTCGCGCTGCTCGAAGAGACGGTCGTACGGCTGTCCCCCACCGAGTCGTTCGACGTCGCCGCGCGGATTCGCGCGCTGCCGCCAGAGGCCACGGGGAGCCGGTCCTTGCTGGTGCTGCTGAGCCGATGCGGCGCGGTGCTGACCCGCACCGACCTCGGGCGGGCGCTGGCCGCCGCCCGCGCGGGCGCGAACCCGTGGCCGGCCGAGGAGGAGGTGTTGCGGGAGGCCTTCGGGCTGCCGCGACCGGTCACCGCCGCCGTGTCGAGCGGCGACGGTGAGGCGCACGAGTGCCCCGCCGTACGCCGATGGCGGGAGGCCCTCACCGCGGCCGCCCGCACACCCGACGCCCTCCGGCGTTTCCGCGCCGCTGACCGGCCCGTGGGCGGTCTCGACTCCCACGACTCTGACGAGGCCTCCCACGAACACGGCGCCCGTACCGGCCGCGACGGACGGCCGGCGGATTCACGCGACCGGCTCAACGCACTGATCGGCGTCTTCCCCGCGGCCGGCGCGGAGGCGCGCGACGTCCTTCTGGACTGGATGATCGAGCTGCAGCCATTCGACGCGCCATCGTGGACCATCGCGGAGGACGCCCGCCGGTCCGCGTCGACCGCCCGCGCACCTCGTCCCGCTGATCGGGACCAGCCCCGCTCAGCGGTCCTGTGTGACCGCCTGCTGGAGATGCTGGACGATCCGAAGCAGGATCACCGCGAAGCCGCGGCCCGGGCCTTGCGGAGCTGGCCCGAACCCCGGTTCCGGCTCGCGGTGCTGCGTGCCTTCCTCGACGGCCGGGTTGGCCTCACCGTCACCGCGGATCTCGCGCATGCCCTGACCCTCATGAGCGTGACCGAACTGCGCGAGGCCGGCGGGCATGACTCCGGCGACGACGCGGCCCGCGAACGGATCGCCCGCGTCGCCGCCCATCTGGACCCGCCGGACGTCGAACGGCTCATCCCCCTGTTGCTGACATGGTGGGAACACGGCGGGCCATCCCTTCACGTGTCAGCCAGGCAGGCGTTGCGCAAGGCGGCCCCCGACGTTCTGGCCGAGGTCCTGTCCGGCCGCCTCGAAGCCGGAGCCTGGGGCCTGCTCGATCTCGTCTCCGGCGTCGCGTTGCTGCCTACCCCCACGCTGGTGCGGGCGTGTCGGCGGCTACGCGAAGAAGGACGCGACGACCTCGCGGACAAGATCGTGCTGGTGGAAGGGCCGCTACGCCATCCCCATGCGGCCCAGCAGGACTCCGCCGCTCTCTCGGCACTCCGCGGCCGAACCCGTGTCCCGCGTGCGGCCGCCCGGGAACAACGGCCGCCCCGGGCGGAACTGCTCCACCTGGCCCGTACCGGCGGCCCCGAGCAGATCCGCCGGGCGCTGACCCTGCTCGCCGAGCGTTACGACGACGACCCGGCCCGCCTGCGCCGACCCGACGCGGACCGGCAGGCGGATCGCGATCCCGAACTCAAGGAACTGCTCGCCGAGTCGCTCAGCCATCCCGAGGCGAGAGTACGGCTGCACGCCCACCGGATCTCCCGCAAGGTGATGAACCACCGGGATTATCTGGAGCAGACGTCGCTACTGCTGGACGACCGGCAACCCGACATCGTGCGCTCGGCGGTCAAGACCTTGTGCCACGGGGCGTGGAAGCCGGCCATTCCCGCACTGGTCGACTTGCTCACGCACTCCCACCCCGCCGTCCGAAGGGCCGCCTCCGACGGGCTCGTCCTCCTCGGCGCGCCGACGATCCCTGCCCTCAGGCACGCCGCAGGCAAGGCCCGCCCGGACAAGCGGCACCTCTTCACCTCCGTGCTGGAGAAGATCACGTCCACGGTCACCGCCGATCTGGAGCCCATCGGCCGACCAGGGTGACCGAGTGCACGCCGACCGCCACCGCCCGAGGCCCGGCTCATCGACCGGATGACCGGTGCGATGCGGCTCGACGAAGCGGCGGGCCGCGGTACGGCGGACCGTACAGGCGTGCCTTTCGGGCTAGGGGGCGGTCAGGGCGACGGCGCGGTCCAGAGCGGGCGGGGATTGGGGGCCCTTGGCGAGGTAGGCGCGGAAGGCCTCGTAGTCCCGGCTGCCGCGAACCGCGTCGGTGTATCCGGCGAAGGCGGTGTAGCCGTCGGCGCCGAGCAGCGTGTAGGCGAGGGCTGCCAGGCGGTAGGTGGCGCCGGGGTCGAGGGGCTTGCCGTCTATGAGCACGTTCTCGGGCGCGATCCGGTCGCCGACCGACTTGCCGGCGTCATAGGAGAAGCGGACGTTTCCCGATACGGCCAGCGGGGCGAACCGCACGGTCCCGTTCGGCTGCGTCTGCCACTGCTGCTCCAGCGCCTGCTCGATCTGGCTGCCCTTCACGCTCACCGTGACCACTGGATTGGCGTAGCCCCAGGCGTTCCACGCCTCGCCGAACAGCACCGCGCCCTCGCTGTCGGCAGGGTCGGCGCCCTTTGCGAAGCGCAGGTCGCCGCGCAGGGAGTTGGAGCCCTTCACCGGGGCCACCGCCACCATGGCCAGGTCGGCGTCGGCGCTGTCCGCGCGCTCGACGTCGGCGATCAGGTTGCCGAGCGTGCTCTCGCCGTCCGCGTCACGCGTCCTGGTCAGGTCGCCGGTGATGGTGCCGACCTGGCGGGCCGAGATGAGCTTCTCCGCCGCCACCCAGTGGTCCACCAGCTTGGCCATCGCGGGGTCCGGGGTCACGTCCCTGGTGACCGGGTGGTTCGTGGAGACCGTCGCCTCCCTGATCACCTCCCGGGTACGGCGGTCGATCTTCAGGTTGAGCTCGTTGATCAGCTTGCCGTGGAAGGCGGCCTCGACGACCGGGCGCGGGTTGCCCTCCGGGTCGGGGATCGAGCAGTTGAACGGCGCGTGCCAGTGCCCTGTCACGATCGCGTCGATCTCGGCCGAGGCCTGCCGGGCGAAGTCGATCACCGGGCCGGTGGGGTTGGCGTTGCACCGGTCGTAGACGTCGCCTGCCGTACCGCCCTCGTGGACGTTCGCCACGATCGCCTCGACGCCGCGGCGCTTGAGCTCGGCCACGTACTTGTCGGCCGTCTCCACCAGCGGCAGGTTGTCCAGCGACGGCTGGAACGACGTCGAGCCCTCCACCGTCGTCGTGGTCGTCAGGTTGATGAACCCGACCGGCACGCCCTCGAAGTACTTGATCACATACGGCTTGAGCACCGGCCGGGTGCTGCCCTTGCTGGTGACGTTGGCCGCCGAGAAGTCGAACGTCGCGCCCCTGAAACGGCGTCCGTCGGAGTCGGGGAAGCAGCTGTCCACGCCGCGCGCGCCGAAACACCGGCCCTTGCCCATGTGGTCGCGCAGGAACTCCAGTGAGATGTCCAGCTCGTGGTTGCCCACCGCGGAGAACTCGACGCCGATCTTGTTCAGGAACTCGATCGTCGGCTCGTCGGCCAGCCTGGCCACCTCCGGCGGCCAGCCGCTGAAGCTGTCTCCCGTGGTGAAGGTGACCGTGTTGCGCTTGCCCTGACGCAGGTTCTCGAGATGGGTCGAGATGTACGGCGCGCCGCCCACCACGATGCTGTTGCCCTGGGCGTCCTTGATAGTGCCGTTGGCGGCGTCGGTGTGGGGGCGGATGTAGCCGTGGAAGTCGGTGATGGACAGCAGCTGCACGTCAACGGCGTGACGGTCTGCGCGCTGCGCGCCATCCGGCTGTGCGGTGGTCGGCGTCGGGGTCGGCTCGACCGTGGCCTGGGCGACCGCCTGGGTGCCGCCGAGAACGGCGATGGCCGCGGCGACGACCGCGCCACGAAGGGGGAATCGCACGCAATGCTCCTATTATCGGTAATTGCGAGCTAGATCCTTCGTGTCCCGTCCGGCCGCCAGGTGAAGCCACCCCAAAGCCCAGGCGAACGATCACCCACGCTTCGTCTCGACCCTGGTGCGGTGACCCTTCGGGGCATCCTGGCTTCCAGGCCTCGCGAGCAGACGGGGTGAACGACGCCCCACCGCGGCGTCATCATCGGCGCGGGCACCCGCCGACGTGGCGCTCATGCGTTCCGATCCGCTGAGCGCCCCCGTCGTCCGCTTGGACGGCAGCCCGGCCGGCGCCGGTCGGTCGTGTCGACTCCTTGACGATCCCGGTGATGACAGCGCGGTTTCGCTCCAGCAGACCCCGGAAAGACTACGCACGGTAACGGATCACTACTAATAGTCATCAAGGAGACTTACCGTGATCAAGTCAATGATCCTCCCGGCACTCGCCGCGGCGATCGCCGTCTTCCCCAGCGTCGCCAACGCGACCCCAAGCCATGACCCCTCGCCCTACCAGTTCACCGAGATGACCGGCGCCCAAGAGGTTCCCGGCCCCGGCGACCCGGACGGGGTGGGGATCTTCGCCTGGAGGGTGAGCGGAAAGTCGCTCTGCTACATCATCACCGCCCACAACATCGACCCCGCCACCGCGGCCCACATCCACCAGGGCCCGGCAGGAGTCGCAGGCCCGATCGTGGTGACCCTGAAGGCACCCAGCGAAGGCTTCGCGAACGACTGCATCCGCGCCGTGAGGGAGCAGACGCCCGAAAACGCCGACACCACACTGACCCGAGACGAGCTGCAGGCCATCGTCCACAACCCGAGCCAGTTCTACACCAACGTCCACAACGCGGAATTCCCGGACGGCGCCATCCGCGGCCAACTCGCCAACGCCGTCTAGAGGGCGTCTCCTCTGGACCGTTGAACCGGACGGCGGAGCCAGATCCTGATCAATACGCTCGCGCAGGGCGACCGCACGATGACCCTTCAGCTCGTGACGCACCGCTCCGCGGTACTGCGTCCCTTGCGGCTGACGGCGTCGAAACCGGGCGGTCGCCCACCCCCGCCGACCACTCCGGCGCGGGGTGACCGGCCGTTCCCTCGTGACGCCGTGGACGCTCATCTCCCACGCGGATGGTCTACACCAACCCGCTAACGGGCTTCCTCCCCTCGCCTTGAGCGGCCCGGTGTCAGCAGGGCGGCGACGACAGCGCCGACCGCTGCCGCGACCGCGGCCACGGTGAACCCTCCGGCGAAGCCGCTCAAGGTGTTCCCGACCAGGCTCGCGGCCGCGACGCTCGAGACGACCGCGGCGCCGAGGGAGGCGCCGAACTCGTGGAAGGTGCTCACGATCCCGGAGGCGATCCCCGCCTCGTGGGGCGCCACCTGGCCGAGTGCGGTCGCCGAGGCGATGACGAACATGGCGCCGGTGCCCGCCGCCGCGACGGCCACACCGACCACGACGCTGACCGGGTGCATCGACACCGCCGGGACGGCCATGCCGATCGCGGCGACCGCCAGACCCGCGACGGCCGGCCCGCGTCCACCCCACCGGCCGATCACGCGGCCCGTCAGATTGGCCCCGAGCATCGTCGCCAGCGCCACCGGCAGGAACAGCAGCCCTGTCTGCAACGGGCCGTATCCCCTAGCCTGCTGGAAATAGAAGGTGCCGAGGAAGAACACCGCGATCATCAGCGCCGTCGCCATCAGGATGAGGAACGCGCCCGTCGCCAGGGGCCGCCGAACCAGCAGCCGGACGTCCATCAGTGGTGAGCGAGCCCGCCTCTGCCACAGCACGAACACCACGTAGCCCACGGCGGCCGCAATGACGAGCCACCCCGTGAGCGCGGTGAGCCACCCCCGCTCACCGGCGGCGATGAGCGCGTAGATCAACGACGCGGAAGAGGACGTCACCAGAATCGCGCCGAGGACATCGAGGCGGGGCCGGCCGGCGGACGACGCCTGCCGCGCCGGCAGCAGTACGGCGAGCACCGCGGCGATCACCAGCCCGATGGGCACGTTGACATGGAAGACCCACGACCACCCGGGACCGGCGGTGATCAGGCCGCCGAGAAGGACGCCGAGGGCGGCGCCGCCACCGCCGAGCGCGGACCAGACGCCCAGGGCCCTGTTCCGCTCCTCCCCATCGAACAGGGCCACCACCAGCGACAGTGCCGCGGGAGACAGCAACGCCGCCCCGACCCCCTGGGCGACACGACCGCCCACCAGCATGCCCGCGGACCCGGCCAGCCCGGTGACCAGTGACGCCGCGGTGAACAGGAGCAGCCCGGCGAGCATGACCCGCTTGGCTCCCATCAGGTCCGTGATCCGTCCGCCGAGCAGCATCAGCCCGCCGAAGGTGAGCGTGTAGGCGCTGACCGTCCAGGTCAGCGCCTCGCGGCCGAGTGCGAGGTCGGTCTCGATGTGGGGCAGCGCGATGGCGACGACGGTGACGTCGAGGATCAACATGAGCTGCGCCACCCCGAGAAAGCCGAGGATGCGCCACCGCGCGGGGTGCGGCTCGTGCGGCGATGTCGGCCGTACTGCTGGTCGGGTCATCTGATCCCTCCATGCGAATAACTCGTACTCTCACATACGAGTTTTGACCCTACTCTAACTCGTATACGCGCATACGAGTTAGAGTGGTGGCATGGATGCACCAGCGGCCCGCCCCAGACGTCGCGCCGATGCCGAGCGCAGCATCGTGCGCATCGTGTCCGCGGCGCGGGCGCTGCTGGGTTCGGACCCGAACGCGACCACGGACGACATCGCCCTGGCCGCGGGCGTGGGGCGGATGACGCTGTACGGGCACTTCCGCACCCGGGCCGACCTGGTCGAAGCCGCGCTCATGGACGCGCTGAGGACCGGCGAGGAAACCTTGTCGTCCGTCGATCTGACGGGAGACGCCCGCGAGGCCATGACCCGCCTGCTGGCGTCGAGTTGGACGGTCGTGGCCGAGTCCGCGGCCCTCCTGGCCGCCGCCGAGGGTGTCCTTCCTGCAGGACGTGTGCGCGAGCTGCACGAGGAGCCCGCCCGGCGCATGACCGAACTCATCCGCCGAGGCCAGGAACAGGGCGTCTTCCGCGTCGACTTGCCGATCGTCTGGCTGGTCAACGTCGTCCACTACATCCTGCACGGCGCGGCGGCCGAGATGCGCGCCGGACGCCTGGCCGCACACGACGCCGCCGACGCGGTGACCAAGTCCGTCCAATCGGTCCTGGCCGGTTAGTGGGCTTGATCCGGTCTGACGGACATCTGAGATCGGTCGAATTTCGCGCAGTTTCCTCTGGGCTTTACGCGCGGAAGGGCGGCGTCGATCTCCATCGCCTGCACCCGCTCGGCCACAGTCGGACGCGAACGCGCCGGCCGGAACCAGGCCCGACCGGCGCGTCGCGAACTACCACGCGGCGGCCCTAGCCAAGGTGCCGGGTGAAGAACCGCAGCGAACTGTCCGTCTCGAACTCAGGAATCTCCCCGTGCTTGCCGGGGTTGGCGTGCAGCGTCTTGTCAGCTGAGCCAAGAGCGTCGAACAGCGCCAGGCCCTGGGCTCGCGGCACCAGGTTGTCGTCCCACTGGAGCAGGAATTCCACGGGGACGGTGACTCCGGCGGCGGTCTCGGCCAGCCCGTGTACGCCAAGCAGCCCCAGTACCGCGGCGCGGATGCGGGGTTCCGCGGCGAGCAGCGGAAGCCCGAGCCCGCAGCCCATCGACATGCCCCAATAGCCGACCGGGCCGACGCCCACACGCTCGAGTTCCTGGACCGCGGTGATGACCGCCTGCCATTCCGCGACGGTCTGCCTGGCCAGATGCCCGTGCATGGCGGCGGCCAGGACGGACGGACCCTCGCCGGCGGCCATACCAGCCCTCAGCTCGCCCGCGATCCGGTCGAACTCCTCGTCCTTCGGCCGGTTGCCGTGATTGGGCGCGTCGATCGCGGCGACCGCGAAACCGCCCTCGGCGACGAAGCGGTGTGCGCGGGCCAGGATGCCTGGGGCCTTCTTGTGCTGCCCGCCGCCGTGGCCCATCAGGATCAGGGGGCGAGCCTCGACGGCATCTTCCGGGGTCCACAGCACACCCGGTATCTCGCCGAAGGTGAAGGGGAGGGTGAAGATCTGTTCGGCGACGCCGTCCAACGACGCCTGGGAGGTGAAGCGCATAGCGTTGCAAGCCTTTCGGGATGCCTTCTGCGGGCGCTCCCTAGGCCATGCGAGGGAGGGAGCCCCGACCTGTCACAGCGTTGATCGGTCTCACCTCCTCAGTTCGCGGCGATGCACAGCGGCGCTGAACCTATCACAGAAACCTCGCAGGGCCTCCGAGTAAGGACCTGAAGGGGCAGCCCGTGATCACGACGGGGAGCATGCGGGCGACGTCCTGCGTCACCCTCTCTTCCGTCCGACCACCGTCGAAGGGGATGCGCGCGTCGTCGAGCGCGTCGAGGTAGCCGCGCAGCCGTCCCCCGTCCGTCCACAGGTTGCGGGACGCCTCCGCGAGCGGTTCGCGCCTGGTCGCCGGCGCCTCAGGCGCGGGACATGTGCTCGCGAACATCTACTACGCCTCATAGCCGGCGCTCACTTCATGCCGACACCGCGCCGAGTGAGCTGCCGGAGGCGATGCCACGCTTGAGCCTGATCAGATCCTTGGGGGAATCGACCGCCACCGCGCCCACCAGCACACCGTTCTTGGCGAACCCGACGGCGAAGCGGCCTTCCTCGAACGCACCTGCCACCAGCGTGGCCTCGTCGGCCAGGTGCGGGAGACCGGCGCTCTGGATTCGAGCACCATGCACGTGCGTGGCGAACGAGGGAAGGTCCGCGAACGGCTTGGCGTTCTCCGGTCCTGCGAGCAGGTTGAGGGCGGCCGAGGCTCCCTGGTCGTTGGCGTTGGACCAATGCTCGACCCGGACCATGGAATCGCCGTACAACCCGTGCGGCCAGCGCACCACATCGCCCGCCGCCACGACGTCGGACGCTCCCCGCGCATACAGATTCGCGTCGCAAACCACGCCATCGTCGAGCGTGAGCCCGCTGGATTCGAGCCATTCCGTGTTGGGCGTCACTCCCATGCCCGCGACCACGAGATCCGCAGGTATGGACCGGCCGTCGCTCAGCCGTACCTCCGTCACGCGAGGGCTACCCTCGAAGCCGACGACGCGAATGCCGGAGACGAGCTCCACTCCGTTGCTCTGGTGGTGCTGGGCCAGCCATCGGGCTGTGTCGGTGCCGAACGCGGCGAGCATGGGGTACGGCGCGCCGGCGACCAACGTCACGTGGTGACCGAGCGCCTGCGCGGTCGAGGCCACCTCCCCGCCGATGAAACCGCCACCGATCACCACGACGCGCCGGCGGCCTGTGTTCAGCTCGGCGCGCACGGCGAGCGAGTCCTCGATCGTGCGCAGCGTGTGCACGCCCTCGGGGTGATCGGACAGCCGCCTCGGCCGCGCACCGGTCGCGATGACGAGTCCGTCGTAGTGCACCGTGGAGCCATCGTCCATGGTGACCACCTTGCCGATGGGATCGAGGCCCGCCGCCCGGCGGCCGCGGAGCCAGTCCTCCCCGAGGTCCTCGGCCCCAGGCAACGAGACGTCGTCGTCACCCTGGAGGACGCTCTTGGACAGTGGCGGGCGGTTGTAAGGAGTGTGGGCCTCCGCGCCGATCAGCGTGAGCTCTCCCTCGAAACCCTCCCGACGAAGCGCCTGGACAGCGCGCAGACCGGCGAGCGACGCCCCGACAACGGTGACCCTGTTCAGCTTTCTCATGATCGGCAACATACCCCTCGCAGGTATGAGAAGAGGCGTGACATAGGTCTCATATACCCATAGGGGGTTAGGGTTGCCTTGAAGCGGTTCCTGGCGTAACTTCCTCGTCGTAATACCTACCAGGGGTATATAGAAGGAGTGTTGACCATGAGCACCAGCACGTACAAGGTCACCGGGATGACGTGTAACGGTTGCGCGGGAAAGGTGAAGACTCAGATCAGCCAGGTCGCGGGAGTCAACGCCGTCGACGTGGACCTCAGCACGGGTCACGTCAAGGTGACGAGCGAGGGACACGTCGACGACGTCCTCGTTGTGGACGCGGTCGAAGAGGCGGGATACGAGGCAGTCCTCGTCTAGCCGCATGGAGGCCGGGTCCTCAGGCCGACGTGGACCCGGCCCCCCGCACATCGTTCCGGACGAACGCCGGGTGCCTGCCGCAGGCATCCGGCGTCCGCGGTCTCACCCGGCACCTCCCCCCCTGCGACGCGCGTGCGCGCATCAGCCCCCGGCGGCCCTCGTTCCCGGCTTCAGTTACCTGTCGGCGGCCACCCGACGACCTTCTACGACGATGCATAGTAGAATGTGGCGACCGTCCGAGTTCTAGCGAGGTCGCCCTATGGGTGGAAGCCATGTCCCGCTCCGTACAGCCGCGGCAGCGGTGATGATCTTGGCTGCCGCGGCCTGTGGCCAGTCACAGCCACCGGCGAGGGCGAGTGGCCAGGATCCGGGAATCGGCCACGTCCATGGCGTGGGAGTCGATCCAGCCGATGGTGCGATCTACATCGCGGGGCATTACGGGCTGTTCAGGGTGAAGGACGCGGAGAGCGCCGAGCGGGTCGCGGGGCGCGTCCAGGATCACATGGGTTTCACCGTTGTCGGGCCGAGGACGTTCCTGGCCAGCGGCCACCCCGGTGACACGTCCACCGCGGCCCCTCCGCACCTTGGCCTGATCCGCACGTCCGACGCCGGCCGGACATGGACGACCGTGTCGGAAGAGGGCACCGCTGACTTCCACGCGCTACAGCCGGCCGGCGATGCGCTCTACGCCTTCGACTCCCAGTCCGGCCGGTTGCGCCGCAGCGCCGACGGCGGCCAGAGCTGGACACCAGGCGCGGAGGAACCCATGATCGACCTCGCGGCGGACCTCACCACCGTCTACGCCACCACGCCAGATGGGCTGAAGGTCAGCCGGAACGGCGGCATGGACTTCGATCGGGTGGCGAACGCGCCGCTGCTCAGCCACGTCGAATCCCCTGCCGAGGACACGCTGACGGGCACGGGAGTGGACGGCCGGATCCACACCAGCCGTGACGGCGGCACGACCTGGCAGGCCGACGGCAAGCTCCCCGGCCCTGCCAGCGCCTTCACCGCCGTCGACGCGCAGCGGCTGCTGGCCGCCACCGATGACGGGACGGTGCTGGAATCAAGGGACGGCGGCCGGACCTTCTCCACGGTCTTCCGGCCCGCGAACGGCTGACGCGGGCCGTGCCGACGACCACAGGCGCACCACGGCCATCGCGGCGGCGAGCAGTCCCATGGCGGGCGTGCGTCGGCCTTGAGCGTTCTCAGCAGCTGGTTGCCGAGAACGGCGAAGACGGCGACGATGCCGGCCGCCACCAGGACGGAGACCCGCGCGGTACGGCGGCGCACCGCCGGATCCGCGGCGAGGACGGCCTCAGCGATTCCCCTGATCATCGCGAGCATCGCCCCGTCGGTGAAGATTCCTACGTGTGCCTCGACCTCGACGTCACGGAATCCGGCTTCGAGCAGCAGGTTGTGATAGCGGCGGGCGGCGCGCGGGTTGGCGGTCAGGTCGGCGCGCGCGTGCACGATGGTCCTGGTGAGCCCTGGGTCGTCGGAGTCGATGACGAAGGTGTCCCAGTCCTGGCCGATGAGGACGATGCGCCCGCCCGGGGCCAGGAAACGTCGACATGAAGTCAAGCGCGCCCATGACCATCGGAGATGTCGCCGTGCGGTTCGGACTGGCCACCTCATCGACTGCGCGCCGAACTGCGATCATGAGGACATCGCCGGTCTGCGCCGAATTCCAGACCGCGGTCGCCACGCGCATCGCCCCATAAAGCTCTGAACACACCACGAGGTGGCCGGAGACGCCATCGGCTCCGGCCACCTCGGGAATTCCTCTATTTGAAGCCGCGCAGCCTGAGGCTGTTGCTGACCACGAAGACGCTGGAGAACGCCATCGCGGCTCCGGCGATCATGGGGTTGAGCAGCCCCATCGCGGCCAGCGGCAGGGCGGCCACGTTGTAGGCGAAGGCCCAGAACAGGTTGCCCTTGATGGTGCGCAGCGTCCTGCGCGACAGCCGGATCGCGTCCGCGCCGACCCGGAGGTCGCCTCTCACCAGGGTGAGATCGGAGGCTTCGATCGCGGCGTCGGTGCCGGTGCCCATGGCGAGGCCGAGGTCGGCCTGGGCGAGCGCGGCCGCGTCGTTCACACCGTCGCCGACCATGGCCACCGTCCTGCCCTCGGACTGCAGCTTCCTGACGACGTCCACCTTGTCCTTGGGCAGCACCTCGGCGATCACCTCGTCGATGCCGACCTCGGCGGCCACGCTCCTGGCGACGGCCTCGTTGTCGCCGGTGAGCAGCACCGGGGTCAGGCCCAGCGCACGGAGCTGCCGGATGGCCTCGGCGGAAGTGGGCTTGACCACGTCGGCCACCACCAGGACCCCGCGAGCCTTGCCGTCCCAGCCGACCGCCACAGCCGTACGGCCGGCCGCCTGCGCCGCCGCCAAGGCACGTTCGAGATCGACGGGCAGGTGCTGGGACCATTCGGCCAGCAGCTTGGGCCTGCCGACGAGGACGGCGTGCCCGTCGACGATGCCCTGCACACCGAGCCCTTCGACGTTGGCGAAGTCCTCGGGCGTGGGCAGGGCGCCGACCTGCTCGGCCGCGCCCCGGGCGATGGCCTGCGCGATGGGGTGCTCGGAGGCGTGCTCCAGGGCTCCTGCCAGGCGCAGCACCTCGTCGGCGTCCTCGCCGTCGGCCACGTGCGTCTCGACCAGCGTCATCTTGCCCTCGGTGACGGTGCCGGTCTTGTCCAGCACCACGGTGTCCACCTTGCGAGTGGACTCCAACACCTCAGGCCCCTTGATCAGGATGCCCAGCTGGGCTCCCCTGCCGGTGCCGACCAACAGGGCGGTGGGGGTGGCCAGGCCGAGCGCGCACGGGCAGGCGATGATCAGTACGGCCACCGCCGCGGTGAAGGCCGCTCCCACGCCGCCGCCGGTTCCGAGCCAGAAGCCCAGGGTGCCGAGAGCCAACGCGATGACGATGGGGACGAAGATGCCGGAGATGCGGTCGGCCAGGCGCTGCACCTGGGCCTTGCCGGTCTGGGCGTCTTCCACGAGCTTGGCCATCTGGGCGAGCTGGGTGTCGGAGCCGATCCGCGTGGCGCGGACGACCAGGCGGCCGCCCGCGTTCACGGTGGCGCCGGTCACGGCGTCGCCAGGGCGTACCTCCACCGGGATCGACTCGCCGGTCAACATGGAGGCGTCGACGGCCGAGGCGCCCTCCTCCACCACTCCGTCAGTGGCGATCTTCTCGCCCGGCCGTACCACGAAACGGTCGCCTACGGCGAGCTGGTCGGTGGGGATGCGGACCTCGGTGCCACCGCGGAGCACCGCGACTTCCTTGGCGCCCAGCTCCAACAACGCTCGCAGGGCGGCTCCCGCCCGGCGCTTGGAGCGGGCCTCGAAGTAGCGTCCGGCCAGGATGAACGCGGTCACGCCCGCCGCGGCCTCGAGGTAGATGTTGCCCGAGCCGTCGGTCCTGGCGATCGTGAACTCGAACGGGTGCGTCATGCCGGGGGTGCCCGCCGTACCGAAGAACAGTGCCCACAGCGACCAACCCAGAGCGGCCAACGTGCCCAGCGAGACCAGCGTGTCCATGGTCGCCGCGCCGTGACGCAGGTTCGTCCACGCGGCCTTGTGGAACGGCCAGCCGGCATAGACCACGACCGGCGCGGCCAGCGTCAGCGACAGCCACTGCCAGTTGGTGAACTGCAGCGGCGGGATCATCGCCATCGCGATCACCGGTACGGCCAGCACCAAGGAGGTGATCAGCCGGTTGCGCAGCGGCCTGAGTTCGTCCTCGGGCTCCTGCGGCTCGCCCTCCGCCTGTGGCGGCTTGGGCAGCTCGGCGGTGTAGCCCGCCGACTCCACGGTGGCGATCAGCTCCTGCGGGTCCACTCCTTCAGGAAAGGTGACCTTCGCCTTCTCCGTCGCGTAGTTGACCGTCGCGGTCACGCCCTCGAGCTTGTTCAGCTTCCGCTCGATCCTGTTGGCGCAGGACGCGCAGGTCATGCCACCGATCGATAGTTCGACGGCACTTTGGGGCCTGTCGTCGGTGAGGGGGGACATCACCTCTCCTTTCTCAGCGTCCTGCGGATCAGTGCTTGTGGTCGCCGTGCCCGCTCGACTTCGCGGGGCTCGGCGTGGGCTTCGCGGCGGAGGTCGCCGCCTGTCCGGTGTCGAGTGTGAAGTCGGCGGTGCGGACCTTGCCTTCGTGCTGGAAGTCCAGGAAGAGGCGGTAGTCCCCTCTGCTGGGCACCTCGGCGTAGAAGACGATCTCCGGTCCGGGCTTGGTCCTGCCGTCGCCGGGCTCGCCGTCGGGGTGCACATGGAGGTAGGCCAGGTCGCTGCCGCGCAGAGCGACGAGGTGGCCATAGGCGCCGAGGTAGGGCTGCAGGTCGGTGATCGGCTTGCCGTCCTTGCTCACCGTGAGGGTGAGCTTGCTCGCCTGGCCGGGAACCAGGTCGCCGTCAAGGGTGACGGTGTAGCCGTCGACGTCTGCCGTACGGCTGGCGGCCGGAAGCGCCTTGGGCGTGTATTCGCCTGCCACGAGCAGGTCCGCGCCCAGCGTCAAGGCGCTGCCGCCCGTGGGGGCGAAGTCGGCGAAAGCACGGTACGCGCCCGCTTCGGGCAGCGTCAGCTTCACCGACCAGACGCCGTCACCGGCCTCTACCGGGTGCAGGTGCTGGAAGGTGCCAAGGTCCCTGGACACCACGATGAAGTGGAGCTTCTTGTCGTGCTGCACCTGGTAGTCGGTCACGGGGCCGCCGTTCGGACCCGTCACCGTGAACTGGAAGTCGGTCGGCTCGCCGGGCTTGATCGTGCTGGTGAGCGGGTTGAGCGTGAAACCGTTCTCGGACACTTGGAGCCCCCCAGGGGTATCTTCTGACGCCGCCTCACTGGGCTTGGCGTTCGTGGTGTGCGTTCCGCTGTCGTGTGCGCTTGTCGGCTGGCTGCTCGGGGTGTGGCTCTGGCTGTGGCTGTTCGCCTGGGGCGGCGCGCCGACCTCGCCGACCGCGTTCCCCACCCCCAGGGCGCCGCCGAAGACGACGGCGAGCCCCAGGACGTAAGCGCCGAGCTTGGCCGGAGTGTTCATGACCGATTCGCCACTTCGTATCCGGCCGCCTCGACGGCTGCGGAGATCTGGCCGGCCTCGACGGGGTTGTCACTCTGGACCGTCAGCAGCCCGGTGGCCAGGTCCACCTCGACGCCTGTCACTCCCGTGACCTCGCTGACCTCTTCCTTGACCGAGCTGACGCAGTGGCCGCAGGTCATGCCCGTGACGGTGTAGGTGGTGGTGGCCATATCCATAACTCCTTCAGGAACGGACGAGTCGTGCGATGGTCTCGGAGGCCTCTTTGATCGTGGCCTGCATCTCGGGGCCGCCCTTGACGGTGGCCTCGGCGACACAGTGGGGGCCAGGTGCCCTTCGAGTCGCGCTGATCACTCTAACACCATACCCCCCTATGGTATTTCCGCGTCAAACGCGTGCCGGGTCCGGCTGGTCCTGTACGGCACGCCCGGGCGTGCGCATGAACACCAGGGAGAGCACCGCGCCGGCCGCGGCCACGACGGCGGCCCCGACGAACGCCGCCTGGAATCCATCTGTGAGCCTGGTGAGGTTCCCCAGGTCAGCGGCTCCGCGCGAGGTGGCGACAGCGGTCATGACCGCCAGGCCCAGCGCCGAGCCCACGTTGTAGGTGGTGTTGACGATGCCCGAGGCCAGACCGGCGTCCTCGGGTCGCGCACCCGACATCGCCGACATCATCGCCGGGATGTAGGCCAGCGACATGCCCACTGCGGCGATCAGGCTCGCGGGGAGCACGTCAGCGACAAAGGACCCGTCAGGCCGGGCGAACGACAGTCCCACGACTCCCGCCGCCAGCACGAGCAGGCCGAGAACGATGAGCGGCTTGGCGCCGAAGCGGCCGAGCAGTCGCGCGGTGATGCCGATCATGAAGATCATGATGGCGACGGTCATCGGAAGCAGGGCCGCGCCGCTGGGGAAGGCGCCATAACCGAGCACCTGCTGCAGGTAGAGATTCAGGAAGTACCACATCGGGATCCAGGCGGCGCCCAGCAGCGTCATCGCCAGGTTGGAGGCGGCAAGGCCTGGGGTGCGCCAGATGGACAGCGGCATCAGCGGCGCCTTCACCGTCCGCTGGACGATGAGGAAGAGGGCGAGCAGCGCCGCGCCGCCGGCGGCGGCGATCCAGTTGAGGTCGACGATGGCGTAGACGACCAGGGCGATGCCGGCCGTAGCGGAGAGTCCACCGACGACGTCGACCGAGCCGCGCCTGCCCGGTGTGGCGGGTAGGAGCGAGGGGACGGCCAACAGGGCGGCCATGCCGATCGGGATGTAGACGATGAACACCCACGGCCAGCTCAGGTACTCGGTGATGACGCCACCGAGGAAGACGCCTGCCGTACCGCCCGCCGGAGCGGCCGCGCCATACAGGGACATGGCCCTGCCGAGTTCACGCGGGTCGTGGCTGAAAAGCATCATGAGCAGCGTCATGGCCGCCGGCGCGATGAGCGCGCCACCGACTCCCTGGATGCCACGGCCCAGAATCTCGAGCCAGGCGCTGTTCGCCGCCGCCGCGACGACCGAGCCGGCGATCAGGATCGCCCAACCCGTCGAGAAGATCTTGCGAGCTCCGAACAGATCGGACAGGCGTCCGCCAAGGAGCAGCAGACCGCCGAAGGCGACCACGTAGGCGTTGAACACCCACTGCAAGCCGCCCTGAGAGAAGCCGAGGTCCTGCTGCATGTCCGGCAGCGCGACCCCGATGATCGACGTATCCATGATCACCATGAACTGCGCTGCGGCGAGCACGACGAGTGCCCACCAGCGGCGTGGATTAGCTGACATGACGATTCCCATCCTTATACCCATAGGGGGTATCTCCGATTGACGGATGGAAACGTAACATACCCCCATAGGGTTTGCGAAGCCGGCCCACGGAATGCGCTCGACCAGCTCCAGGCGTGTACGCGGGATGTCACAGTCAGGACACGACGCTGCCGCGGTCATCGGCGGAAAGGGACGATCACGGCGAGGCCGGGACGGCGGACGAAGGAGCCTTATGACGGATCAAGCACCTGCGGGCGGAAGCCAGATGCGCATCGCGGTCATCACGGGACTTCTCACGCTGTTGGGTTCTGTCGTCGGCGGCGTAGGGACCTATGCCGCCACCAAGGCCGGCGCCTCGTCGGAGCTCGCGCGGTTACAGGTCCAGCTCAACGACGAGCGCGTGAAGGCCAGGCAGGCGAGCTACATCGACTTCCTCAAGGCGTGGTCTCAGCTTCAGCTGGCCAAGACTCGCCTGATCTTCGTCAAGGGTGACGACAGCGAAGCGAAGAAGGAGTACCGGAAGGCTGAATCCGTCTTCCTGAAGGCCCGGTCAGGCGTTGTCGCGCTCGGCAGCTGCCGGGTACGGCAGGAAGCCCATCGGCTGGCGCGGGCGGTCGAGGGATCGTTGGCAGGCATCGACAGGCCCGGCGATGCCGGTTTCCCGACCTTGCCGTTTCCAGACGAGGACAGCCAGTTGCTCGCCGCCATCCGGGCCGAGGTCGACGCGCCGGCAGGCGTGTCGACGCCCGCGCCCGTGGCTGAGCGGCCGTGTCCGGTATGGCCGAAGGGGCTGGAGCAGTGATCCCGGGCACGACTGGCGATCAGCCCCAGACCGCGCATGTCCCCCTGCCGTCATCGGCGGCGAATCGGCGCTCACGTTCCTCGTGCACGGCCTGGCGCTGTGGCTGAGGAGACTCACGGCACGAGCCGACAGGGTCTCCGGACCAGCTCACCAGGCCGGTACGGCCTGGCAGGCGCTGTCGCGAAGCTGGGCCACCGCACGGGCGATGAGGTCGCCGCGGCGTCGGTCCTGGCGGGCGTGGACGACGATGCGCCGCGAGACGGTGGGGCGAACCAGGGGCCTGGCGACGACTCCGTCAGGGAGCTCGGCGACGGCCAGGCGCGGCAGGACTGTGACGCCGATACCCGTCTCCACCAGTCGCAGCGCCGCCCGGTGATCGTCCAGGCGGGCGGCATGGCGCGGCGTGAATCCGGCGGCCTTGCAAGCGGTCAAGATGATCTGCCCGATCGGGCTGTCGTAGATGTCGTGGTCGATCCAGGGCTCACCTTCGAGGTCCAAGAAAGCGATCTCGCGGGCATCGGCGAGGGGGTGGGCACCGGGGAGCACGGCGACGAGTTCCTCGATGGTGAGTTCGTGACGCTGGTAGCCGTCAAGCTGTAGTTCGGCTCCGTTCGCGGGCTCAGTCCGGATGTCGAGGTCTGGCCGCCGGCGGCCGCGCCCGTCGACGGGCTCGTTGAGGCTGATCTCGACGGTGAGGTTCGGTTGGTGCCGGCGAACGGTCCGCACGACCTCTGGGATCCACCGCTCGGCCGCGGAAGCGAAGCAGGCGATCGCCAGATGCTGCGCCTGACCGCCCCGAAGGTCCGCGACGACGCGTTCAAGCCGCCCGAAGTCGGCGAGGAGCGACTGAGCTTGATCTGCCAGGTGCCGTGCGGCATCGGTGGGGCTGATACCGCGTCCTTGCTTCTCGAAGAGGACCAGCCCGGTCTCCTTCGCCAGCGTGGTCATGTGCTGGCTGATCGTCGCGGGAGAGTAGCTGAGGTTCCGCGCCGCCTTGTTGATCGACCCGGCCGCCAGGACGGCGCGCAGGATCGCGAGGCGTTGCGGATTGAGCATGGATCGATAGTAAGGCAATGCCGAATGATGCGTTGTATTTGTTTGCTTGTTACGAGTTTTGTCACCGATCGAAGATGGCATCGAGCGGAAGATTCGACGTCGGCTCGGACGCGATCAGAAAGGGTTGGCGATGGACACAACGTTTTGGGACGAGGCGGACCGCCTCCTGATCCGCTACGGAGCCGGCTTCACCCCGCGGGTCATCGAACGTGCCTCTGGTGTGTATGTCTTCGATCGCCAGGGCACGCCGATTCTCGACTTCACCTCAGGACAGATGAGTTCCATCCTCGGCCATGCACACCCCGATATCGTGGCAACGGTTTCGTCCGCCGTTGCGTCGCTGGACCACCTCTTCAGCGGCATGCTCAGCACCCCCGTGCTGGAGCTCGCCCAGAGGCTCACCGCGACCCTGCCTCCGACGCTCGGCAAGATGCTGCTGCTCACCACCGGGGCCGAGGCGAACGAGGCCGCGATCAAGATGGCCAAGCTCTCCACCGGCCGCTTTGAGATCGTCTCCTTCGACCGCTCCTGGCACGGCATGACCCAAGGGGCCGCCGCCGCGACCTTCTCCGCCGGGCGGCGCGGCTACGGTCCGCCGACACCGGGAAACCTCGCGCTGCCCGCGCCGAACGCCTATCGTTCGCCGTTCCGATCCTCCGACGGGTCACACGACTGGGAGGCTGAGCTCGCCTACGGCTTCGCCCTGGTCGACCGGCAATCCGCCGGAAGTCTCGCCGCCTGCCTCATCGAGCCCATCCTGTCCTCAGGCGGGATCATCGACCTGCCGCCCGGGTATCTGCGTCGACTCAAAGAGATGTGTGACGAACGCGGGATGCTGCTCATCCTGGACGAGGCGCAGACCGGTCTCGGCCGTACCGGAACGATGTACGCGTTCGAGCGCGACGGGGTCGCACCCGACATCCTGACCTTGTCGAAGACCTTGGGAGCCGGACTGCCGGTGGCGGCTGTCGTCACGACCGCCGAAATCGAGCAGGTCTGCCACGACCGGGGGTTCCTCTTCTACACCACCCACGTCTCCGACCCCTTGGCGGCCGCCGTGGCGCTGACGGTCCTTGACGTCATCGACCGCGAGCACCTCACAGAGCGTGCCGCGACGCTAGGCGATCAGCTCACCGACCGGCTGCTGGCGCTTCGCGACAACTACGAAGTCGTCGGTGACGTTCGAGGCCGTGGCCTGCTCCAAGGCGTCGAGCTCGTCAAGGACAAGAAGAGCAAGGCGCCCGCCGACGCGCTGGGCAACGCGATCACCTCGGCCTGTCTCGAACGAGGCCTGCACATGAACATCGTCCAGCTACCTGAGATGGGCGGCATCTTCCGCATCGCCCCACCTCTCACCATCAGAGACGACGAACTGCACACCGGCGTGGACATCCTCGAGGCCTCTCTCGAAGCCGTGCTCGACGCCGCCGCCAGGTGATGTGAATCCGTTGGACGCGCCTGGCTCGGTCCGATCGAGGAACACCACGACAGTGATCGCGAGATGTGACGGACTCGCCGGTCCCACCCGGCCCTCGCGACGAGCGGAAGATCAGCACGACTCCGCAAGGCTACGGCTTCCGGGCCGAGATGATCATGTGAGTGCCGAAGAACCTCTTCTTCCACGCTATGGAGGCGAAGCCGACCCGACGAAGGATCGCGACGACCTCCTTTGGAGTCATGAATCCGAGTGTGGATTCCTGCAGGTATGCGTATGACTCACGATCGCGGGCGACCAGCCGGCCGAGAAGGGGAATCACAACGCGAACGCCCAGAGCCACCGGGTAACGGAGCGGTCCTCGTGGCGGGCACGTCTCCAGAATGACGACCCGACCTCCGGGTTTGAGTACCCGGTACTGCTCTTCGAGCACGCGCTGGGCATCATCGACATTGCGAAGGAGATAACCATGCGTGACGGCGTCGAAGGACTCGTCACCGAAGGGCAGATCGTTCGCATCCGCGTGCTGCCACATGATGGCGGAGGCCCCCGGTTTGCTCGCCGCTTCCGCCAGCATCCGCTCCGAGAAATCGACGGCATGGATGGTTGAGTTCGGATACTTCTCCCGTGCGGCAAGAGCGATGACGCCGGTTCCGGTGGCGACATCGAGCATGTTTCCACCCGGAGGGACTTTCGTACTCACTGCGACCTCACGGCACCAGGCGGCATGTCGCCCCAGCGTCATGAGGCGATTCATCCGGTCGTAGTAGTCAGTGATCTTGTTGAACGTCCGCTGGACGTCCTGGCCCTTGGACGGCGGCGGATCATGAGACTCCTCAGTCATCCTTCCACCCTGCCGGGGACATCGCCGGCCCTCCTCCCCCGTACGGGGGATCACGCACCTCGCATGGGGGGAGATCACCGGGCAGGGTGGACGGCGATCGGGGCGGGGTCGACGACGCCCGCGCCGACTCTCAGGGGCTGTCCACCGGGACTACTCCGGCTGATCCGCGCCGTGCAGAGCGGTCCTGAGGACGTCGATGGCCTGGGCCATGGCGGCGCTGGTGGCCGCGGTGGCGCGGACGGGGTTGAGCATCATGAAGTCGTGCAGCGTGCCGTTGTAGCGCACGCCGAAGGTCTGGACCCCTGCCGCGATCAGCTTGCGGGCGTAGGCCTCGCCCTCGTCGCGCAGCACGTCGTTCTCGTCGACAATCCAGCGCCGGCTGGTGACGATCGTCATCGCCGGACCGCCCGCCGGCAGCAACGGCCGCACCTGCGCCTCATCGACGGCGTTGCATAAGAAACACGGCATGAACATCCAGGTCCTGGCTACCCCGGACGGCACGCCGCTGTGGACCTCCGGTTCCCTGCCGGGCTCGGTGCACGACCTGAAGGCGGCACGAATCTGGGGCATCGTGCGCCGACTGCAGGCCGCAGGTCTGATCGCCCTCGCGGACAAGGGCTACGTCGGCGCTGGTGAGGCCGTCCGGGTGCCGTACAAGGGGCGCAGCAAGCCGACCTCGCAGAAGACCGCGAACTCCTCGCACGCCAAGCTCCGCGGACCGGGTGAACGCGCGAATGCGCAGTTGAAGACGTGGCGCATCCTTCGCAAGTTACGCTGCTGCCCTCTTCTCGCAGGTCAGCTCGTCAAAGCCATCCTCATACTCCAACTCCGCGAAGCAGGATGAAAAGGGCTCACGGGCCCAGGCCAGCATGAGGTGCTTGAGCAGCATTGACTTGCCCGCGCCGGGTTCGCCCACGATAATTACCCGGCTCTTTCCCGCGACCACGTGCTCGATGTTCAACCGGCGCCCGCCAGACTCGTACTGGACTGGGATGTAGACCTCTTCGACGGTGATGGCCGCATCGTCCCGGCGGAAGCCCACGGTATGCGTGGCGTAGTTCCGCCGCACATCGCTGACGTACTTTCGAACGGCTCGTCGGCTCAGCGGGCCCTTGCTCGGCCGGTGCAGGAGACGGTCAAGAGTACGCTTGCCGATCTCCTCGACGAGTCCTCCGAAGAATTTGTCGATGAGCCAGCCAATGACTAGGAGAGAGGCCCCGCCCACGGTCACAAGAACAGCTAGATCCATGCATCCATCCTCTTGAAGGGGCTGGAGCGCCGCATAACTCTATGATGATGATCCTGCTGCAGAAGGGGAATTCCTTCCACTGGCAATAGCCGAGCTGTTGGTGCTCCTGGTAAGACGGCCGTGCGATGTGATCAGCTCGCCTGAGCAACTCACGGTTTGAGCCGCCGTCCCTTGTCCCCGTGGCTCTACTCGAAGGTGGACGCCGAAGATCGGGCGCTGAGGGGTACGAGATGTACCGCTTTGGCGATACGACATGACCAACGGTGAGGCTGCCGCCGTGGAGATGCTGCGGGGATTCTTCGCCGATCTGTTCGGCAAGCACCTCGTGGATGGAGGCTCCGACACATGAGGGACGATGCTCGCCTGGAACCATCACTACCCAAGATCTACCGGACATTACGTAGGGCTATTAGGCCTCGAGGAGCGGAAGCCCCGCAGCGGCATGACCGTCTGCTTTCCAGGCGGAGCGATCGTCCTCATTGGGCGGCGGACGCCGTGGTCAGAGGGTGGTGGGATGGCGGCCGAGGTGAGCCCGCGTGTGGGGACGTTGCTGTCAGCACTGCTGTCACCGCCCCGCCGGAGCCTGCCGAGGACGTTCCAGTCTGTAGGACCATGTCCCCATGTCAGTGACCGAGTTCGCCGGCGTGGCCGAGGACCAAGATCGTGGTGTCACCCCCAGGGCAGGGCTGTACGAGTTCTGGACCGCAGAAGACGCCCACGTCTACCTCCACGACACCGACTTCAGACGCCTGACCTATCAACCCGGCCGGCCGCCGGTGCTGGAGCTGGAGTTCGTCTACGACCCGCAGTGGACTCCACCCGAGCTGTCGGGGACGCCCGCCGTGGTCTTCCGGTTCGAGGATGTACGCCTCGTCGAGTGGTGTGAGGACCAGGAGGGGCATGACTGCGTGGCCACCCACCCGGATGCTCCTCACGGTCAGGTCAGCTGCTTCGACTGGGACGGCAGCGACCTGTTCGTGTTGGACACCTTCACGTTGCGTCTGGCCTTCCGTGCGCCGCGAGTAGTCGTGACGGTGCACGCGAAGTAGAACGGGGAGCCCAACACACCTTCCCGCTTGAATCTCAGACCACTTCATTACGAGTGAGAACGAGATCATCCACAGCCGTCCACGACTCTCCGATACCCCAGCTCGCGCGTCACCGTAAGGGGTGGTCCACCCACGAGCGTCCACGATCGTCCACGGCCGTTGTTAGCATCAGCGTTAGCAAGATCACGACGTCTGGGTCACGGGACGCTTCCGAGGCAGGGCCCGTTTGAGCTGCCAGATCTCCGATGCCTCGCGAGGTGTCGACCAAAATGTCCGCCCTGTAGACCATGATCAGCAACGTATGTGTCCCTGCGTTGTCCAAGGAGTTGCCATGGCTGCTACCGATGACGTCGGATGGTGGATCGTCGGCTATGACGAGTGGACAGGCCTCGACCTGATCCGCGACCGGCTCGCCGCGGGCGCTGATCCCAACTCCGGCGTACACATCTTTGAAAAGCCGCTGCATATGGCGGCTGAGCGGGGATCGCCTGAAGTGGTCGCCGAGTTGGCCATACGCGTCGACGATGTCGACGCCGAACATCGAGGCCGCACCGCGCTCTGGATGGCTGTCTTCGAAGGCCATTCGGACAAAGCCCGAGCCCTCGTCGCCGCTGGAGCGGACCCGTGGCGCCTCATGATGGGCGGCTGGTCCCCCGGCCGTCTCAGCTTGGCCGGCCCTACTCCCAACCTCTTCCCCATCCCCTCACCGGAGATCGGTCTCTCCGAGGCTGAGGCCGCCGCCGCGGCGGAAGCCAAACGTCTGATCCCCGCGCTGGGAGACTTCTATTACGACGGCCTGAGCCTGGCTTGCGTGGCCAGTGTCAGCGCAGCCGAGGCGACAGGGCATCTGGAAGCCACACCGGCTGACGACGTGGACATCGACGCCCTGTACGAGGCCTGGTATAACGTCCCGGACGCCGACCGGATCGTCGGTATCACCGATGTGCCCGGCGGCTGCGTCATCACCCAACCCTGGGGATACACCCCCGACACTCCCGGTCTCGGCAAGCGCGTTTCGCCGGGCACGGTCTGCTACAGCATGTACTCCAATCCCAAGGGCGGCGTCAGCGGACACGTCGCCCGAGACGGTACGGTCTTAGCTTGGGAGACGCATACCGCCTACATGACTCCCCCTGATGCCCCTGCTGAGAGGATCCTCGCCGCCTACCTCTACCGCAACCACCCTCCAGCGTTTTGCTGCGCCGGTGCAGACCTGCGCGTGGCCGACGCCCAGCCGATCACCGGCCCACCTGGCGCCTGGCTACGACTGCCCGAGCGGGACCACTGGGCCTGATGTATGAAGTAGATGCGAGGCAAGACCCGAATCCAACAAATCGGGCCGTTGTCCACATGTGAAGCAGATCATTTTCGAACCGGTGACACCCTTCGATGCGAACCCCGGTGAGGCGTACTGCTCCTGATCACCGGATACCATCCGGTGCCGTCAAGTGCTGTGGGGATGACGCCCGATGAGGTCGGCTGCGTTCCCGTGCCAACGAGTCCGCTGACTTTCGCTGACTCCCTCGACCTTCCAACCTGCCGGCGAGCCCTCACACCTCAGCAACCGCACACACGAGCAATGCGTGGATACTGACGGCTATGGTCATCGTCGACGCCGTCCTGGAGACCTACGACGCGGACGGCTTTACGGCCTGGCCGATCGCGCAACCGTCGAACGACCGCCTTCTCGCCCTCTCCGGCCTGCTGTCTCCCGCCGAGGTAGGGACGGCCATGGCCGTCATCTTCAGCTACAACGGCATCCCTGTCACCCACGCCGCCAACCTGACCGACGCGCATCTGGAACAGCATCTCGCCAAAGCGGAAGGCCTGATCGCTCCCGGCGGGCTGCGCTTCCGCGACACCACCACGGGCGTCAGCATCGCGCCCGGTTGCTGCTTCGGCTTGGAGAACTGGCGGGACTGGTGGGACGTGACTCGGGGGCAAGAACCCTGGCTCGGCCACGGCCCCACGCCGCACATCACACATCTGGGTCATGTCATCCAACTCCGGCAGCACGATGGGGACTCATCCATCGAGATCTCCCGCGGCGAGCTCGCCAGCCTGCTCACCACCGCCCGACAGCACCTCGCTGGTTTCCTCAACCTCGCACGGCAATGGGCGACGGCCACCACCCCAGCGCTGGCCGACAGGCTCATCTCAGCTCTCGACCAATACTTTCTGATCACTATGACGGAGTAAGCGAACGCCAAGGCCATGACCCCTTCGATGCAAAGCCATTTGAACGTGACCCCGATCCGGCACACAAGGCCAGATGACCTGCACGAACAGTCAGCCAAGGTCCATAAACGTCCGCACGTGTACGCCTCGATTGTCACCCAGTTCGTCACTCACGTCTCTACGGTTCCGCGGCCTGAGAGGCTTGTGAGCGTCGGCTCGCGTGCCCTGCACCCGCCGCCTCCCGGCACACTCGACCAGCCCGCTCATCCGGTGGCAAGGACTGACGAAGTCGGTCCGCGGCAGCCGATCGCCCCCGCCACCTACGGCGATTACCGAAGCAAGCGATCGCCACGGCATCAGCCTGCCTCTCAGCCTGGAAAGGGTGGGATGCGCAGGCGTAGACGATGACGTCTCGACCCCGATCCGTTTTTGACAGGTCCACCGCATATTCTGCCGCCATGCTGCCTGACTTCCACTACCATCCGGATCCGCTCAGCACAGGGTCGGTGAAAGCTTCCGATGCAGCGTGCGGGTGTTGTGATCAGCGGCGAGGTTATGTGTACACCGGGCCGGTCTACTGCATGGAGACGCTGGCGAGCGAACCGTGTCCCTGGTGCATCGCGGATGGGAGCCTGGCGGCTCGCTACGATGCCGAACTTGTAGATGTCTACGACGCTCCCGGCAACGTGCCGGAAGGCACGCTTGAGACCATCAGTCGGAGAACCCCTGGCTTCTCCGGATGGCAGCAGGAACGCTGGTTGTTCCACTGCGGTGACGGCGCTGTATTCCTCGGGCCGGTCGGGGCGTCGGAGTTGGCGGCTTTCCCGGACGCGCGGGAAATGCTTCGCTTTGAGAACTCCACCGGCGGATCGTCGCCCGAGCAGGTGGAAGAGTTTCTGGCGGCCCTGGACAAGGACGGAAATCCCACAGCCTATCTGTTCAGATGCCGCATGTGCGGATCTCGCTTGGCGTACGCCGACTTTACGTAGGTCGTTTTACGTAGGTCGTTCGACACCTCACCGTTCCCGGCCGTCATTTCACTTTGTGCAAGAAGAGCGCAGCAAGCCGGGGAGCGCGGCGTTGAATCTCCTCCCGGTTCGAAAGGTCCCACGCTTCACCGACCGGGTCGCCTTCGGAGACACTCCGCAGGACATCGGGCCGCCGAGCGTCGATGGCGTCATCGAAGGTCATGCCGGTCTTATGCTCGTAGGCATTGGGCGCGACATAGAGCAGCGATTCCAACCAGGGCCACTCGCTGCCTTCATCCCAGTCGCTCATCGGTTTGGCCGCCATCACCTGGATGGGGCGATGCTCTGCTAGTGAATCCGGGGAGGCGAGGGCGCTTCCGTAGACCGCCTTTCCTTGCGCTACCAGCCACAACCTGAAGTAGAGGAACGGGTCGTCGCCGCAGTAGCCCTCATAGATGAGCGCGGCCGCGCCCCACAGATCGCACCGATAGGCGGACGAGCACAGGTCGGAAAGGTGCTCGTAGAAGTCCAGGATCTCCTCTGCGGAGACCGCGATCATCATCTCGGTCAATCGGTCGGCGAATGCCTCCGATGACTCCGATTCCATCTGGGCTGTTTCGATCAAGTGCCAGAACTCGTATTGATTCACGCCGCGAGACTAGCTATGTCGTGGCTGAGGTAGCCACCTCGTACGTCACCTACCACCGCGAAGCGGAGCGGCTGACAACCCCGTACCAAGGCTTGCGTCCGTTGAGGCGGCGGGGTGGCCGGGCGGGACCGGCCCGGAGAGGCCGCACGCCCGCCCGGACCGCCCGGCCGCCCGCCGCCCATCGGGCGGCGGCTTGAAACCGTGGAGAAAGTTCTCATCCATGGTGGGTGTCCTGTCCCGGGACATGCTTGACGCGTCAGTCCCAGAACATGTTTGACGGGTGCCGTTGTCGGCCGATCTTTCGTGCGTCGTCTGCGGGCGTCGCGCGTCAGGAGGCCGGGATTGGCCCTGGTGGATATGTCCGTTGTCGAGCAGCGGTATCGGGCGGTTCTGGCTGTGCTGGCCGGTGGGTCGGTGACTCAGGTCGCCGGCGAGGTCGGGGTGGCCCGGCAGACATTGTCGCGGTGGGAGTCTCGGTATCGGGTCGCAGGGCTGGCCGGTTGGTGGATCGCTCGCGGCGCCCTTTGTCGTCTCCGTCGCAGATGAGCGCGGAGGTGGAGACGCTTGTGTGTGAGTTGCGTCGGTACGGCGCTGAGGTGGCGTGCTGCTCCACGGCCATCAGATCGCGGCCAAGATCGGTACGCGGCTGGTACGTGATCATGGGCACATGCTTGCCATCTACCGCGTCCGGCGGCATACCCCAGAAACGCAAAAGACCTGCATTTCTGCAGGTCAGTGCGTGTATCACTAGCTAGATCGAGTGTGCCCCCTGCAGGATTCGAACCTAATGACTTCCAAGCCCTCTCGGTGAACACCAGAAGCGGCTGGTTCACTCTGCTGACGTCTCGACTCGAACTGGAGCACTGACTCCTCATCGCAGGCCGTGCGCAGCAGGGCGAGCTGGTGCCGAGGGGGAGCAATCGTCAAGACCTGTGGATCAAGGATTTCTAGGCGGCGATGGGTGGGGTGTCCTCCT
>NZ_JBHUFV010000049.1:0-1201 GCF_042681425.1 Nonomuraea mangrovi | reverse complement strand
GTCGCCCTCGGCGACGATGGGCTTCTGGTTGAACGAGGTGCCCTGGTTGGAACGCTTGAACTTCGCCACGCGGTACGTCGTCCGGGTGCCGTCGTCGTTCATGACCGTGACGTAGTCGGCGGAGACCTCCTCCACCACGCCGGCCTTCTCGGCGCTGATGACGTCGCCCGCGTCGGTCGCGGCACGGTACTCCATGCCGGTGCCGACCAGCGGCGCCTCGCTCTTCAGCAGCGGCACGGACTGCCTCTGCATGTTGGAGCCCATGAGCGCGCGGTTGGCGTCGTCGTGCTCCAGGAACGGGATCATCGCGGTCGCGACGGAGACCATCTGGCGCGCGGAGACGTCGACGTAGTCGACCTCCTCGGCACGCGCGAGCTCGGTCTCACCGCCCTTGGTGCGGACCAGGACGCGGGACTCGGCGAAGGAACCGTCGGGGTTGAGCGCGGTGTTGGCCTGCGCCTTGACGTACCGGTCCTCCTCGTCGGCCGTGAGGTAGTCGATCTGCTCGGTCACCTTGCCGTCGACGACCTTGCGGTAGGGCGTCTCGACGAAACCGAAGGCGTTGATGCGGCCGTAGGAGGCCAGCGAGCCGATCAGACCGATGTTCGGGCCTTCAGGGGTCTCGATCGGGCACATCCGGCCGTAGTGGGACGGGTGCACGTCGCGGACCTCGAAGCCGGCCCGCTCACGCGACAGACCACCGGGGCCCAGCGCGGACAGACGCCGCTTGTGCGTCAGCCCGGCCAGCGGGTTGGTCTGGTCCATGAACTGCGACAGCTGCGAGGTGCCGAAGAACTCCTTGATCGACGCCACGACCGGGCGGATGTTGATCAGGGTCTGCGGCGTGATGGCCTCGACGTCCTGCGTGGTCATGCGCTCGCGGACGACGCGCTCCATGCGGGCCAGGCCCAGGCGGACCTGGTTCTGGATGAGCTCGCCCACGCTGCGCAGACGACGGTTGCCGAAGTGGTCGATGTCGTCGGTCTCGACGATGACCTCACGGCCCTCGGCGCCCGGCATCGACTCCTCGCCGGCGTGCAGCCTGACGATGTACTCGATGGTGGCGACGATGTCCTCTTCGGTCAGCGTGCCCTGGGTGATCTCGGCGTCGATCCCAAGCTTCTTGTTGATCTTGTAACGGCCGACCTTGGCCAGGTCGTAGCGCTTGGGGTTGAAGTAGAGGTTCTCCAGCAGGGTCTGC
>NZ_JBHUFV010000048.1:0-1183 GCF_042681425.1 Nonomuraea mangrovi | reverse complement strand
GTCGCCCTCGGCGACGATGGGCTTCTGGTTGAACGAGGTGCCCTGGTTGGAACGCTTGAACTTGGCGACACGGTAGGTGGTGCGGGTGCCGTCGTCGTTCTTGACCGTGACGTAGTCGGCGGAGACCTCCTCCACCACGCCGGCCTTCTCAGCGCTGATCATGTCACCCGTGTCGGTCGCGGCACGGTACTCCATGCCGGTGCCGACCAGCGGCGCCTCGCTCTTCAGCAGCGGGACCGACTGGCGCATCATGTTCGCGCCCATCAACGCCCGGTTGGCGTCGTCGTGCTCCAGGAACGGGATCAACGCCGTCGCCACCGACACCATCTGGCGTGGCGACACGTCGATGTAGTCGACCTCCTCGGCACGGGCGAGTTCGGTCTCGCCGCCCTTGGTGCGGACCAGGACGCGGGACTCGGCGAAGGAACCGTCGGGGTTGAGCGCGGTGTTGGCCTGCGCCTTGACGTACCGGTCCTCCTCGTCGGCCGTGAGGTAGTCGATCTGCTCGGTCACCTTGCCGTCGACGACCTTGCGGTAGGGCGTCTCGATGAAGCCGAAGGCGTTGAGCCGGCCGTAGGTGGCCAGCGAGCCGATCAGGCCGATGTTCGGGCCTTCAGGGGTCTCGATCGGGCACATCCGGCCGTAGTGGGACGGGTGCACGTCGCGGACCTCGAAGCCGGCCCGCTCACGCGACAGACCACCGGGGCCCAGCGCGTTCAGACGCCGCTTGTGCGTCAGCCCGGCCAGGGGGTTGGTGTGGTCCATGAACTGCGACAGCTGCGAGGTGCCGAAGAACTCCTTGATCGACGCCACGACCGGGCGGATGTTGATCAGGGTCTGCGGCGTGATGGCCTCGACGTCCTGCGTGGTCATGCGCTCGCGGACGACGCGCTCCATGCGGGCCAGGCCCAGGCGGACCTGGTTCTGGATGAGCTCACCGACGTTGCGTATCCGCCGGTTGCCGAAGTGGTCGATGTCGTCGACCTCCAGGGGCAGGTCCGCCGACGCCTCACCGGCGTGCAGCCGCACCAGGTATTCGACGGTCGCGACGATGTCGTCCTCGGTCAGGACGGTGACGCTGATGTCCGTGTCCGACCCGAACTTCTTGTTGATCTTGTAGCGGCCGACCTTGGCCAGGTCGTAGCGCTTGGGGTTGAAGTAGAGGTTCTCCAGCAGGGTCTGC
>NZ_JBHUFV010000047.1:521947-552207 GCF_042681425.1 Nonomuraea mangrovi | reverse complement strand
GCGCCGATGGTACTGCACTCGGGAGGGTGTGGGAGAGTAGGTCGCCGCCGCGCAATTCTTGTTCGAAGGGCCTTGTCAGAGGAAACTCTGGCAGGGCCCTTCGGCTTTTCTGTGCCCAATGTGTTACCTTGGTAACATGGTAACAGTTGATCGAGTTCAGACCGGGTTGCGGGTGGAGCGGAACGTGCTCAAGGTGCTCAAGGGACTGGCCGAGTACCTCGACATCTCGCTCGGCGACCTCGTCGAAGGCATCGCGCTGCACGCCTTCGACGGCAAGGCGCCCTTCACTCAGGAGACCCTCGCCAAGATCGAGCAGCTCAAGTCCGTCTACGGGCTGAACCTCACCTCCGCCGACGCGCACAAGCTGGTGGAGCGATGAGCGGGCCGCAGTACCGGCTCATTGGGCGCCTTTCCGTGGCGCTACCGCCGGCGGAGGCCGTGAAACTGTTCACGCCGCGTGGTGAGGAGCGGTGGGTCGAGGGGTGGCGGCCCCGGTTCCCGCACCAGGCCGACGACGACACCGAGCCCGGCACGGTCTTCCAGACCGACGCCCACGGGGAGGACACGACCTGGGTGGTGATCCGCCGCGAGAGCGGCCACGCGAGCGGAGGGCGCCACCTGATGGGGTACGCCCGTGTCACGCCGGGAAGCAGGGCCGGGACCGTCACCGTGGCCGTGGAAGCCGCTGAAGGGGGCGGCAGCGCCGTTCAGGTGACGTATGAGATGACGGCGCTCAGCGAGGAGGGACGGCGGGCGCTGGAGGAGTTCGCCGCGGGGTACGACGACTTCCTCAGGTCGTGGGAGGCGGCGATCCGCGCTGCGTGAGCAGCGGCTCGATGCGGTAGGGGATCTGCGTCGAGAGCGCGATCGTCGTGTCGGTGCGCTGGACGCCTGGCGAGGCGAGGATGTGCGCGATGACCTCCTGCAGATGGTCGGTGTCGCGCGCGACGACGCGGCACAGCAGATCGTGCTGGCCGCTGGTGCCGTGCACCTCGAGGATCTGTGGCACCCCACGCAGCGCCTGGACGGCCTCGGCGAGCCGGCCCTGGGCGATCTGGAGGGAGACGAACGCGAGGATCGGGTAGCCGGCGCCCGCCGCGGAGACCGTCGGACCGAAGTCGAGGATCACCCCGCGCGCGGTCAGCTTCTCGACGCGGGCCTGGACGGTGCCTCTGGCCACGCCGAGCAGGCGGGCCAACTCGGTCAGCCCGACGCGCGGATGGGCGCGCATGGTCACGAGGAGGCGGGAGTCGAGCTCGTCCATGACCCTCCAGACGATCTGTGCGATTCGCGCAGTATAGGGCCAGTATGGCAGGGCGAAAGTGCGCGAATCGACCAGGGAAACTGGTCGCTCTTGCCAACGAATGCCGGAATTGCTGTCATTCAGGCATGTTCGAGGAAGCGCAGTACTTCGCGCCCGTCGCCGAGCAGGGCGACGGGTCGGTGGTGGTCGAGTTGGCGGCGTCGCACCCCGGGTTCGCCGACCAGGTCTACCGGGCCAGACGTAACGCGATCGCGGCTCTGGCGGTCAACTACCGGCTGGGCGAACCCATCCCCGCGGCGGAGTACACCGAGCAGGAGCACGAGATCTGGGCACTGGTCGCGGGCGAGCTGGCGATCAAGCACAGAAAGTACGCCGTCGCCGAGTACCTGGACGGGGCGGCCAGGCTGGGCCTGCCGTCCGAGCGGATCCCGCAGCTCCAGGAGGTCAGTGAGCTGCTGGAGCCGCTGACCGGGTTCAGGTACCTGCCCGCGGCCGGTCTGGTGCCGCTGCGGGACTTCTACGGGGTGCTGGCCGACGGGTACTTCCACTCGACGCAGTACATCCGCCACCATTCCGTGCCGTTCTACACCCCGGAGCCGGACGTCATCCACGAGGTGATCGGCCACGCCAACGCGCTGGCCAACGACCGGTTCGCGGCGCTCTACCGGCTGGCGGGAGCCGCCGCGCGGCGCGTGGAGAGCGAGGAGGCGCTGGAGTTCGTCTCGAAGGTCTTCTGGTTCACCATGGAGTTCGGCGTCATGGCCGAGAGCGGTGAGCTGCGCGCGTACGGGGCGGGGATCCTGTCGTCGTACGGGGAGGTCGAAGAGTTCAGGGGCATGGACATCAGGCCGCTCGACCTGAAGGTGATGGGCCACACCCAGTACGACATCACGAAATATCAGGACGTGTTGTTCCGGGCGGAGTCGATGGAGCACCTGGAGGACGTCGTGGGCGCCTTCTGGGAGACGTGCGACGACGAGTCCATCGCCGCCCTCCGCTGAGCCGCAGGGAAGGCCGCAGGGAAGAGGGTGGCGCTCAGGTACGCGGGCCGGAGCGCCACCGAACGGCGGGCCCTCACCGATGGCAGCCGAGGACGGCCCTTCAATGGACCTGGGACGGCGTGATCAGCCGGTAGCCCACACCACGCACGGTCTGGATCAGCTGGTCGTCGTCGTCACCGAGCCGTGCTCGCAGCCGTTTGACGTGGACGGCGATGGTGTTGGTCGAGGTGCCGTCGGCGGAGTTCCACACGTGCTTCATGATCTGCTCACGCGTGACCGTCCGATCGGCGTTGCGCATCAGATAGTGCAGCAGCTCGAACTCGCGCAGCGGCAGATGCACGGCCCTGCCGCCGACCCGCACCTGGTAGGCGTTGACGTCGAGCTCGACGCCGCCGACCGTCAGCACCTTGCGGGTCTCGGCGCCGCCGTGAGAGGCCGCCTGGATGAACGGCAGCAGCTCCAACACCCGGTAGGGCCTGGCCACGCACGCCGAAGCGCCCGCGGCCAGCGCCTGGAGCGCCTGCTCGGCATGCCCCTCTCCGACGCCGAGCAGTACCGGCACGGAGCGCGAGAGCCGTACGGCACGCACGAACTCCACCGCGCCGATGGTCGGCAGCGTGGCACCGACGAGCACGACGTCGGGCTGGAGCGCGCCGGCCTGCAGCAACGCCTGGGCGCCGTCGGTCACGCCGGTGACCACGACGCCTTCCCGCTCCAGCGCTGCCGCCAGCTCGTGGATGACCTCCTCGTCGGGGTCGGCCACCAGCAGGGTGGGTACTGTCGGGGCGTCCCCGTTCGCCGCGACCACCATTAGCCGAAACGCCCCGTGATGTAGTCCTCGGTGGCCTTCTCGGATGGATTGGTGAACATTCGGGAGGTGTCGTCCATCTCGACCACCTTGCCGGGCTGCCCCTGGGCGGCGAGGTTGAAGAACGCCGTGCGGTCGCTCACCCGGGCCGCCTGCTGCATGTTGTGGGTGACGATGACGATCGTGTACTCGTCCTTCAGCTTGGTCATGAGGTCCTCGATCGCCAGCGTGGAGATCGGGTCGAGCGCCGAGCAGGGCTCGTCCATGAGGAGCACCTGCGGCTTGACCGCGATCGCGCGGGCGATGCAGAGCCGCTGCTGCTGACCGCCGGACAGGCCGGCTCCCGGCTTGTTGAGGCGGTCCTTGACCTCGTTCCAGAGGTTGGCGCCCTTGAGCGACTCCTCGACGACGCCGTCGGTCTCCGACTTGGACACGCGGCCGTTCAGCTTGAGGCCCGCGGCCACGTTCTCGTAGATCGACATTGTGGGGAACGGGTTGGGTCGCTGGAAGACCATGCCGATCGAGCGGCGTACCGAGACGGGCTCGATGTCGGGACCGTAGAGGTCCTCGCCGTCGAGCAGTACCTTGCCGTCGACGCGGGCGCCGGGGATGACCTCGTGCATGCGGTTGAGGGTGCGGAGGAAGGTGGACTTTCCGCAGCCCGACGGACCGATGAACGCGGTGACCGAACGTGGCTCGATGGTCATCGAGACGTCCTCGATGGCCTTGTGCGATCCGTAGTACGCGTCGAGGCCCGAGACCTGGATCTGCTTGGACATGGGTGCGGATACCTCCTATCGGGCCCTGGCAGGCGAGCGCCACCAGGCGATGAGGCGCGCGACCAGGTTCAGCAGCATGACGATCAGGATGAGCGTGAGGGCTCCGGCCCATGCCCGGTCGATGGCGGTGTCGTTGGGGCGCGCCGCCTGGTCGAAGACGTAGAGGGGAAGCCCCATCTGCGGCCCGTTGAACGGATCGTTGTTGATGGAGTCGGTGAAGAACACCGTCAGCAGCAGCGGCGCGGTCTCGCCCGCGACACGGGCGATGGCCAGCATGACGCCGGTGATGATGCCGGTGAACGCGGTCGGCAGCACGACCTTCAGGATCGTCCGCCACTTGGGGACACCCAGGGCGTAGGCGGCTTCGCGCAGGTCGTTCGGGACCAGCTTGAGCATTTCCTCGGCCGAGCGGACCACGGTCGGCATCATCAGGATCGACAGCGCGAGCGCCCCGGCGAACCCGGAGAACGGGATGCCGAGGAAGAGGATCCAGAAGGCGAAGATGAACAGACCGGAAACGATCGAGGGGACGCCGGTCATGACGTCCACGAAGAAGCTGATCGTACGGCCGAGCCGGCCGCCGTTGCTGTACTCCACCAGGTAGATGGCGGTGAGCACGCCGATGGGCACCGCGATGGCCGAGGCGAGCAGGACCTGTTCGAGGGTGCCGATGATGGCGTGGTAGGCGCCGCCTCCCGCGTCGCGGGCGCCGATCCCGCGCATCGAGTGGGTCAGGAACTCCAGGTCGAGGCGGGCCATGCCGTTCTGGATGACCAGCCACAGGACGGAGATGAGCGGCACCACGGCCAGCGCGAAGGCCAGGTAGACCAGGCACTGGACGATGCGGTCCTTGACCCGCCGCCCGGTCGAGACATGCTGGATGATGCTCATGCCGCGGCCCCCGAGTATTCCTTGCGACGGGCGATCACCACGCGGGCGCCCATGTTGACCAGCAGGGTGATGACGAACAGCACCAGGCCGGAGGCGATGAGCGCGCCACGGCCGACGGGGGTCGCCTCGCCGAAGCCGTTCGCGATGTTGGCCGCGATGCTGTTGGCGTGGGGAGTGAGGATCTCGAAGCTGATGTCGAAGGTGGCGGGGAAGATGAGCGCGACCGCGATGGTCTCGCCCATGGCCCTGCCGAGTCCGAGCATCGCCGCGCTGATGACGCCGGGGCGGCCGAACGGCAGCACCGCCATCTTGATCATCTCCCAGCGGGTCGCGCCGAGCGCGAGCGCCGCCTCCTCGTGCATCTTGGGCGCCTGAAGGAAGACCTCGCGGGAGATCGCCGCGATGATCGGCAGGATCATGATCGCCAGGACGATGCCGCCCGCCAGCATGGTCTTGCCGCCGATGACGCCTTCACCCGAGAACAGCGGAAACCATCCGAGGTTGGCGTTGAGCCACTCGGACGGCGTCTTGAGGAGGGGGACGAGGAAGACCAGGCCCCACAGGCCGTAGATGACACTGGGCACCGCGGCGAGCAGGTCGACGAGGTAGCCGAGGGGCCCCGCGAGGCGGCGGGGCGCGTAGTGGGAGATGAACAGCGCGACGCCGACCGCGATCGGGGTCGCGATGACCAGGGCGAGGGCCGAGCTGAGCACGGTCCCAAACGCCAGGGCGGCGATGCCGAAGACCTGGCTGCCGTTGGGCTCCCAGACGAGGTCGGTGAAGAAGTTGCCCTTGTTCGCCTGCAACGCGGGAATCGCCTCGCTGATCAGGAAGACGGCGATGGCCGCCATGATCCCGAGCAGGACGATGCCAGCACCGGTGGAGGCGTAGCGGAAGGGTCCCTCACCATGGGTGCGCCGGGAGGCGGCCCGGCCGATGGCCGGTCCGCCTCCTCGGGTGCGAACGGGGGTCGACATGAGTTAGGAGATCGCCTCGACCGCCGAGCGAACCTTGGTGAGCAGCGCCGCGGGGAGCGGGGCGTAGCCGAGGTCCTTCAGGGAGGCCTGGCCCTCGTCGCTGGCGGTGTAGCCGAGGAAGGACTTGACCAGCGGAACCTGGTCGGCCGGCAGGCCCTTCTCGCAGGTGATCTCGTAGGTCACCAGGACGATCGGGTAGGCGCCCGCGGCCTTGGTGGCGTAGTCGATGCTCAGCTTGAGGTCGTTGCCGGTGCCCTTGATCTCGGCGGCCTCGACCGTCTTGGCCGCGCTGTCGGAGGTCAGCTCGACGAACTCGCCCGCACCGTTGGCGACCTTGGCCTTCTGCAGCTGAGAGTTCTCGGCGTAGGAGAGCTCGACGTAGCCGATGGCGCCCTCGGCGCCCTTCACGGAAGCGGCGACCTGGTCGGAGCCCTTGGCGCCCTGACCCTTGGCCTCGGCCGGCCACGCCTTGGCGGGCTCGTACGGCCACTCGGCCGTGGCCTTGAGGAACTTGGTGAAGTTGTCGCTGGTGCCGGACTCGTCCGAGCGGTGGAAAGCCTGGATCGGCGTGGAGGGCAGCTTCGCGTCGGGGTTGTCGGCCTTGATCGCCGCGTCGTCCCACTTGGTGATCGTGCTGTTGAAGATGCCGGCGATCGTCTTCGGCGACAGCTGCAGACCGTCGACACCGGGGAGGTTGTAGACCACGGCGACGGGGCCGGTGACCATCGGCAGGTTGATGGCCTTGCCGGTCTTGCAGCGGGCGTCGGCCTGGGCGGGCTCGCCCTTGTCGTCCTTCAGCGCGGAGTCGGAGCCGGCGAAGGAGATCGTGCCCTGGATGAACGCCTGGACACCAGCGCCGGAGCCGCTGGGCTGGTAGTTCAGGTTGACACTCGGGTTCTTCGCCTGGAAGTCCTTCTTCCACTGGTCGATCGCGTTGGCCTGAGCCGAGGACCCAGCCGCGTTGATCGTGCCGCTGAGGGCGTTGTCGTTGCCCGGGGCGGCGGCGGACGCGGACGTGGTGCCGGCGGGGGCACCAGTGTTGTTGTCGGTGCCGCACGCAGCGAGCGAGAGCGCGCCGACGACGGCGACGGCGGCGAGCCGGCCTGCATACTTCACGGTTGGGTTTCCTCCCACTTGGTCCTTAGTCGACTCAGACGTTAGGCACCCAAGGTGACTCGACCCCCGAATCGGGGTGAACGTTCGGTGAACGAGCCTGGTCAGCATCATGATGGGATGCATGACCTATCGCGTATCTCTGGTGTGTATGGGCAACATCTGCCGTTCTCCGATGGCGGAGGCGGTGGTCAGGCGCACGCTCGACGAGCACGGGCTGGCCGGCAAGGTGGCGTTGGACAGCGCGGGAACCGGCGGCTGGCACGTCGGCAGCCCCATGGACGAGCGCGCCGCCGAGGTGCTCTCCCAGCACGGCTACGACGGCTCGCCGCACCGTGCCAGGCAGTTCGACTTCGACCGCTACGACCTGGTTCTTGCCATGGACAGGGAGAACCTGAGAGCGCTGCGCCGCGTCGTTCCCGCAGGCACCGACCTCCGCCTGTTCCGCTCGTTCGATCCGGAGGCGCCCGAGGGGGCGGAGGTTCCCGACCCCTACTACGGCGGCCGCGACGGCTTCGAGATCGTGCTCGGCCAGGTGAAGGCGGCCGCCGAAGGGCTGGCGAGCTACCTTGCCGATCGTCTGGACTGAGGATCTCGGCTCTTCACACGCGTGGCGGCTGCGCAAGGGGACGATGGACGGCAGGCCGGTGTTCGGCAAGTACGGAGCCGTTTCCCCTTTGTTCACCTCCGAGGCGGCGGGACTGCGCTGGCTGGGCCCCATCGCGGCCACCGTGGTGTCGTCGGGCGACGGGGAACTGGTCCTCGAGTGGATCGCTACCGAGCCGCCCACCCGTGCCGCCGCCGAGCGCTTCGGGCGCGAGCTCGCGCGGACGCACCTGCGCGGCGCGGACGCCTTCGGCGCCCCATGGCCGGGATTCATCGCCGAGCTGCCGATGCCCAACGAGCCCGCCGCCGACTGGCCCGCCTTCTACGCGGCCGACCGGGTCATGCCGTTCGTCAGGCGGGCGCGGTTGTCGTCCGCCGACGCGAGGATGATCGAGCGGGCGGTCGCCAGGTTCGCCGAGGTCGCGGGGCCCGCGGAGCCGCCGTCCCGGATCCACGGCGACCTGTGGAGCGGGAACGTGCTCTGGTCGGAAGGCCGCGCGGTGCTCGTCGACCCCGCCGCGCACGGCGGCCACCGCGAGACCGACCTGGCGATGCTGGCGCTGTTCGGCGCGCCGTACCTGGACACGATCCTGGGCGCGTACAGGGAGGAGGCGCCGCTGGCGGAGGGGTGGCGCGACAGGGTGCCGCTGCACCAGCTCCACCCGCTGCTCGTCCACGTCTGCCTGTACGGCGCGGCCTACAGGGACGCGCTCATGGGCGCGGTCTCCAGGGTCCTGGCGCTCTAGGAGTCTGCTGAACAATCCGGGTTCCCCTGTCGGGCGGTAGGGCGGCTGGGAGAATCTTGGTGTGCAGGGTGAGAGCCGGATCGATCGTGAGTTACTGGACGCGGCGGCGTTGGTGGGGCATCTGATCCCGGCTGGGAGCGTGTTCGCTTTCCTGGCCGAACATCGGCGGACGGTGTTCCCGGACTCGTTGTTCGCGGATCTGTTCACCTCGTCGAAGGGCCGGCCGTCGTTGCCGGGTGAGCTGATCGCTTCGGTGTTGGTGCTGCAGAACCTGCAGGATTTGTCGGATCGTCAGGCGGTGGAGGCGCTGCGATGTGATCTGCGGTGGAAGGCCGCCTGCGGGCTGGCGTTGACCGACGAGGGGTTCGATCCGTCGGTGCTCACCTACTGGCGGCGGCGGTTGGCTGCCTCGGATCGGCCGAACCGGGTGTTCGAGGCGGTTGCCGAGGTAGTCGCGCAGACCGGGGTGTTGAAGGGCAAGACGCGGCGGGCGTTGGACTCGGCGGTGCTGGAGGACGCGGTTGCCACCCAAGACACCGTCACCCAATTGATCGCCGCGATCCGCCGAACGGTGCGGGAGGTACCGGGTGCGGCCGAGGTGGTCGCGCGGCAATGCCGGGCGCATGACTACGGCGACCCGGGTAAGCCGGACATCGCCTGGGACGACCGGGACGCCAAGCAGGCGCTGGTGTCGGGCCTGGTAGAAGATGCCCTCACCGTGGTGGCCGCGTTTGGGCGGGCCGCCGCGCAGGGGACGCTGGATGACAAGGCGGCCCAGGCGGTGGCGTTGCTCGCTCTGATCGCCGGGCAGGACGTCGAGCCCGCCGACGACTCTGATGGCAGCGACGGCAGGTGGAAGATCGCCCGGAAGGTCGCCGAAGACCGGGTGGTGTCCGTTGTGGATCCGCAGGCCCGGCACGTCCACAAGACCGTCCACCACCGCCAGGATGGCTACAAGGCCCACGTCGCGGTCGAACCCGACACGGGCCTGTTCACCGGCGGCAAGCTCACCCAGGCATGCGGGCCCGACAACCATGAGGCCGTTGTCGGCGTGGAGTTGATCGAGGCCGAAGACCGCAGTGGTGAGGCGGAGTCGTTACAGGTGCTGGGCGATTCGGCATACGGGACCGGTGACGCCCGCGCCGCCCTGGCCGAAGCCGGTCACACCCCGGTCATCAAGCCCGGGCCGCTGCGCCCGGCCGTCCCAGGCGGATTCACCGTTGATGACTTCACCGTCAACGAAGCCGACGGAGTCGTGACCTGCCCTAACGGCACCACCAAGAAGATCACCAAAGCGCGTAACGTCGTGTTCGGCGTCGCCTGCCATGCCTGTCCGCTGCGGACGCGTTGCACCAGCAACAAGCAGGGCCGCACTGTCCGTCTTCATCCACAGGACGCCGTGCTGCGCCAGGCCCGGGCGGACTGGGCCGCAGATCCTGACCTACGAGCGATCTACCGGCAGCACCGGCCGATGGTCGAACGGTCCATCGCCTGGCTGATCGGGCCGCAGGGCCGCTACCGCAAACTCCGCTACCGCGGCGTCACCACTAACGATCTTTGGCTTCACCTACGTCTGGCCGGTCTCAATCTCCGTCGGCTACTCAACCTCGGCCTCACCCGCGCCGATGGGACCTGGATCCTGGTCTGAGGGTCCGGCCACGCCCCACGTCCTTTCGCGCGCCCCTACCAGCAGCCATCACGCTGGAGCCAGCGGGAAGAGCGAGCGTGTAGTCGGCTCGCACGGGTTTGAACCTCGCCGCGCAGACGGCCTTGTCGGCGCTCTTCCCGGCACACATCACCCCTTGTTCAGCAGACTCCTAGCGGGCGCTCAGGCGGCTGAGCACCTCGTCGTGGAGCACGCCGTTGGTGCAGACCAGCCCGCCGGACTCCAGGCCCTTGCCTCCGTCGAGGCCGGTCCACCTGCCACCGGCCTCCTCGACGATCACCGTCAGCGCGGCGATGTCCCAGGGGGACAGGTCGGGCTCGGCCGACAGGTCCACCGAGCCCTCGGCGACCATCATGTGCGACCAGAAGTCGCCGTAGGCCCTGGTCCGCCAGCACCCGCGGCCCAGGTCGAGGAACGGTTCGAGGCGTCCGGCCTTCTCCCATTCCTCGATGTCGGAGTAGGAGAAGGACGCGTCCTCCAGCTTGCCGACGGACGAGACCCGCATGCGCGAGGCCTTGGTCAGGCTCTTGCCGGTCCACGCGCCCCCGTCGCGCGCCGCCCACCAGCGGCGGCCGATCGCGGGCGCGGACACCAGGCCGACCACGACCTCGGCGTGGTCCATGAGCGCGATCAGCGTGGCCCACACGGGGACGCCGCGCACGTAGTTCTTGGTGCCGTCGATCGGGTCGATGATCCACGAGCGCGCGCCGTAGCCGGTCTTGCCGAACTCCTCACCGACCACCGCGTCACGGGGTCTGGCCCTGCGCAGCGTTCCCCTGATCGCCTCCTCCACCGCCCTGTCGGCGTCGCTGACAGGGGTGAGGTCGGGCTTGGTCTCGACCTTGAGGTCGACCGCCTTGAACCGGCGCATGGTCAGGTCGTCGGCGGCGTCCGCCATGACATGCGCGAGGCGTAGATCGTCGCTGTAACCCGTCACGATGAGCCACGCTATCGCGTCCTGGGTCGCTTCTATCAGAGCGGTCATATCCCAATTGAGAGTTACTCACCAGTAGCATTGCGGCATGTCCTTCGATCTCGGCGAGTTCCTGCTGCAGACGGTGCCTTTCACCCGCTTCCTCGACATCTCCTTCGACAAGGTCGAGGAAGGAATGGCGATCTGCCGGCTGTCCGACCGTCCCGACCTGCACAACCACGTCGGAGGCCCGCACGCGGGCGCGCTGTTCACGCTCGCGGAGACGGCCTCGGGCGCGGCGACACTGTCGGCGTTCAGCGACCAGCTCTCGCGTGCGGTGCCGCTGCCGACCACCGCCACGATCCGCTACCGCAAGGTCGCGATGGGCGAAGTGGTGGCCGAGGCGCGGCTGCTGGCCTCCCCCGCCGAGGTCGTCGCGCAGCTGGACGCGGGCGAACGGCCCGAGTTCGACGTCGCGGTCGAGATCCGCAACGCCGAGAACACGCCGGTCGCCGAGCTGACCGTCACCTGGACCCTGCGCCCCAACCGCTGACCGCCACCCGGAAGCGCCCGCCGCGCCGCCGTCACGGACACGGCCTGCCGTACCGGCGGGCCGGTCGTCAGGGCTGTCAGTGGCGCGGGCGGGTCAGTCGTCGGTGTCGGGGGCGCCCTCGCGGCTGGCCAGCAGCCGCCTGAGCGACTCCAGCCTGGCCGGATCGGCGTGCCCGTCGGCGACCCACGCGTCGAGCGCGCAGCCCTCGCCGAGGTGGGTGCAGCCCTTGGGGCAGTTGACCGTGCCCTCCGCCAGGTCGGGGAAACCGGCGAGGACGGTCTCGACGGACACGTGGGCGAGCCCGAAGCTGCGCACGCCGGGCGTGTCGATGATCCAGCCGCCCTCGGGCAGCTCCAGCGCGACCGCCGAGGTGGAGGTGTGGCGCCCGCGTCCGGTGACCGCGTTGACGTGGGAGACGGCGCGGTTGGCGTCCGGGACCAGCGCGTTGACCAGCGTGGACTTGCCGACGCCCGAGTGCCCCACCAGCACGCTGACGTGACCGGTCAGCCGGTCGCGCAGCTCCTCGAGGTCGCCGCCCTTCTGGACGACGACATAGGGCACGCCGAGTGGATCGTAGAGCGAGACCAGCTCGGCGGGCGGTGCCAGGTCGGACTTGGTCAGGCACAGCAGCGGGTCGATCTCGGCGTCGAAGGCGGCGACCAGAATCCTGTCGATCATCCTGGGCCGCGGCGGCGGATCGGCCAGGGCCGTGACGATGATGAGCTGCTCGGCGTTGGCGACGATCGGGCGCTCGATGCCGTCGGTGTCCTCGGTGTCGTCGGCGCTGCGCCGCAGCATCGAGGTGCGGGGTTCGACCCTGACCACCCTGGCCAGGGTGTCGGCGGTGCCGGAGACGTCGCCGACGATCGCGACCCTGTCGCCGACGACGATGCCCTTGCGGCCCAGCTCGCGGGCCTTCATGGCGGTGACCGTGCGGCGCTCGCGGTCCTTCTTCCTGCGGCCCTCGGTCTCGACGAGGCAGGTGTAGCGGCCCCTGTCGACGGCGATCACGAAACCTTCGACGGCGTCCTCGTGGGCAGGGCGGATCCTGGTCCGCGGCCGGGAGCCCTTGCCCGGCCTGACCCTGACGTCGTCCTCGTCGTACTCCCGCTTCCTCAGCGGTCCGCTCCTTGCCCTGAGAAGCCGGTCATGGCCGCTCACTCCCCAGCATCTCCGCCCACATCCGGGCGAACTCCGGAAGAGTCTTACCCGTCGTGGCGATGTCTTCCACCTGGACGCCGGGGACGGCGAGGCCGATGACGGCGCCCGCGGTGGCCATGCGGTGGTCGGCGTAGCTGTGGAAGGTGCCGCCGTGGAGTTTCGCCGGGCGGACGACGAGGCCGTCGGCCGTCTCCTCCGCGTCGCCACCCAGCCTGTTGATCTCGGTGACGAGGGCGGCGAGCCTGTCGGTCTCGTGGCCCCGCAGGTGCGCGATGCCGCGCAGCGTGCTCGGCGAGGTGGCCAGCGCGGCGAGGGCGGCGATCGTCGGAGTGAGCTCGCCCACCTCGTGGAGGTCGGCGTCGATGCCCGCGATCTCGCCGGTGCCCGTGACCGTGAGCCCTTCGCCGGTCATGGTCACGGTGGCGCCCATCGCGGTGAGCAGCGGGCGCAGCTCGTCGCCCGGCTGGGTCGTGCGGGCCGGCCAGCCGGGGATGCTGACCGTCCCGCCGGTGATGAGAGCCGCCGACAGGAACGGCGCGGCGTTGGACAGGTCGGGCTCGACGACCAGGTCCATGGCCGCGATCGGGCCCGGCTCGACGCGCCACACGTCGGGCTCGCCGTCGTCGACCCGCACCCCGGCGGCGCGCAGCATCTGGACGGTCATCTCGATGTGCGGCATCGACGGCACGGGCGCGCCCTCGTGGCGGATCGTGACGCCCTTCTCGAACCTGGCGGCGGTCAGCAGCAGGCCCGAGATCAGCTGGGAGGAGGCCGACGCGTCGATCGTCACCTCGCCGCCGGTGATCGGGCCCCTGATGGTGAACGGCAGGGCGTCGTTGTCGACCTCGGCGCCGAGTGTGCGCAGGGCGCCCAGGATCTGGCCCATGGGGCGCGTACGGGCGTGAGGGTCGCCGTCGAAGAAGACCTCGCCGTCGGCCAGCGCCGCCATGGGCGGCACGAAGCGCATCACGGTGCCGGCCAGGCCGACGTCGATGTGGGCGCCGCCGCGGACGGGGCCGGGGGTGACCTGCCAGTCGACGCCCGAGGTGCTCTCGTTCGACGGCGTGAGCCCGGTGCCGAGCGCGCGCATGGCCGCGGCCATGAGGTCGGCGTCGCGGCTGCGCAGGGCCTGCCGTACCGTGCCTGGGCCGTCGGCGAGCGCGGCGAGCAGCAGCGCCCTGTTGGTCACGGACTTGGATCCGGGCAGGGGGACGGTGGCGGTGACCGGAGCGGACGCCGTCGGAGCTGGCCAGAGCGGAGCGGGCATGGCCCAAGCCTACTGGCAGCCGGCGCGTCGGCCGTGGCGCGTGAGGCGCCCCACGGCGAGCCACGGCGGCCCCGGCGCCGCGCGGTTCCGCCGTGCCCAGCCGCCGCTCGACCATGCCTTCGTGCCCATACAGCGTGGTGGGCGAAACGGTCGCTGACGTGGCAGGGTGTAGTCATGTGCGGCAGATACGCGTCAGCGCGCAAGAAGCACGAGCTCCTGGAGGAGTTCCAGGTCGAGCAGGACGCCTCACCTGACGAGGAGCTGCAGCCCGACTACAACGTGGCGCCGACCAAGCAGGTCTACGCGGTGCTGAGCAGGGTGCCGAAGGACGCTCAGCGAGCGGTCAGGGAGCTGCGCGTCCTGCGGTGGGGTCTGGTTCCCGTGTGGGCGAAGGATCCGTCCATCGGCTCCCGCATGATCAACGCGAGGCTGGAGACGGTCGCGGAGAAGCCCGCCTTCAAGAGGGCGTTCGCCTCCCGCAGGTGCCTGCTGCCGGCCGACGGCTACTTCGAGTGGATGCCGATCGAGGGCGAAAAGAAGAAGAAGCAGCCCTTCTACATCCACCCCGAGGACGACGGCGTGCTCGCGATGGCCGGGCTGTACGAGTTCTGGAAGGACAAGACCAGAGCCGACGACGACCCGCTGAAGTGGCTGGTGACCTGCACGGTGATCACCACGCAGGCCGAGGACGACCTCGGGCACATCCACGACAGGATGCCGATGATGATCGAGAGGGAGCGCTGGGCCGAGTGGCTCGACCCGAAGCTCACCGACACCGAGCAGGCCTCCAGACTGCTGGTTCCCGCCGACGCGGGACGGCTGGTCGCCCATCCGGTCTCCACTGACGTCAACAGCGTCCGCAACAACGGCCCCCACCTGATCGAGCCGCAACAACCAGAGGAAGAAAGCGCACTTTTCTAGGCTGGCGGTGTAAGAAGCACGCTAAGTGGGCATCCGGTGAGGAAAGCGATGCCATCCGTTCACTCGGAGTCACGCTGCATTCACCACCCCCCGAACGCACCGGGCGGAACCTCCGGGGAGTTCCGCTTTCGGCTGCCCCCGCTTACCCGGAGGTGCGGACCGTGGACGACACGACCGCTCGTGAGCGACTGGAGAGCATGCTCGCCGAGCTCGACAGGTCGATCGGCGTGCTGCGCGGAGACCCGGTGCCCGTGGCCGACCGCTCCGCGGCCGACGCCGGCTCCGACCTGACCGACTCCGACCGTGCCCAGGCCATGCTGACGGTCGCGACCACGCATCGGAGCGCGATCGTGGCCGCGCTCAAACGCCTTGAGGAGGGCACGTACGGCGACTGCGTCGACTGCGGCAGGCCGGTGCCCGAGGGCAGGCTGGAAGCCCGTCCAGAGGCGGCCAGATGCGTCCAGTGCCAGGCGAAGCAGGAGAGAAGGCGCTGACCCTCACTTCTTGAACGCGCTGGCCACCAGGTGGATGCCCACGGTGTCGTCGTCGTCGGGATGCGCGTCGAGCTCCGTGCGCACCAGCCAGGCCAGCGCCCGCGTGTCGGTGGCCAGCACGTGGTCGACGGTGGAGGGGGACAGCACGGTGCGCGGCCTTATCCACTCGACCTCGAGGCCCGCGCCCGTGAGCAGCTCGCGCAGCTGGCCGCTGCTGAAACAGCGGGTGATGCTGCCGTCGGGCCACGGCACCAGCATGACCTCGCCGGTCTGGCGCAGGTGGGCCCAGTAGTTCTGCTCGGCCAGTATCGCCATGCCGAGCACCAGGGAGTCGACGCACACCAGGGCGCGCCCGCCCGGGCGCAGGACGCGGACCACGTCCTCCATCGCCGACTCGGCCATCAGCTCGATGGACAGCGCCCGCTCCTCGGCCACGACCGCGTCGACGCTGCCGTCGGGCAGGAAGCCGAGATCGTCGGCTCGGACCTGCCGCACCCGGTCGGCATCGCGCAGCTGCTGCTGACTCTCCAGGGCACGGCGGAAGTCGACGACCTCGATCACCTTGTGGCCCGCCTTCGCGGCATGGCCGGACCAGCGGCCGCGACCGCCGGACAGATCGAGGATGGTGGAGGGACGACCGGGAAGCCAGCGATTCAGCTGCTCGGCGACGACTGCACGATAGAACGTCCAGTACGGCCCGAGCGTGCCTGAGCCGTTCAGTTCCTCGGCCGGAATGGGCAGCACACGCGTCTCCTGTGTTCCGGAAAAGGTACGTTTGTTTTTCCCCGTACCCGGTCGTTCGTCACCTCCATCTTGTGGGAACAGACGCGCTCGCGGGCGTGTTGCAGACGAACATGCTCACATTGCTCGAACCCGTCCCCGGTGGCCTGCCGGTCGTTGACGAGCGGGTATCCTCCCTGAAGTACGGTGTTCCGCCACAGCAGGCCACCGGCGATCTTAGGGGGGTGGGTCCGGTGCCCGCGACAGGCACGGAGACTCTGGAGCAGCGCAGCGAGCGGTTCGAGCGTGACGTCATGCCGTACCTCGACCAGCTCTACTCCGCCGCGCTTCGGATGACCCGCAACCCGGCCGATGCGGAGGACCTGCTCCAGGAGACCTTCGCCAAGGCGTTCGCGTCCTTCCACCAGTTCCAGGAAGGCACCAACCTCAAGGCCTGGCTCTACCGCATCCTGACCAACACCTTCATCAACAGCTACCGCAAGAAGCAGCGGGAGCCGAAGCAGTCGGGAACCGAGGAGATCGAGGACTGGCAGCTCGCGCGCGCCGAGTCCCACACCTCGAGCGGGCTGAAGTCGGCCGAGATCGAGGCGCTCGAGCACCTGCCCGACGGCGACATCAAGGAAGCGCTCGCCGCGCTCCCCGAGGAGTTCAGGATCGCGGTCTACCTGGCCGACGTCGAGGGCTTCCCGTACAAGGAGATCGCCGACATCATGGGCACTCCCATCGGCACGGTGATGTCGAGGCTCCACCGCGGCCGCAGGCAGTTGCGGACGCATCTCGAGGACTACGCACGCGAGCGTGGCCTGGTCCCGGCGGAGGGATCCAAATGAGCTGTGGCGAACCGCACGACAAGGACTGTCGCGAGGTACTCGAGAAGGTCTACGCCTACCTCGACGGCGAGCTCGGCGAGGGCGAGACCTTCGACATCACGGTGCACCTCGACGAGTGCAGCCCGTGCCTGCAGGAGTACGACCTCGACAAGGCGGTGAAGGCGCTGGTCGCCAAGCACTGCGGTTGTGATCCGGTCCCCGACGACCTGCGCTCGAAGGTTCTCGACCGCATCGCCAGAGTGCGCGCGGAGCTGGCCGACTAGCATGGCGCGCATGCGCGTGCTGGTCACCGGAGGCGCCGGTTTCATCGGGTCCCATCTCGTCGACGCCCTCCTGAAGCAGGGACACGAGGTCACGGTCGTCGACGACCTGTCCTCGGGACGTCGCGACAACGTGAGCGAGGGCGCGCCGCTGCACGTCCTCGACGTCAGGGACCCCGCGCTGGTCGAGCTGGCCGCCGCGTGGCGGCCCGAGGTCATCTGCCACCTGGCGGCGCAGATCAGCGTGCGCGCGAGCGTGGCCGACCCCGTCCACGACGCGCGCGTCAACGTCGAGGGCACCGCCCGCGTGCTCACCGCCGCCCACCGCGGCGGCACGCGCAAGGTCGTCTTCGCCTCCTCCGTCGCGGTGTACGGCAGGCCGCAGGCCATCCCCGTCCCCGGCGACGCGGCCACCGACCCGCGCTCGCCGTACGCGGCGAGCAAACTCAGCGCCGAGACCTACCTGGCCTCCTTCAAGGCGCTGCACGGCATCGACTACACCACGCTCGTGCTGTCGAACGTCTACGGCCCGCGCCAGTCGCCCGAGGGCGAGGCGGGCGTCGTGGCCATCTTCACCGACGCGCTGCTGTCGGGCGCGCCCACCCTCCTGTACGGCGACGGCGACCAGACCCGCGACTACGTCTACGTCGAGGACGTCGTCGACGGCTTCGTCATGGCCTGCGGCCCGGCCGGCGGCGGCAGGCGCTTCAACCTCGGCACCGGCATCCAGACGACCGACCGCCATCTGCACACGCTCGTCGCCGCCGCGGCGGGCGCGCCCGACAGGCCCGGATTCGCGCCTGCTCGCCTCGGCGACCTGCCCGCGATGGCCGTCGACCCGCTGCCGGCGTTCGAGGGGCTCGGGTGGCAGCCGCGCACCGAGCTGACCACCGGCCTGAAGGCGACGGTGGAGTGGGCGCGGAGTCGCCGCAGGTAGTTGCTTGATTACGCTTTGCTTGCGATTCACGAGTCGGGTCCCTGCCGCTGGGCGACTTCTGTAGCGTGAGCCCCATGCGCATGTTGACAGCACTGGTCGCCCCGGCGATATCCCTGGTCTGTGGCGGTGAGGCCGCCCCTCCAGGTGTCTCCTGGACCTGATCGCCCTGGGGGGCCGCAATGCGTGGACTGCCGTGGCCTGCGAAGGTCTATCTGGTCGTCGTCATCGGGGCGGCGGCCGCTCTGGTCGGGCACAGCCTGGTCACAGGAGCTCTCTTCAGGTCGGGCGAATACGGCACTCTGCTGGTGCTCGCGCTGCTCTTCCTGGTGTGCGAGTCGATGCCGACGCTGCTCAACGTCGAGCAGTTCGCCGTCTCGGTGAGCTTCTCCGCCGCGCTGGCCGCGGTGGTGCTGGTGGGCCCCGACGGCGCCGCGCTGGTGGGGCTGACGGCGGTGCTGAGCGTACGGCCCGGCCTGCCGCTGGTGAAACGGCTGTTCAACGGGGCGCAGTTCGCAATCTGCGGCTACGTGTCCGGGATGGCCTACCTCTTCTTCGGCGGCGTGCCGAAAGTCCCCATGGTCAACGACTTCGAGGCGCTGATCGGCCCCTACGCGGCGGCCGCCGCGCTGTTCGTCCCGCTCAACATCGTGCTGACGCTCACGATGGTGTGGCTGGCGACCCAGGTACGGGCCGAGGAGCTGCCGGTCAGCGGCATGACCCAGTTCCTGCTGTCCTACTTCGGCTACGCCACCTTCGGGCTGCTGGTGGCGGGCCTGTGGGCGACCGTGCAGTCGATCTCGGCCGTCCTGGTGCTGCTGCCGCTCTTCGTCGCCCGATGGGCCTTCGGCCAGTACCACGCCCAGCAGCGATCCTACGACGCGACGATCGCGGCGCTGTGCCAGGCCGTCGAGACCAAGGACTACTACACCCGCGGCCACTGCACGCGCGTGTCGCTGGCCTCCACGATGATCGCCCAGGAGATCGGGATGGGGGTGGAGCGGCTGCGCGCCATCCGCTACGCGGGCATGCTCCACGACGTGGGCAAGCTCGGCGTGCCGACGAAGGTGCTGCAGAAGGACGGGCCGCTGACCGAGGAGGAGTTCGCGGCGATCCAGCTGCACCCGATGCGGGGGCTGGAGATCGTGCGCGGGATCGACTTCCTCGACGAGGCGTTCGCGGGCATCATGCACCACCACGAGCGGCATGACGGACGGGGCTACCCGATGGGGCTCGCCGGTGACGAGATCCCCGAGTTCGCGCGGGTCATCGCGGTGGCCGACGCGTTCGACTCGATGACGTCCGACCGGTCGTACCGGGGGGCTCGGCCGGTCGAGGTGGCGGTGGCCGAGCTGCGCAAGGGGGCGGGGACGCAGTTCGACCCCGTGATGGTGGCGGCGTTCGTGAAGGCGCTGGAGCGCGCGCCATGGCAGCCGCCGCGCACGGTGTCGCCGCCCCCGGCGGACGCGACGGAGACGACGACCAAGGACCACGACGACCCGACCATGCCGATCGAAGTGGTGGGCGGACCATGATGGTTTGTCCGCCTCCGCGGGTGCCTCTCTCGCGTCCGCGGGGTAGGACGTCGGCGCGGGGTTCCCGGAAGACGGGCGGGCACGTGTCGCCCGAGGTCGCCCGGGGCCTGGCGGCCGGCCGGTGGCCGGGGGTCTTGCGGGGGGTGGACGTGACCGGAACGCGGCGGTGGCCGGGATTCTCACGGGTGACGCGCGGGCGGGCGTCGGCGGAGGCGCCTCAAGGAGCGGTCGTGCGCGGGCGGGCGTCGGCGGAGGCGCCTCAAGGAGCGGTCGTGCGCGGGCGGGCGTCGGCGGAGGCGCCTCAAGGAGCGGTCGTGCGCGGGCGGGCGTCGGCGGAGGCGACTCGGGGGAGCGCGCGGGTGGCGGAGACGTCCAGGGGAGCGGTCGCGGGCGGGCGGGCCGACGCTCCAGGTGGCGTTTCCGGGGGGATGCGGTGAACCGGGTCTTCCAGGGGCTCGACTCAGGACAGCTGCTGCTGATCGCGGCCGCGGGCCTGGTGGCCGTCGCGGGCGTGGCGCACACCGCAGCCGTCGGACTCGTCAGGCCCGACATCGCGGTCGGGTTCGGGGCGCTGATCGCCATCGGCGAGCTCGCCAGGCTGACAATGCCGGGCAACAGGGAGGTGGCGCCGATCGGCGCGGCCGCCGCCCTCGGCTACACGCTGCTGCTCGACGTCAGCAACGTCCCGCTCGACCACACCGCCCTGCAGGTGGTCGCGGTCATCGCCGTCGGGATGATCGCCGGCGCGCTGCCGCACCTGGCGGTGGGCCGCCCGCCCAGGCTGGACGCGATGGCCAGGCGGCTGCTCACCGGGGCGCTGCTCGCGTTCGCCTTCAGACCGCTGGCCGGCACCCTCTTCACGCTCACCCAGCCGGAGACCAGGACCTGGTGGCCCGCGCTCGTCGTGATGGTGGTGCTGATCGCGGTCGCCCTCCTGGCCGACGTGCTGATCGCGGCCATGCTCAGGGCCGAGCAGGTGCGCACCGCGTTCGAGGTCGCCGTCAGGGACGAGCTGAGGATGGCGTTCCCACTGGGTGCCGCCGTGGCGGCCTCAGGGGTGCTGCTCGCCCTCGCCTGCCACAGCATGGACCTGATGGCGCTGCTGGTGTTCGCCGCGCCCCTGCTGGTCACTCAGGTGGCCTTCCGCAAGTACGCGGGCATCAGGGCCACCTACCTGCAGACCGTGCGGGCGCTGTCGAGGGTGACCGAGGTCGGCGGATACGTCGAGCCGGGCCACTCGCGCAGGGTCAGCAGGCTGTCGGTGGCGATCGGCAGGGAGCTGGGCATGGCCGAGCCCGAGCTGCTGGAGCTCGAGTACGCGGCGCTGATGCACGACATCGGGCAGCTGTCCCTGCGCGACCCCATTCCCGGCGGGGCGACCGTGCTCACCGATCCCGAGCAGGCCAGGCGCATCGCCGAGCTGGGCGCCGAGGTGATCAAGCAGACGGGTGTGCTCGACAGGGTGGCCGAGCTGGTCAGGCGGCAGTGCGACTCGATGGCCGAGGAGCCGCCGCGGTCCAGCCGTATCATCAAGGCCGCCAACGCCTACGACGACCTCGTCGGCGGCTCGACCGACCGCGACCGCGCGGGAGCCGCTTTAGAACGGCTCAGGCTCGGTATCGGCGGCGAGTACGACCCCGACGTGATCGAGGCGATGGCACGCGTGGTCGACCGGCTCGCGCCCGTGCACCGGCTGTGACGGGCCGGTTCGCGTCTGTGCGTCGGTTGTGACGGTGGGCGTGGTGGACCGGTTCGCGTCTGTGCGTCGGTTGTGACGGTGGGCGTGGTGGACCGGTTCGCGTCTGTGCGTCGGTTGTGACGGTGGGCGTGGTCGACTGGTTGGCGTCTGTGCGTCGGCTCTAAGGCCGAAGTGGAAATACCGCGTTTCGTCCCGCCCACTTTTGTGGGCTTCCTACAAGACGGGCTGGGCGGATCGGTGGTTTCGGGGGAAAGGGATCTCGCTCGAGGCGGCCATATGGTGGGCGTCGTGCTTAATGAGACGCTCGGAACCGTCCTGATCGCCAACCGAGGGGAGATCGCGAGGCGGATCATCCGCACCGTCCAGCGGTTGGGCCTGCGCGCCGTCGCCGTGCACTCCGAGGCCGACGCGGACCTGCCGTTCGTTCACGAGGCCGACGAGGCCGTGCTGCTCGGCCCCGCCAACCCGGCGCAGAGCTACCTCGACGCCGACAAGGTGCTCGAGGCCGCGCGAGCGACCGGCGCGAAGGCGATCCACCCCGGTTACGGGTTCCTCGCGGAGAACGCCGCGTTCGCCAGAGCCGTCGTCGAGGCGGGCCTGATCTGGATCGGTCCTGCTCCCGAGGCCATCGAGCGGATGGGCGACAAGATCAACGCCCGTAACCTGATGGAGGAGGCGGGCGTGCCGGTCGCCGCGGGCACCCGCGAGCCGGTCACGGACCTCGACCAGGCGCGGGAGCAGGCCGGGCGGATCGGCTACCCGGTCATGGTGAAGACCGCGGGAGGCGGCGGCGGCATCGGCATGAGCGTCGCCCACGACGCCGAGGGCCTGGCCAAGGCGTTCGAGCAGGCCTCCAGGGCCGCGGCCCGCTTCTCCTCGGGCGACGAGGGCCCCGCGATCCTGCTCGAGCGCTACATCGCCCGCGCCCGCCACGTCGAGGTGCAGATCCTTGGCCTGCCCGACGGCACCGTGCTGGCGCTCGGCGAGCGCGACTGCTCGGTGCAGCGTCGCCACCAGAAGGTCGTGGAGGAGTCTCCCTCTCCCGGGATCACGCCCGAGCTGCGCGAGCGCATGCTGGCGGCGGCGGTCAAGGCGGGCGAGGCGGTCGGCTATCTCGGAGCGGGCACGGTCGAGTGCCTGGTCGACGCCGACAAGCAGGACTTCGTGTTCCTCGAGATGAACACCAGGCTCCAGGTGGAGCACCCCGTCACCGAACTCGTCACCGGGCTCGACCTGGTCGAGCTCCAGCTCAGGGTCGCTGCCGGCGAGAACCCGTCGGTCACCTCCGAGGTGAGGGGCCACGCCATCGAGTTCCGCGTCTACGCGGAGGACCCGAAGCGCTTCTTCCCCGGCCCAGGCGCGATCACCGTGTGGGAGGAGCCGTCCGGCCCCGGCATCCGCGTCGATTCCGGCTACGCTGCCGGCACCACGGTCACGCCGTTCTACGACCCGCTGATGGCCAAGCTCTGCGTGTACGGCGCCAGCCGTGCCGAGGCCATGGAGAAGGGCAGGGAAGCGGTGGAGTCGTTCAAGGTCGAAGGGCCGAAGAACAACCTGCCGTTCTGCGCCGAGCTGCTCGACCACGCCGAGTTCGTCAGCGGCGACTACGACACAGGCCTGGTCGGCCGCATGCGCGCCAAGTGAACGTGAAACAGTTGAGGCACTGAAAGAGGGGAGTTGCGGTGGCTGAGGTACACGCCGAGATGGTGGCGAACGTGTGGAAGGTCGTCGTCGCCGAGGGTGACACGGTCGAGGAGGGCGACACGCTCGTGATCCTCGAGTCCATGAAGATGGAGATCCCGGTGCTGGCCGAGGACGACGGCGTGGTCACGCTGAAGGTGGCCGAAGGCGACGTGGTGCAGGAAGGCGACCTGATCGCCGTCATCGGCTAGACGTACCGCCTGGCGCGAGCCGCCCGAGGAACCTTTCCCTGTCGACGACCACCCGCTCGATCGTGCCCTTCCCCACCAGCGTGGCGCGATCGTGGGCGGTGAAGCCGAACACCAGGCGCCTGCCGTCCACCGTGGTCAGCTCGGCGCTGATCTCGATGTGCGTGCCGACGGGGCTGGCGGCCAGGTGGTCGAGCTCCACCCGGGTGCCGACGGAGGTCTCGCCCGCTTCCAGATGCTCTCTGACCGCCTGGACGGTCGCCATCTCCGCCAGCGCGAGCAGTCGCGGCGTGGCCAGTACGGGCACGTCGCCACTGCCGATCTTGGTGGCGAGGTCCTCCCTCTCGACCATGATCAGCAACGAGGCGCGGAGACCTGGGGCGAGCGTCATGCGGCCAGCCTACTGAGATCACATCTCGGCTTTCGGGCAGACAGGATTCCGTCCGGGCCGCCAGGATAGGTTTGTACGGCTTGCGGCAATTTTGTGGTGACGGAATGGCGCAAGCCGTACACTTCTCAGAATTCCGTGACCTCTGCGTTACCTCGCCGCGATACAAATCCGCTTTGTTGGAGAACCCTGGGGTGGGAGAGGTTCCAGACGACAGGGGGTAACGGGGGAGACATGGTGGCCCAAGGGACGACGCTGGCGGGGCGATATCGCCTGGATACCCGCATCGGCGCCGGCGGCATGGGCGAGGTGTGGCGTGGAGAGGACATCGTCCTCGCCCGCACCGTCGCCGTCAAGGTGCTGCTTCCGGGCCGCACGGACGACCCGGGTTTCGTCGCCCGCTTCCAGGGCGAGGCGAGGGCGATGGCGACGATCAACCATCCCGGTGTGGTCGACGTCTACGACTACGGGGTTCATCAGGTGGCGGGCGCGGGGGCGACCGTCTATCTGGTGATGAAGTTCGTCGACGGCGAGCCGCTCGACCGCTTACTGCAGCGCATGGGGCGCATCGCGCCCGAACCGGCCATGGAGCTGATCGCCCAGGCGGCGTCGGCGCTGCAGGCCGTACACGACCAGGGCATCGTGCATCGCGACGTCAAGCCGGGCAACCTGCTGGTGCAGCGCGACGGCACGCTGGTCCTGACCGACTTCGGGATCGCCCGCCAGGACGTGGCCAACCGGCTCACCGACGCGGGCATGGTGCTGGGCACCGCCGCCTACTGCGCACCCGAGCAGGCCGAGGGCGCGCCGGTGACGCCCGCCGTCGACATCTACGCGCTCGGCGTGGTGGCCTACGAGTGCCTGGTGGGTGTGCGCCCGTTCGACGGCGACAGCCCCGTCACGATCGCGCTGAAGCACATCAGGGAGGCTCCGCCGCCGCTGCCCGCCGAGATCCCGCCCGCGGTGCGGGCGGTGGTGGAGCGTGCGCTGTCCAAGGACCCTGTGCGGCGCCATCCCAGCGGCGCGGCCATGGCGGCGGCCGCCAGGCAGGCCGCGCAGTCTCCCCATGCCCCCGGTCCGCCGCCTTCGCTGACGGACCTGTCGGTGGTGACGGGCGCGGTCGCCGCCGCGCCGTCGCCGGCCACGGGAGCGATCCAGCCGCCCGACCAGTCCACGGTCGCCACGCAGGGGTCGCGGCGCGGCGCCCGCAGGGCCGCCAAGGCCGCCAGGGCGGGCGGCGGCAGAGGTGTGCTGGTGGCGGGCATCGCCGCGGTGGCGGTGCTGGGCGTCGGAGCGGGCGCCGTCGCGCTCACCGGCATGGGCGACGAGAACGGAGGCACGACGGCGGTCACCACGTCGCCGGTCGCCGGCGGCACCAAGACGACCCCGAGCAAGACCTCGAAGTCGCCCAAGCCGCCCAGGCCCACAGAGCCGACCGAGGAGCCGGAGCCGACGCAGGAGGAGCCCCCCACCAGGACGCCTTCCACGCCGCCGACGACGAAGAGGGCCGTCGTCGAGCCCAGCGAGACGCCGACGCCGACGCACGTGAAGCAGCCGTTGGTGCCGAGCGTCCTCGACATGTACGTGGACCAGGCGACCAAGACGCTGGCGAAGGCGGGCTACAAGATTCGGGTCAAGGCCGTCATGGTGATGGAGCCGGACAGCTGCCCGAAGGTCTCGGCGCAGCTGCCCGAGGCGGGCAAGGCGCTGGCGAAGGGCATGACGGTGACCGTGTCGACGGTGAGCGACCAGTGCCCGCCGGGCAGGTCGCCCAGCCCCTCTCCGTCGCCGAGCCCGACGCCCGGCTCCGGTTCGCCCACGCCGACCAACGCCAAGCAGTAGCCGCTCAGACGCCCGTGGTGGTGCGCGGGTAGGCGACCTGCGGATCGGTGGCGATGTTCACCAGGTACGGCACGCCGGAGTCGAACGCGCGCCGCAGGGCGGGCCCGATCTCCGACGGCTTGGTGACCAGCTCGCCACCTCCGCCGAGCGCGGTCACGACCTGGTCGTAGCGCGTCTCGGGGCGCAGCTCGGCGGCCACGTCGTAGCCGTACAGCATCTGCATGGGGTGCTTCTCCAGGCCCCACATGCCGTTGTTGCCGCACACCATGACCACCGGCAGGTTGTGCCTGACGAGGGTGTCGACGTCCATCAGCGAGAAGCCCGCGGCGCCGTCGCCGAGCAGCAGCACCACCTGCGAGGAGGGGCGGGCCAGGCGGGCGGCGATGGAGTAGCCCAGCCCGGTGCCGAGGCAGCCGTAGGGGCCCGGGTCGAGCCAGTTGCCCGGCTGGCGGGGCTCGACGTACTTGCCCGCGTAGGAGACGAAGTCGCCGCCGTCCCCGATCACCACCGCGTCGTCGTCGAGGATCTTGCCCAGCTCGCCGTAGACGCGCATGGGGTGGATCGGGTCGGAGGAGGCCGACAGGAGCCCGGCGTCACCCGCGATGGCCGCTGCGGCCGCCTGGGAGAGCGTGTCGAGCCATGGCGCGTAGCGGGAGGGCTTCACTCCCGCGTCGCCACAGGCCGTGCCGAGGCTCCAGAACACCAGCGACAGGTCGCCCGCGGCGGAGGCGGCGGGTTTCGTGTGGGTGGCCAGCTGCGAGGGGGCGTCGGCGAGATGGACGACGCGGGCCGGCGGCGCGCCCTCCTTGCCGCCGAACCAGCCGTAGCCGAGGCGGAAGTCCAGCGGGGTGCCGATGACGATCACCAGGTCGGCCTGGCCGAAGGCGAGGCCGCGGGCGCGGGTGACCAGTAGCTCGTGCCCCGCGGGCAGGATGCCGCGGCCCTGGCCGTTGGGGATGACGGGCAGCCGCCACGCCTCCACGAAGTCGCGGGCCGCCTCCTCGGCGCGGTCCATCCACACGTCGGAGCCGAGCACGACGACAGGGCGCTCGGCCTCGGCCAGCAGCGCCGCCACGCGGGCGACCGCGTCGGGGTCGGGCTCAAGTGGGGAGGGGGTCTGCGTCTGCGCCTGGTGCATCTCCGACGGGGAGAACAGGTGGTCCATGAAGAAGTCGACGAACACCGGGCCTCTGTGCGGGGCGATGGCCGTGCGGAAGGCGAGCTCGACGTCCTGGCCGATCGAGTCGGCGGCGGAGGCCGTGAACGACAGCTTGGTGATCGGCTCCAGCAGCGGAGGATGGTCCATCTCCTGCAGCGCCCCGCTGCCCCACCGCGACTGCGGTGCGCGCCCGCCCATGACCACGACGGGTGAGCCGTTGAAGTGCGCGGTCGCGATGCCGCTGACGCCGTTGGTGATACCGGGCCCCGCGGTGAGGACGGCGAGGCCGGGTTTCCTGGTCAGCCTCGCCGTCGCCTCGGCGGCGAACACGGCGCTCTGTTCGTGCCTGACGTCGAGGATGCGCATGTCCTCGTGCACGGCGCCGTCGTAGAGGGGGAAGACGTGCCCGCCGGAGAGGGTGAACATGGTCTCGATGCCGTAGGCCTTGGCGACGGCGACAGCGGCGTCGCCAGCGTGCTTCGCAGACTCCATGGCCGGGAACCTACCAGCCAGTCACCGTTCCAAACAGGTGCGTGGTCAGGGCTTGCGTCCGACGGCGCCGTACCCGTCCACCTCGGGAGGCGTGATCCCCTCGGGACGCCACCTCGACACCGACACCAGTCCAGGCTCGACCAGCTCCAGTCCGTCGAAGAATCGGGCGATCTGTTCGGGACTGCGCTGGATGTACGGCAGTGCCCCGCTCTCGTTGTACTGCTGGTGCGCCTGCCTGTTGGCCTCGCTGTGCACGTTCGTGCCGTCGTTGAGCGCCAGGTAGCTGCCGGAGGGAAGCGCGTCGAGCAGCTTGCGGACGATCGACAGCGCCGTCTCGTCGTCGGCCACGTGGCCCATGATCCCGCTCAGGTTGAGCGCGATCGGCGCGTCGAAGTCGAGCGTCTTGGCGGCCGCGGTGAGGATCGCCTCCGGCTCGCGCACGTCGGCGTCGATGTAGTCGGTGGCGCCCTCTGGCGTGCCGGTCAGCAGGGCGCGGGCGTGGGCGAGGACGAGAGGGTCGTTGTCGACGTAGACGACGCGGGCCTCCGGCGCGATCCGCTGGGCGATCTGGTGGGTGTTGTCCGCCGTCGGCAGGCCCGTGCCGATGTCGAGGAACTGCCTGACCCCGGCCTCGGCTGCCAGCCAGGTGATCGTCCGCCGCAGGAACGCCCTGGAGGCCCGCGCGCCCGCCGCCATGCCAGGGAAGATCTTCAGAAACTCCTCGCCGGCGATCCTGTCGACCTCGTAGTTGTCCTTGCCGCCGAGCCAGTAGTTCCAGATCCTGGCCGAGTGCGGCACGCTGGTGTCGATCTCACTCATCGCCCCAATGTAGCGATCAATAGTGTGAGAAAGCAGGACACGCGGGCCCGCGTGATCCGCACCTCTGGGCCCGGGAGAGCCGGCCCGCTCCGCCGAGGTGACGTGCCTGCTACCCATTCGTCACCAACTTCGTCCGGCGTCGTCGCGTCTATCAGGCATGGGGATGATGACGACGGGGGCGGCGGTCATGACCGCCGCGAGCATGCTGATGGGAAGCGCGGCCACGACGCTGCCGAAGGGCTTCCTGCTGTGGGAGAACAGGTCGAGCGGCTGGGACATCTGGGAGGTGTCGGACCGGGCGTCGACACCGCTCATGATCGACGCCTGCCATGACAGCTACTGGAACAAGCGGGGCGGCGTCGAGAAGGGGCGCGTCGCGGCCAGGACCATCTACCGGCAGCAGGAGATCGACCTCGGCGGCGAGCAGGTGGCGCTCTACCAGGACGAGTCGGGCGCCCGTGCCGCCATGGACGCGATGCGGGCCGAGCTGAAGAGGTGCGCGTCGCGGGGCGAGGGCATCGAGAAGATCACCTACTACAGCAAGCCGCTCAAGCTCGGCGACGAGGCCATCAGGGTGGGGGCCAGGTACTGGGAGGGCGGGCTCAGGCAGGTCGCGGTGCGCAGGGGCGCGGCGGTCATGGTCTACACGGAGACGGCGTGGCCGGCGCCTTCGCTGCCGATGAAGGAGTTCAAGACGTTGCTGGGGGACGCCAGGGAGATGGCAGGCAAGGTGTGCTGGCTACCCGAGGCCTCCTGCCAGTGACCCTGGTAAGGCATGGCCGCAGGGCGGGGGCCCTACGGCCATGCCTGCCGTACCGGGGCCGTCTCGTCAAGGACGGCGCAGGCGGGTGACGAACTTGTAGCGGTCGCCCCGGTAGAGGGACTGGGCCCACTCCACCGGGTTGCCGTCGGCGTCGAAGGCGTGCCTGGTGAGCAGCAGCATCGGCAGGCCCACGTCGACGCCCAGCATCTGCGCGTCGTACGGCGTCGCCAGGACGGTCTCGATGACCTCCTCGGCGTCGGTCAGCCGCACGTTGTAGGCGTTGTGCAGCGTCTCGTACAGCGACGAGTGCACCTCGAGCTCCCGCCGCAGCCTCGGGAAGCGGCGCGCCGACAGGTGGGTGGTGTCGATCGAGACGGGCTCGCCGTTGGCCAGGCGGAGCCGGTGGATGCGCAGCACCCTGCCGCCGGGATTGATCGCCAGTCGCCTGGCCAGCGCCTCGTCGGCGGTGATGTAGCTGATGTCGAGGATCTTCGTGTCGGGCTCGAGCCCGGCGGTCCGCAGGTCGCCGATGTAGGAGGTGAGCTGCAGCACCTGGGCGACCTTCGGCTGGGCGACGAAGGTGCCCTTCCCCTGGATGCGTACCAGCCGGCCTTCCACCACCAGCTCGGTCAGCGCCTGGCGGACGGTCGTACGGGAGGTCTCGAAGCGAACGGCGAGGGTCCGCTCGGGCGGCAGCGAGCTGCCCGGCGTGAGGCTCTTGGTGAGCTCCAGCAGGCTCCGTTTGACGTCGTAGTACTTAGGTACGCGAGGGGACTCTTCTGTCACGCTCTCACCTTCACTCCAGCCACGGCGGTGAGGGCGTGTCTGATCACCGCGAGATCATCGGAACTCAGATTGGCCCGAGTGGTCAACCGCAGGCAAGAGTGGCTTGCGGGCACCCGGATCCGTTGGGCCCTCGCACGCGCATATATGGGCTGCTCGGGCTGATTGTGAAGGATATCCATGGCCGTGAGTGCGGTGACAACCGCCTCTGGTCTCGCACGCCGGATCAAGGCCTCGACCACTTTCCTGCGCTCCGCGGTGTGATGGTTCTCACAATGTGAGATGCCCCAAAAGCGCTGTAACCGCACTTTGCGCAGGGCGAGTTGGTTGTTGTGGCCGAAACCACGCATGATGCACTCGTGCCGACTCTCAGCGACCTCGTCGTCCGCCATACCGCGCTCGACGCGGCGGACCTCGACTGGCTGCACTCGCTGGTCTCCGACTGGCAGCTGCTCGCCGACCTGTCGTTCGCCGACCTCATCCTTTGGGCTCCGCTGCTCGACCGCGGAAGCCAGGCCGGCGTACCCGCGGCGGAGTCCGACCAGCCGCGGGGCGACAGCGGATGGATCGCGATCGCGCAGATGCGGCCGACCACGGGACCCACCGTCTACCACGACGACATCGTCGGCAGCGTCGCCGCCAAGGGCGAGCGCAACCTCATCGACACCGCCTGGAACGAGCGGCGCATCTGCAGGGAGGGCGACCCCGACTGGTCCACGGGCGTGCCGGTCCGCGAGGAGACCATCCCGGTACGGCGGGCGATGCCCGACGGCGACGGCCGCTTCCTCGGCGTGATCCAGCGCTCGACGAACCTGTCGTCGGCCCGCACCCCCTCGCGCCTGGAGCTCACCTACCTGCAGAGCGCGTCCGACCTGGCGCAGATGGTGGCAGAGGGCCGGTTCCCGTTCTCCGGCGAGGAGCCGATCCTGGTCCGCTCGCCCCGCGTCGGCGACGGCCTGCTGCGGC